>CAZYHW010000001.1:0-2919 GCA_964647405.1 uncultured Prevotellamassilia sp.
TGCCCAAGCAAGTGGAAGGCGGAGTGCCCCGTGGCGAAGGCGCGGGCGTTGAACATGTTCCAGAATTGGAGCATCACGAAGAGCGTGAAGAACACGCTTTTCTCGTAAGGGGTCAGCGTGACACCCACCTGGCCGTAGGTCGCCGTCCAGGAGTAGTCGGTGAGCGACGTGACGTCGGCCTGTTGGAAGACGACAAGCAGGGCGATGAGCAGGGCGGTGAAGAAGATGCCCGTCCCCACGATGCCGCGCCACATGGGCGGGCTGACGATGAAGTCCTCCCGGCGGCGGGGCTTGTCGCGCATGACATCCATCGAGGGCGGCAGGGATGCCAGAGCCATGGCCGCGAAAGTGTCCATGATGAGGTTTACCCACAACATCTGCGTCACCGTGAGCGGCGATTGCGTCCCCATGAACGCACCAATGAGCACGACGAGGCACGCCGCCACGTTTATGGTCATCTGGAAAAGAATAAAGCGGCGTATGTTCAGATAGAGAGAACGCCCCCACATGACAGCACGCGTGATGCTGGAAAAGGAATTGTCGATGATGGTGATGTCGCTCGCTTCCTTGGCTACGCTGGTGCCGTCGCCCATCGACAGTCCCACCTGCGCGGCTTTCAGAGCCGGCGCGTCGTTCGTGCCGTCGCCCGTCACGGCCACTACCTGTCCGAGGCTTTGCAGGCTTTCCACCAGTCTTTTCTTGTCCAAAGGCCGGGCGCGCGATATGATTTTCAAGTCCATGACGCGACTGCGTAGCTCCTCGTCGCTGAGCGCCGCGAATTCCGGGCCGGTGATTTGCTGGCGGTCGCCGTCGGTCGGTAGCCACAGGCCAATCTGCCTGCCGATTTCGCGGGCTGTTCCCGGGGTGTCGCCCGTGACGATTTTGACCGCTATGCCTGCGTCGAGGCATGCCTTGACCGCATCGGGCACTTCCTTGCGGACGGGGTCGGCTATGGCGGTGATGCCCATGAACGTGAGGTTGTCGGCCACGACCCGGCCGTCGCGGATGGCGGATGCTCCCTCCGGCAGTTCTTGCCAGGCAAAGCCCAACGTGCGCATTGCCTGGCTTTGATAGGACAGCAGGCGCGCGTCGATTTCTTCCTTGGTCACTCCTCCCGTGGTGGTGCGGCAGAGGGCAAAGACTATTTCCGGCGCACCTTTGACGTAGAGCATACGGCGACCCGGGAAGAGCGTGGATTCTACCACCGTGGCCATGTACTTGCGTTCGGTGGAGAACGTCAGTTGTTCGACGATAGGCGCGTTCTCCCGGATAGTGGCGTAGTCTGTCCCGCTGTCGTGCAGCCATAGCAGCAGGGCACCCTCCGTGGGATTGCCCATGGCCTTGGGACGTTCCGCATCGCTCAGGTCGAGAAAGGCAGTGGAGTTGACGGAAAGCCCTTCGCGGATGCGCAGGCTCTCGTCATCGTCGCCCAGCACGCCGCCGGGCAGCCCGAAGAAGCAAGCCTCATGAACGCGCATCTGGTTCTGTGTGAGCGTCCCTGTCTTGTCCGTGCAGATCACGGTCGTGGCTCCCATCGTTTCGCAGGCGTGCATTTTCCGGACTAAGTTGTGCGCTTTCAGCAGGCGGCGCATACTGAGTGCGAGTGAGAGCGTCACGCTCATGGGCAGACCCTCGGGCACGGCGACGACGATGAGCGTCACGGCCACCATGATGGTTTGGAGCAGGTAGCTGAGAAAGTCAAGCCACTCGAAGCCCCCGTTCCATCCGTGGAAGTAGGTGAACAGCCGGCCTATGATGATGAGTGCGGCCAGAACGTAACTTATGCGCGCGATGACCTTGCCGAGCCCGTCGAGTTGCTGGTTGAGCGGTGTCTTCACGCTGCTGTCGATTTGTGTCGCCTCTAATACTTTGCCGTTCTCCGTAGCGTCGCCCACTTTGAGTATGCGGCAGATGCCGTGTCCGTCGACCACGGTCGTCCCGCGCAGTACGTGGTTGGTGGGGTAGGTGGCCTCTTTGTCGAAGTCCTCCGGCCGGACGGATTTCTTCACTACGGGTTCGCCCGTGATGGTCGATTCGTTGATTTGGAGCGACACGGCTTCGATGAGTTCGCCGTCGGCGGGAATCTCGTCGCCTGTGTTGAGCACCACGATGTCGCCCACGACGATGTCCCGGCGGGGCACTTCGGTCGGATGCCCGTTCCGGATGACCTGTACCGGCTCGTCGTCGTTTACTTGGTTGAGGACGTTGAAAGCCCTGTTAGCCTTGACTTCGAACCAGAAGCCGATGCCCGTGGCCAGCAGTATGGCCACGAAGATGCCTGCCGGTTCGAAAAAGACGGATGCGTCTTTTCCCTCGCCGAAGAAGCCGAGAAATTCAAAAATGGCGATACCTATGGAGGCCAGCAGGGCGACCAGCAGGATGCGTATAATAGGGTCTTCAAACTTTTCAAGGAACTGTTTCCACAATGGGGTTCGTTCTGGCGGTGTCAGGACGTTTGCGCCGTTTGCGGAGCGACTGGCGGCGACCTGTTCGTCGGTGAGGCCTGCCAGATGCGGGGAGTCGTTCATGGATGGGGCGGCTTGTATTGTTCTTGGGTATGCACCGTCGGCTCTTTCGCCTTTGCGGGTCGCCGTGGTGCGGTTTTCATGGTTCAAATTTAGCGATTTCGTGACGGCCGTAGCCGTGGACGGGAAAATTTTCTGTGCTTCCCGTGATGTGAGACCGTCGTTTTGTATCGCGGGGTGCTTTGTGAGACGAGGGCGGTCGCCGGTTTGCACAACCGGAAACCGCCCTCGTTCGGAATGGTCACTTGGAAATTAATCTACCGGGGTGAAGTCTTCTTTCCCCACGCCGCACAAGGGACACACCCAGTCGTCGGGCAGGTCTTCGAAAGCCGTCCCGGGTTCGATACCGGCTTCGGGGTCGCCCACACTGGGGTCATAGACCCAATCGCAGACG
>CAZYHW010000001.1:3019-40311 GCA_964647405.1 uncultured Prevotellamassilia sp.
TTCGATACCGGCTTCGGGGTCGCCCACACTGGGGTCATAGACCCAATCGCAGACGTTACAGCTGTACTTTTTCATGTCTTTGTCCTTAGTTTGTTAGTATGAGGGTAGGAACTTGCCGCATGGCGGTTTGCCGTTTCGGGGTTATCGTGTTGTTGAATGGGCGATGCCCGTCGGGAAAGGCCAGTTCACGCGGCAGCCGGACGAGGGTCAGAAGTAATAACTCAGGCCGATGCTCAATCCAACCGTACTGTTCCCGCTGAAATCGTGCAGGCTCATTTTGTAGTAGACGGCGGGCTCAACCGCGAGGTATTGGTTCAGGTAGAACGCGTAGCCCACCTCGACGGGTATCATGACATCGTTGTTGCTCTTTGTGAAGTGATTGTACTCCGCGCCAGCCTCGAGGAAGATACCGTTTTGGATGATGTAATAGCGGGCGGTGACACCGATGCGCACGTCGTCGGTGTAGCGCGTATGTTCGTAGCCGATGTTTCCTTTGACCAGGACGTTGTCGCAAAAGAAATACCCCGCTTCAAGGTCAAGTCCCATGCGGAAACGCTCGTTGGAACTGTACGAAAGTCCAAGCCCCGACATGGAAGCACCGATGTACTTTGTCCGTTTCTCGAATTGCGCATTAGCGTTCACTGCCACAACGAGCAGCAGCATCAGGATAGTCCACTTTTTCATGATTCCTTGGTTGTTAATTCTTTTCTTTCCCGTCAGCCTTCTCCCGTCGGCGGTTCAGCCACCAGACGGCGGCGACCAGCACATAACTCAACGCGGCCAGTCCCAAATGTTTGGCATCCGGTGGGAATTTTCCGTCAAAGTAAAGGTACACGTAGCAAGCCGTCAGGTACAGAACCAGGGCGGCCACCATCCACGTGCGTCTGGAAAGGCGTTTCATGCCGGGGGTGATTTTGGGCAAAGATACGAAGAACTGTCGAATACACAAGAAATTGTCCCTTGGCTTTCTTTGCAAAAAACGGGTCAGCCGTCCCGTGTGGCCGCAGCTACGGCAGAAATTGCTACTTTTGCCACCCTAACTACCTGTGTCTGCACATGAAAGTCCTTATCACCCTCTTGTCTTTTTTGTTCAGCCTTTCCCTGGCGGGTGCCAGTATTCTCCCGCGCGAGGTGCGGGCTGTCTGGCTGACCACGCTCCGCGGTTTGGACTGGCCGTCGCGTCCGGCTTCCACGCCGGAGGGATGGGCTGCCCAGCGTCGGGCACTCTGCGCCACGCTCGACAGTCTCCGTGAGGCCGGCATCAACACCGTGCTTTTCCAAACCCGCATCCGGGGCACCGTGGCCTATCCCTCGGCGATCGAACCGTGGGACGAGGTGTTCTCCGGTACGCCGGGTGTCGCCCCGGACTACGACCCGCTCGCCCTGGCCGTCGAGGAGTGCCATCGCCGGGGCATGGAGCTGCACGCCTGGGTGGTCGCGTTCCCCTTGGGGCGTGCCACTGCCGTCAACCGCCTGGGCAGCCGTGCCCTGCCGCGCCGCCGTCCCGAGTTGTGCCGCCGCGCCTCCGACCAGTGGTACATGGATCCGGGCGTGCCCGGCACGGCGGAATACCTCGCCGCCCTTTGCGGGGAAATAGTCCGCCGCTACGATGTCGACGGTATCCATCTGGACTACATCCGTTACCCGGAAACCGGGATTCCTTTCGACGACAAGGCGACCTACCGGCAGTATGGCCGTGGCCGCAACCGGGCGGAGTGGCGGCGCGATAACGTGACGCGCTGCGTGCAGGCTATCCATGACACGGTTCGGGCGGCGAAGCCGTGGGTCAAGTTGAGTTGTTCCCCCGTGGGCAAGTATGCCGACCTCGCCCGTTACTCCTCGCGGGGATGGAACGCCCGCGACGCGGTGTACCAGGACGCGCAGGCGTGGCTGAAAGCCGGGTGGATGGACATACTCTTCCCCATGATGTATTTCACCGGCGACCACTTCTATCCCTTTGCCGTCGACTGGCAGGAGCAGTCGGCAGGGCGGATTGTGGCACCCGGACTGGGCATTTACATGCTCTCCCCGCGCGAGAAGAATTGGTCTTTCGACGTAATCGAACGCGAACTGCATTTCGTCCGTCGGCTCGGCATGGGGCAGGCCTACTTCCGCAGCCGTTTCCTGACGGACGACACGAAAGGCATCTACCGTTTCCTCTCGGGCGAGTTCTACGACACGCCCGCCCTCTCGCCTGCCATGACGTGGGTCGACAGCATTGCGCCGCCCGCGACGGCGGTTCGGCTCGAAAGGGTGGGGCAGAGGCTGCGCCTGAGCTGGGACGCGGTGGAGGACAATGCCCCCGGCGGTGTCAGCTACTGCGTCTATGTGAGCCGTGACGGCCTGCTGCGTCCCCTCTCGCTGCGCCAGCAAGGGCTGTCCTACGACTACGAGCCCGCGCTGCCCTCCCGCCTCGGCGACACACTGGTCGTCACCGCCCTCGACCGCTTCGGGAATGAGAGCCTGCCTGCCTTTGCCTCTCTCGACCGGCGGGGCGATGCTCCGTTGTCCCGGGTGGTGGGCGACAGTCTGCTGCTCCCGCCGACAGAAGCCGAATACCTGCTCGTCCTCGACGCGGCGGGTCGCCCTGTCCATACGGCTCGCGCCACGCGCCGGCTGTGCGTGGCGCGGCTCGCCCCGGGATATTATATTGTGCGGACACTTACCGCCTCGGGTCGCTCCGACCGTCTTGCTGCTTTCGTCAAACGCTGACCGCCCCGCCCCGTCGCGTCCCCGTGGCGGGCGGGTCGTCTGTCGCCCCCGGCGACTTCTTCGTGACGGGTCGCCGACCTGTTCGTTCTGTCCGGCGACCCGTCGCGACAAGTCGGCGACCCGTCCGCACTGACGGCGCATCCGGAGCGTTGGCTCGGCGTGCGGCGATGCCCTGTGCGGAATTTGGCACGCGGGGTGGCGGGCGCGGCTTTTTTCTTCGTACTTTTGCACGTCCTTAAACATTTCTTCAATGTTTGTCATACGTTTTCTGAGAGACTGGACGCTCCCCTGCGCCATGGCATTCGGGCTGGCGGTCTACTTCATCTTCCATTGCATCGATGCACTCGCCCCCTTGCGCCCCGCCGCCGTGGCATTCGGCACGTCGTCTATCCCGGTGTGCGTGTTCCTGATGCTGTTCTTCACGTTCAACAAGGTCGACCTCAGCCACCTCCGGCCTCGGCGGTGGCACGTCGAGCTGCAAGTCTTGCAGACCGTTATCTGCGGCCTGCTGGCATGGGCTGCCATGTGGCTTCCCGGCGGTTCGGGCTGGAAAATCGTGGTCGAGGGCGCGCTGGCCTGCGCGCTCTGTCCGACAGCCACCGCCGCAGCCGTCATCACCGGCAAACTGGGCGGCTCGTCGGCGGCCATATCCTCCTATACCCTCCTGTCCAACCTCTGGTCTGCCCTGCTCATCGCCCTGCTCTGCCCCCTTGTCGAGCCCCACGCCAATCTCGGTTTGGCCGCCATGATGGGGCGGATGTTCGGGCAGGTGGCCGAACTGCTCCTGCTCCCTTTTGTCGTCGCCATGCTGGTGCGCCGGTTCTGGCCGTGGCTTCATGAGCGTTGCCTCCGGCTGAAAGGCATCTCCTTTTATATATGGGCGTTCGTGCTGGCCGTCGTGACGGCGCAGACAGCCCGGATAGTGGCCAGCGAGGGCAGCCATCCCCTGCTCGAAGTGGGGCTGGCGTGTGCCGGGTTGGTGATGTGCACGATTCATTTCGTGCTGGGCAAGACCATCGGCGGGCTTTCCGGCGACCGCGTCAGTGGCGGGCAGGCGTTCGGGCAGAAGAACACGAGTTTCGCCATCTGGATGGCGTTCGCCTTCCTCAACCCCCTGTCGGCCATCTCGCCCGGGACGTATGTCCTGTGGCAGAACTCGTTCAACTCGTGGCAGCTGTGGCGTCGCCGCCGTCGCGAGCGGCTCGGCCTGCCCCTCCCCCGCGACCGTTCGGCCGCCGACGATGAATGACACCCGGGCACGGCGGCGGGGCGGAAAGTCAGGCCGGGAGCATGGGAAGTGTTAAAATTTGGCCGGATTTTTGCCATTGTGTAAATAAAAAACTATTTTTGCCGCTGGACAAACGGCTATCATGACAATGTGCACGACACTTCTCCGACTGTGCGGCATCCTGCTACTACCGAGTGGACGAGGAAGTGAGACGTGTGCCTGACAGAGAACCGACACCCCCGGGGGTGTGCAAGCATAACAGCGGGGCCTTTCTCACTTCCGGGTGGGAAAGGCCCCGTAAGGTAGAAACAAACAATACGGAAAACAAAGAACACATAATAATCATGAGCGACAGACTTTTCATTTTCGACACTACGCTCCGCGATGGCGAACAGGTGCCGGGCTGCCAGTTGAACACGGTGGAAAAGATACAGGTGGCCAAGCAACTGGAATCCTTGGGCGTGGATGTCATAGAGGCCGGCTTCCCCATATCGAGCCCCGGCGACTTCAACTCGGTGATAGAAATCTCGAAGGCCGTGACGTGGCCGACCATCTGCGCACTGACGCGCGCCGTGGCCAAGGACATCGACTGCGCGGCCGAGGCGTTGCAGTTTGCCAAGCACAAGCGCATCCACACGGGCATAGGCACCAGCGACTCGCACATCCGCTACAAGTTCAAATCGAACCGTGAGGAAATCCTCGAACGTGCCGTGGCGGCTGTGCAATACGCCAAACGCTACGTGGAGGATGTCGAGTTCTATGCCGAGGATGCCGGACGGACGGACAACGAATACCTGGCGCGCGTGGTGGAAGCCGTCATCAAGGCGGGAGCCACGGTGGTCAACATCCCCGACACGACGGGCTATTGCCTGCCCCACGAATACGGTGCGAAAATCAAGTACCTCATGGAACACGTCGACGGGGTTGACAAGGCCATCCTGTCGACCCACTGCCACAACGACCTGGGCATGGCCACCGCCTGCACGCTCGAAGGCGTGCTGAACGGCGCACGGCAGGTGGAGGTGACCATCAACGGCATCGGCGAACGCGCCGGGAACACCAGCGAGGAGGAGATAGCCATGATATTAAAGTGCCACAAGGAACTGGGTATCACGACGAACATCAACACCGAGCGGATATGTGCCACCAGCCGCATGGTCAGCTCGCTCATGAACATGCCCGTCCAGCCGAACAAGGCCATCGTCGGGCGGAACGCCTTTGCCCACTCCTCGGGCATACACCAGGACGGTGTGCTCAAGAACGCCGAGACGTATGAAATCATCAACCCGAAGGATGTCGGCATAGACGACAACTCCATCATCCTGACCGCACGCAGCGGACACGCCGCCCTGAAACACCGGCTGGAAGTGCTGGGCATCGAAGTGGAGGGTGAAAAGCTCGACAAGATATACGAGGCATTCCTGAAACTGGCGGACAAGAAGAAGGAGGTGACAGACGACGACATACTCGTCCTGGCGGGTGCCGACCGGACGTACTCGGACACCATCAAGCTGGACTACCTGCAAGTGACGAGCGGATTCAACGTCCGTCCCGTGGCGGCCATCGTGCTGGACATCGCGGGCGAGAAGTTCCGCGCCGCCGCCGAGGGCAACGGGCCGGTCGATGCCGCCATCAAGGCCGTGAAGGAAATCATCAAGCGGCAGATGACCCTGCGCGAGTTCACCATCCAGGCCATCAACCGGGGCTCGGACGACGTGGGCAAGGTGCACATGCAGGTGGAGTTCGACGGCAATCTTTACTACGGCTTTGGCGCGAGCACCGACATCGTTGCGGCTTCGGTCGAGGCGTATATTGACTGTATTAACAAGTTCCGCAAATGAAGCAATTTCCCTGGTGGATGCTCCTGCTCGCCGGGCTCAACCTGTGGCCCGCCCTGGCCTGCCCCTTTTTCCTGTTCGGCGGACTTCATCCCTTTGGCGAGAGTGACTCCGTATGGGTGGAAGCTATCTTCTATTTACTGACCAACCTGCTGTGGGTCGTTCCCGTATTGGCTTTTTTCGCCAGTCTCGACCTCTATCGCAGGGGCTGGGAACGCCAGGGAGCCGTGTTGGCTGTCGTGTGCCTGCTGCTCACGGTGGCAATGGGCTTCTGGGTGTTCGGCTGAAACAGAAACATCAAACAAGAATATATGGCAAAAACACTATTTGACAAGATATGGGACAGCCACGTCGTCCAGATTGTCGACGACGGCCCCACGCAACTTTATGTCGACCGGCTCTATTGCCACGAGGTGACAAGCCCGCAGGCATTCGACTCCTTGCGCAGGCGGGGACTGAAATGCTTCCGCCCCGAACGCATCTACTGCATGCCGGACCACAACACGCCGACGCACGACCAGGACAAGCCCATCGAGGACCCCGTGTCGCGTAAGCAGGTGGACACCCTGGCGCGGAATGCCGCCGATTTCGGCCTCGTGCACTACGGCATGATGTCTCCGAAGAACGGCATCATCCACGTGGTCGGCCCCGAGCAAGGTCTGTCGCTCCCCGGGATGACCATCGTGTGCGGCGACTCCCACACGTCGACCCACGGCGCGGTCGGGGCGGTGGCTTTCGGGATAGGAACGTCGGAGGTGGAGATGGTACTCGCCTCGCAGTGCATCCTGCAAACCAAGCCGAAGTCCATGCGTATCACAGTAGACGGCCAGCTCGGCCGGGGCGTGACGGCCAAGGACGTGGCTCTCTTCCTCATGAGCCAGCTCACGACAAGCGGTGCGACGGGCTATTTCGTGGAATATGCAGGCGAGGCCATCCGCAGCCTGAGCATGGAAGGCCGTCTGACGCTCTGCAACCTCTCAATCGAGATGGGGGCGCGCGGCGGCTTCATCGCTCCCGACGAGACGACGTTCGCCTATCTGAAAGGCCGTCCCCATGCCCCACAGGGAGCCGACTGGGATCGTGCGGTGGAGTACTGGAAAACCCTGAAAAGCGAGCCCGACGCCACGTTCGACAAGGAAGTCCGTTTCGATGCTTCCCTCATCGAGCCGATGGTTACTTACGGCACGAACCCCGGTATGGGCATGGGCATCACGCAGCGTATCCCGCAGCCTCAGAACGCTTCCGATGAGAAGGCACTTGCCTATATGCGCTTCGAGGCCGGCACGTCGTTGCTCGGCTATCCCGTCGATTATGTCTTCCTCGGAGCTTGTACGAACGGCCGCGTCGAGGATTTCCGCGCGTTTGCCTCCATCGTCCGCGGGCGGCACAAGGCCGACGGCGTGACAGCCTGGCTCGTCCCCGGGTCGTGGCAGGTGATGGAACAGATACGCCGCGAAGGGCTCGACAAGGTACTTGAAGAGGCCGGCTTCGCCATCCGGCAGCCGGGTTGTTCCGCTTGCCTTGCGATGAATGACGATAAAATTCCGGCGGGCAAGCTGGCCGTCTCCACCAGTAACCGGAACTTTGAAGGCAGACAGGGACCCGGCGCACGCACCGTGCTGGCCAGTCCGCTCGTAGCCGCCGCAGCCGCCGTCACCGGCGTAATCACAGATCCCAGAACCTTACTTTGAAAACGATGAAAGCCAAATTCAACATCATACGCAGCACCTGTGTCCCCTTGCCGCTTGAAAATGTCGACACAGACCAGATTATTCCCGCCCGCTTCCTCAAAGCGACCGACAAGGAGGGCTTTGGCGACAACCTCTTCCGCGACTGGCGGTATAATCCCGACGGCACGAAGAAAGACTTCGTACTCAACGACCCCACGTACGGCGGGGAGATTCTTGTGGCCGGGAAGAACTTCGGTTGCGGGTCGAGCCGCGAGCACGCGGCATGGGCGATAGCCGGATACGGTTTCCGGGTTGTGGTGAGCAGTTTCTTTGCCGACATACATAAGAATAATGAGCTTAACAATTTCGTCCTGCCCGTCGTGGTGAGTGAGCCGTTCCTTGCCGAGCTGTTCTCTTCCATCGCGGCCAATCCCAAGACGGAAGTTGTCGTCGACCTCCCCGCGCAGACTATCACGAACACGGCCACGGGGAACAGCGAACATTTCGACATCAACGGCTATAAGAAGTATTGCTTCCTCAACGGCTTGGACGACATAGACTTCCTCTTGCAAAACAAGGACAAGATTGAGGCTTACGAGCGGCGTACCCAAAACTGAGATGACAGAGAGTGTTCGCATAGAAATAATGGACACGACGCTGCGCGACGGCGAGCAGACAAGCGGAGTGTCGTTCATGCCGCACGAGAAGCTGGCCATCGCCCGCTTCCTGCTCGAATCCGTCCGCGTCGACCGTATTGAAGTTGCCTCGGCGCGCGTTTCGGACGGCGAGCGGCGGGCGGTGTCGCTCGTATGCCGGTGGGCGGAAAGCGCGGGACTGCTCGACCGCGTTGAAGTCCTGGGCTTCGTCGACGGGAAGCAGTCCGTGGATTGGATAAAGTCGTGCGGCGGACATGTGCTTAACCTCCTGACAAAAGGCTCGTACCGCCATTGCACGCTGCAACTGCACAAAACGCCACAGGAGCACATCGACGACATCCGCCAGGTGCTTTCCTACGCACGGCAGCAGGGAGTGACTGCGAACGTCTACCTCGAAGACTGGTCGAACGGGATGAAGGATTCGCCCGACTACGTGTTTGCCCTCATCGATGCCCTGCGCGACGAGGGAGTCTGCCGGTTCCTCCTGCCGGACACGCTGGGCGTGCTCAATCCCTTGTCCACGCTCGACTTCATGCGCCGCATGGTGCGCCGTTATCCCGGTCTACGTTTCGATTTCCACGCCCACAATGACTACGACCTCGCCATCTCCAACGTCCTGGCGGCTGTCCTTGCGGGCTGTCGCGGCATCCATACCGCCGTCAACGGGCTTGGCGAGCGCGCGGGCAACGCCCCGCTGGCCAGTGTCCAGGCCATCCTGAAAGACCACTTTAATGCGGAGACCGGAATCGACGAGAGCCAACTCTATCCCCTGAGCCGCATGGTGGCGAGCTATTCCGGGATTTCCATTCCGAGCAACGCGCCGATTACGGGGGAGAGCGTGTTCACCCAGGTCGCCGGGGTGCATGCCGACGGCGACAACAAAAGCGGGCTTTATTGCAATGCCTTGCTTCCCGAACGCTTCGGCAGGAAACGGGAGTACGCCTTGGGTAAAAACAGTGGCAAGGCGAACATCCAGCGTAACCTCGAAGAACTCGGGTTGGAGCTCACGCCCGAGGAAGCCCGCCGTGTCACCCGCCGCATCATCGAGCTGGGCGACCGGAAGGAGCTGGTGACGCAGGAGGACCTCCCTTACATCGTGGCGGATGTCCTCAAACACGACGCGCCCGCCGACAGGGTGAAACTCATCAGCTACCTCGCCACCACGGCGCACGGTCTGCGGGCTTGCGCGTCGCTCCGTATCAGCGTCGACGGCGTGGAGTATGAAGCCAGTTCCGCCGGCGACGGACAGTACGACGCTTTCATGCGGGGACTGCACAAGATTTTCGAACGAAACCTGCAACGCACGCTCCCGAAGCTGACCAACTACGTCGTGTCCATACCGCCCGGCGGGCGCACGGATGCTCTCGTGCAGACGGTCATCACGTGGGAGTATGAGGGCAGGGAGTTCCGCACGCGCGGCTTGGATGTCGACCAGACCGATGCCGCCATCCAGGCGACGGTCAAGATGCTCAACTTGCTCTGAACGCTCTTCGTCGCAGCGGGTGGCCGGGACGTGACCGGCGATGCCGTAGGAAGAATGACTGAAACCAATAACAACGATAAAGAAAATGGAACTAAACATTGCTGTATTGGCCGGTGACGGTATCGGCCCCGAGATTTCGCGCCAAGGCGTAGCCGTGATGCAGGCCGTCTGCGACCGTTTCGGTCACCGCGTGGCCTTTCACGATGCACTGGTCGGGGCTGCCGCCATCGATGCCGTGGGCGACCCGTTCCCGGAGGCCACTTACGAGGTGTGCCGTGCCGCCGACGCCGTGCTGTTCTCCTCCGTGGGTGATCCGAAGTACGACAACGACCCCGCCGCCACCGTCCGCCCCGAACAGGGACTGCTCGCGATGCGCAAGCGGCTGGGACTGTTTGCCAACATCCGCCCGATCGAGACGTTCGACTGCCTCGTCCACAAGTCGCCCTTGAAGGACGAACTGGTGCGCGGCGCGGACTTCGTTTGCATCCGTGAGTTGACCGGGGGCATGTACTTCGGTGAGAAGCACGAAGGCAGCGACATGGCCTACGATACGAACAAGTACACGCGCCCCGAGGTGGAGCGGATTCTCCGGGTGGCTTACGAGTATGCCCGTCGCCGCCGCCGTCACCTCACGGTGGTCGACAAGGCCAACGTGCTGGCCTCCTCGCGCCTGTGGCGCAGGGTGGCGCAGGAAATGGCACCGGACTATCCCGACGTGCAGACCGACTACATGTATGTAGACAACGCCGCGATGCGCATGATTCAGGAGCCGACGTTCTTCGACGTCATGGTGACGGAAAACACGTTCGGCGACATCCTCACGGACGAGGGCTCGTGCATCACGGGGTCGATGGGCTTGCTGCCGTCGGCCTCCACCGGCGAAGGCACTCCCGTGTTCGAACCCATACACGGCTCCTGGCCGCAGGCGGCGGGGCAGGACATCGCCAATCCTCTGGCGCAGATTCTCTCGGTCGCCATGCTCTTCGACCACTTAGGCCTCACCGCCGAGGGGGCTCTTGTCCGGCAGGCCGTCCGTGCCTCGCTCGACGAGAATGTCCGCACGCCCGACATCCAGGTGCCCGGCGGGGCGCACTACGGGACGGCTGCCGTGGGTGCCTGGATTGCCGACTATGTAAGCAAGGCCTGAGCCGGTTCGCTCAGTCTGTTCATTAAGGTACACGGCCGCTCTGCCATTCCGGTGGAGTGGCCGTGTACTTTTCTTGTCCGGTCTTTTCGTCAAGCCCAGATGTCGTCGTAATCCGACGTGTTGAGGCTGGCCGTGTACTCGGAAGTCTTCTCGCGCAGGTTGTCGAGGGCTTCCTCGGGCGTTTCACCGAATGCGCAGTTGTGGCGGTCGCTTGCGGAATACGCAACGAACAGTCCGTCCTCCGTGGGCTCTACGTGGAACGTCATCAAGTCATCGTCTTTCATTCCCTGTCGTTTTATGGAATTAAGGCAAAGGTATCCGGTCTGTATGACAAAAGCATTTCTTTCTTGTGACTGTCTGTGCGGCTGTTCCGGGAGGCTTCGGGCAGTGGCGGTCGGCGTGTCTCAGCCGTCCACCCGCATGAAGTCGCTCATCACGTCGTCCGACACGAACAGCCCCTTCCGCGTCAGCCGCAGCCGTTCGCCGTCTTGCCGCATGCGTCCGGCCGCCAGGTGGCCGCGTGCCGTGCGCAGGGTCTCGGCGCGGGCTTCCGTGCCGAAGCGTTCCGCCAGGGCGGCGAGGTTCAGTCCGTCGGCCATGCGGAGCGAGGTAAGGATGAATTCGTTGTAACGTTCATCCGTGCCCAGCTGCTCCGTTTCGCACGGTACGTCGGGCGAGGCCGCCGTGTAGGCCGTCAGGTCGGGCAGGTTCCGGCGGCGGATGCTGCACCCGTCATAGGAGTGCGCGCCCGGCCCGCAGCCGATGTAGGCTTCGCCGGTCCAGTAGGCCGTGTTGTGGCGTGCCTGCCAGCCCGGCCGGGCAAAGTTCGAGATTTCGTAGTGGGCGAATCCCGCCTCCGCAGTCTTGTCCATCAATCGCTCGAACAGGCTGAGGCTCAGTTCCTCGTCGGCCTCGGCCACCTCGCCCCGCCGCCTCATGCGCCAGAGTTCCGTATCCTCCTCATAGATGAGGGCATAGGCCGAAAGATGGGTGGCGGGCAGGGACAGCGCGCGGTCGAGGTCGGCCTCCCAGCGGGGCAGTGTCTGTCCGGGAAGGCCGTAAATCAGGTCGAGGCTCAGGTTCTCGAATCCCGCCCCGGCGAGCCGTTCGACGGCCTCCGTGGCCTGTCGTCCCGTGTGCCGCCGGCGGAGCAGGCGCAGGGCATCGTCGTCGAAGGTCTGCACGCCGAGGCTCACGCGGTTGACGGGCAGTCCGGCCAGTGCCGCCACGTAGTCCGCCGTCAGGTCGTCGGGGTTGGCCTCGACCGTCACTTCGGCCTCGGGCGACACCTCGAAAGCATCGTACACGGCGCGCAGCACCCGTTCGAGCTCCCCGGGCGACAGCTGCGACGGCGTGCCACCGCCCAGATAGACGGTCGCCAGCTGCTGTCGGCCAGCCTCGGCGGCGCGGGCGGCCAGTTCGCGGCACAGGGCATCCACATAGCGTCCCCGCTCCTCCGCCCCGCAGGTCGTGGAGTAGAAGTCGCAATAGATGCAACGCCTCTGACAGAAAGGGATGTGCAGGTAAAGCCCGGTCATGCTCTCGTGTGCCGTTTCCCCCGCCGGGTGCGCGTTTTCGCCGGTGTCCGTGTGCCGTCTGTCTTTCCGCCGCTCTGGCTTGGCGGCACGTCCCGGGGTGGCCGTGGCCTTTGTTTCGCGCCCCAAAGATACATCATCCTGTCGAAAGAACCATCTGTTTTTTGCGAAAAACGTCCAGACGTGCCGCGACGGCCATGTGCCGGATATTGAGGACTTTACGAATGCGTGCCGCGTGCCGTGGATGCGCCTCGTCCGGCAGTGCTCCTTTCGGGCGGGGAATCGTTTCCGGCTGTCGCGACAGACCGTCTTTCCCGTCTGTGGAGAGGCGGGAAACGGGTCGCCGGACAGGAAGAACGGGTCGCCGGATAGAATGAACGGGTCGGCGACCCGTCGGAACGGTCAGGCGACTTGTGACATCCGGTCGGCGGAGCGGGGGATTTCCTAACAAATAAGGATTGTGCGGGTGTGGGGAAGCCTGTAATTTTGCCAGCGTAATCATGAGGTTGTTGTAAGTTATGAAATTTCTTTCCTTCTTGTCCGTCTCCCTGTCTGCCCTTGCGGCTGTTCCTGCTTCGGCCGTTGTCGTCACGCCCGAACAGCCCGCCGACACGTCCCGCGTGGTCGATGTGGAAGAAGTGGTGCTCGTCGCCACGCCCAAGGAGAACACCCTCCTGCGCCGCCAGCCCCTCTCGTCGAGCGTGCTCGACGGCGACGCGCTCGACGCGCACGGCATCACCGGCATCAAGGGAGCGTCGGCCTACGTCCCCAACTTCTTCATGCCGGACTACGGCTCGCGCATCACGTCGGCGGTCTACATCCGCGGCATCGGCTCGCGCATCAACACCCCGGCGGTCGGCCTCTACGTGGACAACATGCCTTATGCGGACAAGAGTGCCTATAATTTCGACTTCCTCGACGTGGAACGCCTCGACGTGCTCCGTGGCCCCCAGGGGACGCTCTACGGGCGCAACTCGATGGGTGGGCTCGTGCGCGTCTTCACCCGCAATCCTTTCGATGCCCGGGGAACCGACGTGAGCCTTGGTTACACCACCCGTTCCGACGCCCGGCGGGCATCTTTCACCACCTACCTGCATCCCTCGTCGCAGCTGGCCTTTTCGCTCGGTGGATTCTATAACGGCCAGGAGGGATTCTTCAAGAACAGCTATACGGGGAAGAACGCCGACGATGCCGATGCGGCGGGCGGCCGCCTGCGCGCGGTCTACCGTCCCACCGGGGCGTTGTCGTTCGACTTCCAGGTGAACTACGAATACAGCGACGAGGCCGCCTGCCCCTACTATTACGAGGGCGCGGTGCCCGGGGAAGAGGAGGAATATGAGGAGCTGGTAGGGCTCATCTCCCAGAACCGCCAGAGCCGCTACCGCCGCAGCCTGCTCGGCACGGGGCTCAACACCGAGTGGAAGGCGAAGAAGTTCACCCTCACGTCGGTCACGGCCTACCAGAACCTGAACGACCGCCTTTTCATGGACAACGACTTCATCGAGGCCGACGTGTTCAGCCTCACGCAAAAGCAGCGGCTCAACACGGTCAGCGAGGAACTGACGTTCAAGAGCCTGTCCGGCAGCCGGTGGCAGTGGGTCACGGGGGCTTTCTACCAGTACCAGCAGCTCCGCACGTCGTGCCCGGTCAACTTCTTCGACGGCGGGATAGACTACATCAACAGCCAAATGTCCAATATGCCCTCGTGGATGAACCTGTCCCTGACGGACGATGGCTTCCAGTTCGACGGCGTGTTCGAGACACCGGTCACGAACGTCGCCCTGTTCCACCAGTCGACCCTGCACGACGTTTTCGTGCGCGGCCTGTCGGTCACGGCGGGGCTGCGGTTGGACTATGATCACCGTTCCCTTGCGCTTGATGCCGCCACGGCTGCGGATGTGAATTACAATTTCACCATGGCGATGGACGGGATGCCCATGACCCTCAGCCAGGACTTCTCCTCGAATCCCGACATGTCGGGGCGTTTGCAGAGCGACAGCTGGCAAGTGCTCCCCAAGGTGGCCGTGCAGTACGAGTTCGGCGACCGGCGGAGCAATGTCTACGTGACGGCCTCGAAAGGCTACCGCTCGGGCGGCTATAACATACAGGCTTATTCCGACCTCGCCCAGACGCGCCTCACGGGGCAGATGATAGGAAGCGTGAAAGACTACGGCTTGCAGCAGTTGGAGACAGTGATGAACCTCCCCGCCTTTTCGATGTTTCCCGAAGCGACGCAAGCCTCCATTCAAAGCGCATATGAAACCGTGAGCAGCCTGCAAGAGGTTTCTCCCGACATCAGTACGCTCGACTACAAGGCGGAAACGTCGTGGAACTACGAGGCGGGCACGCACCTTAACCTCACGGATGCCTTGCAGTTCGACGCCGCCGTGTTCCTCATGGACACGCGCAACCAGCAGATAGCGCACTTCTCGTCGAGCAGTCTGGGACGCACCGTCTCCAATGCCGGGAAAAGCCGTAGCTACGGTGCGGAAGTGAGCCTGCGGGCGGCGATGGCCGACGACCGTCTCCACGTGGCTGCGAACTATGGCTACACGCACGCGACCTTCCGGCAGTATGACGACTACACGGGCAACCGAGTGCCCTACGTGCCCGAGCACACGGCGAACCTGTCGGCCGAATGGACACAGCCCTTCGCCACCACGGCGTTCGTGCGCTCGCTCACGGTGGGAGCCGATGTCGTCGGGGCAGGCCGCATCTATTGGGACGAGGCCAATTCGATGTCCCAGCCGTTCTATGTGACGCTCGGGGCGCACGCCTCGGTGGACTTGCCCTATGACATCACAGTCAGCGTGTGGGGAAAGAACCTCACGTCGACACACTATGATACGTTCCGCTACGACAATATGTCCCGCCGCTTCGCCCAGAAAGGCGCGCCGTGCCACTTCGGTGTCGACCTGAAAGTGCATTTCTGACTTCCCGCGTGCCGGGCGCGCCGCGCAGGCTGTTCCCCTTGCCGACAAAAAACTTCCTCCACGTGGCCACGTGGAGGAAGAAGCGGTAACGCCGCAACGGGTCGCCCCGTGCGGGCAACGGCGTGCCGGATAAATTCGGTCACATACGGAAAGGGGAACTTTTCAGATAGACCCTGAAATCCTTTATTCCTCCCGGTGTCCCGGGTTCTGCCCGGGGCAGGTAGCGGAAACCGCTCACCGTGCGTTCCTCTCCCAAGTCAATCACCACGGTATGGGGGAAAGGCACGCTTTCCGCGCTACCCCAATATGTCGACTCTTGGAGGTCGAATACCTTGTCGGCTGTATGATTCCCGTGCCCCATGTCTTCGCTGTCGGCATAACGGATTCGCCAGTTCTGGCGGGGAATGTTGTTTCCCGCCTCGTCCATCAGGTACAGTTCCGCCACGGCGGCGTAATCCTTCCCGTCGAGTGCGTTCAAGGCTTCCAGACAGAAGTAACGCCCTTTCTGGTTCTGGGCGAAGCGGAACTCTTGCCATCCGCTCCCCGCGCCGAATTGCCCGGCGAGAACCGCCTTCTCGCCCGACAAGTCCAGCGTCTCGCCTTCCTCCCGGTGGGTCATCGGTGTCTCTTCGCGCAACAGGTCGAGTATAGGCTCCTCCAATCCGGCGATTTCGGCTTTCTGCGGTCCCAGCAGGTCGAGTACGATTATCTCGTTCTCCCCCTCTTTCAGCCAGCAGCCGGGCATGTACAACGTCTGCTGTGGCCCTATTTCCCAGAAGCGTCCGAGGGCTCTCCCGTTCACCCATACCATTCCCTTGCCCCATGTGCGCATGTCCAGAAAGACATCCCCAACCGTGGAAAGGTCGAATGTGGCCCGGTAATAGGCCGGACCGGCGGGTTGCCCGGCCGGTTGGCGGTTCGCATGGTAGTCCTTGTCGGAAACGAAAGCGTAATCGGTCGGGAAACTATATACTTCCCAGCCGGCCAAAGGCGTGCGCCCCTCCTCGGTGAGCAGTTCCACCTGTCTGGTGATGCCTTTCCTGTCGTGGATGGCGCGGTCGAAATTCACGCGTCCCATTGCTTCGACGAGGATGTCCAGCCGTGTTCCCGCTTGCAGGGCTGGAAGGTGCAAGGTGTTCTCCCCCCGTCTGCGGTCCAAGCGTCCCAAGAGTTTGCCGTTGGCATAGACTTGTGCCCAGTCGTGCACTTCGTCAATCAGCAGGACTGCCCCCTCCTTCACCTCGGGCAATGCCGTGCGGTACAAGATAGTCCCCCATGCCTGGTCAAAGTCTTCCATCGGCCTGATGCTGTCGGAGCTTTTCCCCTCGGGCAGGTTGTCGAACAGGGGAGCGACCTCCTCGAACCGGATGGCGGGAAAGGAGATGACAGGCTTGGGGTCGGGAATATCAGGAACGACCTGCCCCGAATCGGCGTACTGCACGAGCAGCTCGCGTAACTGGTGGTATTTCGGGGTAGCCCATCCGGCCTCGCTGATGGGGGCATCGTAATCATAGGAACTGCACATGGCCGAATAGGCCGGACTGTTGGCTCCACCCCAGTGCCCGAAAGTCGTACCCCCGTGGGTCATATATAAAGAGAAAGAGATGTCGCGTTCCAGCATCGCCTTGATGCCGGCTACCATCGCCGCGGCATCACGTGTCTCGTGCTTGCGCCCCCAATGGTCGAACCAACCGCTCCAAAACTCGCTGCACATCAGGGGTGTCTCGGGGCGTTTCTCCAACAAGGGTCTGAACTGCGCGTCGATGTCAGCCCCAGTCCCGAAGTTGATAGTCCAAAGCAGGTCGTCCAGTCCGTTACGCTGGAAATTGGAACTCCAATCGCATTGGAACAGGGGCACGTCCGTAAACCCTGCCTCCCTGACCATGTCGCGGATGTTGCCCACGTATTCCTTGTCTTCTGCATAGGCACCGTATTCGTTCTCTACCTGCACCATGATGATGTTCCCTCCCCGGGTCACTTGCATGTCGGCAAGTTGTTTCCCTATCTCCATCATGTACAGGCGGGAGCGTTCCAGGAAATACGGGTCGTTCGTTCGCAGGGCGATGTCCTTTTTCTTCAACAACCACCAGGGAAGTCCGCCCATCTCCCACTCGGCACAGGCGTAAGGGCCGGGTCGAAGGATGGCATACATCCCGTGCTTCTGCACCAAACGGCAGAACTTGGCGACATCGTTCTGGCCGGTGAAGTCGAATTCTCCCGGACGCTGCTCATGTATGTTCCAGAAGGAATAGATGCATACTGTGTTCATCCCGAGGGCCTTGCACATCAGGATGCGGTGTTCCCAGTATTCTTCCGGGATTCGGGAATAATGGATTTCCGCCGACTTGATGACGAACGGCTTCCCGTCTAAGAGGAACGTGTTCTGGCCGACGGAGAACGTGTGCGTCTCTTTCATGCCTGCGCATGAGGCCAGCAGGAAGATGCCGCACAGCAACATTCCCGTCTTGAACAAAGCTCTTTTCATGACAGTTGGGTTGTTGGTTTATTGGTTGTCTGGCTGTCTCTTCATCGTGCAGGGGACTGGCTGTCCCGTATGGGCTTGCCTCCCGTCCGCCAAGGGGGCGGGTGAGCCTTTGCCGTGAAGTCCTTGTTTCAGGTTGTCCGACCGGACAAAAATAGGGAGCGGCCGCCACACAAAAAATAGAATCTTTTCCATTAAACATGGACAATCTTACTTTTGTCCCTACCTTTGGCGCATTCATCCATGATACACGTTGTATGGTACGGTTGAAAAGCGGTTTCAGCGGCGAACGCGCCATCGTTGTCCCCCCGTCCGTCGTCAGGCAGATGGAGGCGGATGCCTTGCTCGCCGCGCTGCACATCACAGACATAGGATATTACCCCCAGGCCTGCCACCATTTCCGCGAGCGTCAGGCTCCCATCGACCAGTATGTCCTCATCTATTGCGTCAACGGCCGTGGTTGGTTCAGTGTGGAGGGACGAAGGCAGGCGGTGTCGGCCAACCAGTATTTCATCCTCCCTGCGGGGCTGCCCCATGCCTATGCCGCCGATGACCGGAATCCCTGGACCATCTATTGGATTCACTTCAAGGGGACGCTCGCTCCTTGTTACGCACAGGCAGAAGCGCATCCCGTGGACGTGGAGCCGTCGGCCCGTTCGCGCATCCACGACAGGACGAGCCTGTTCGAGGAGATGTTCAACACGCTGAAAGCCGGTTACGCCATGGAGAACCTGCGCTATGCGGCCGCCCTTGCCCATCATTATCTGGGGTCGTTGAAGTATATCCGGCAATACCGCGACGCGCAGGGGCTGGATGGCCGGGAACTCGTTTCGGAACGGGCGATACATTACATGGAGGAGAACATCGAACGCCACTTGACGCTGCACGAAATGGCCGGGCATGTCGGCTGTTCCGTCTCGCGCTTCTCCGCGCGCTTCAAGGCGGAGACCGGGCATAGCCCGCTGGCCTACTTCAACCGCTTGAAAGTGAGGCAGGCTTGCCTGATGCTGGACACGACGAACATGAAGGTGAACCAGATATGCCACAAGATAGGCATAAGCGACACGTTCTACTTTTCACGGCTTTTCCGCCGGCTCATGGGAATGTCGCCCAAGGCATACCGGCAGGCGCGGAGAGCATGACGGCTGCGTGCCGGCGTGTCCCGGCGGGGCACTTTTGCCGTTCCGCTCCGCGGGCTGGTGGACAGGCACCGGCAATCCGGCTACATGGTCGTGCGCAGTCGCCGGATAGTTGCAACGGGTCGGCTGATAGAAAAAACTGTCAGCCGACTTGTTCCCGCCGGGTGGCGGGATAGAAAACGCCGGTCGGCGGTGACGCAAGGGGAGCGGTGACGAAATATGCACGGCTTTATCGTAAGGTTTTCTCGAAAAACGTTATCTTTGTGCCAAAGGAGCAAGAAAAACGTCATCCTTGGCTTTGGATAAATAAAAATAGTGCCTATGCTTACAACAGAAGATAAGAGACAATTATCGGAGAGGGGAATCAGTGAAGCCCGGTTCAACGAGCAGTTGGAAAGTTTCCGGACGGGTTTTCCTTATTTGAAGTTGAATGCGGCCGCGTCGGTCGAAAAGGGAATCTTGCAACTCGACGGCGCGGACGATACGTATGCCCGTGCATGGGACAACTACGTCGCGCAAGGGCATAAGGTCGTCAAGTTTGTCCCCGCGTCGGGTGCGGCCAGCCGCATGTTCAAGGATCTGTTCGGCTTCTTGAATGCGGATTATGACGAGCCGAGGACGGAGGCGGAAAAGGCTTTCTTCGCCAATGTGGAGCGTTTCGCCTTTTTCGAGGAGCTTGACGCGGTTTGTGTCCGGCTGTATGCGAAGCACGTGAAGGACTTGCTCGCGTGCGGGGCGTATAAACCTGTCGTGTCCGCCCTGCTCGGAAAAGAGGGCATGAACTACGGGCAACTTCCCAAAGGGCTGCTGAAATTCCACCGTTACCAGAACGAAGCACGCACGCCGTTGGAGGAGCATCTCGTCGAGGGTGCGCTGTATGCCAAGATGGCCGACGGGAGCGTGCACGTCCACTTCACGGTTTCGCATGAACACCGAAGCCTGTTCGAGCAAGTGGTGCGGGACAAAGTGAATGACTACGCGCACAAGTTCGGAGTGACTTACGATGTCTCTTTCTCCGAGCAGAAACCATCCACCGATACCGTCGCAGTGACCGTCGACAACAAAATCTTCCGTGAGGAGGATGGGCGGATTGTGTTCCGGCCGGGAGGGCATGGCGCGCTCATAGAGAACCTGAACGACCTGGCCGCCGATGTCATTTTTGTCAAGAACATTGACAACGTGGTGCCGGACAGGCTGAAAGGAACGACCGTGAAATACAAGCGGATTCTTGCGGGAATCCTCGTGCAGCTCCAACAGCAGGTGTTCGAGTACATGCGCCGCCTCGACAGTGGCATGTACAACATGGATGAACTGCGTGAAATGTTACAGTTCGTGCAGAAGAAACTGTTTTGCAAGAATCCGGAGACAAAAATGCTGGAAGACACGGAACTTGCCATCTATTTGCGGAGGAAGTTAAACCGACCGATACGCGTCTGCGGTATGGTCCGTAACTCCGGAGAGCCGGGCGGAGGTCCGTTCTTCGCTTATAATCCGGACGGGACGTTCTCTCTGCAAATCCTTGAAAGCTCACAGATTGACATGAACGACCCGCAGGCCAAGGAAATGTTCGAGAACGGTACGCACTTCAACCCCGTGGACTTGGTGTGCGGGGTGTGCGATTACAAGGGACGGAAGTTCAATCTACCGGATTACGTGGACAAGTCGACCGGATTCATCTCACAGAAATCGAAAAACGGCCGTGGGTTGAAAGCACTCGAACTGCCCGGACTGTGGAACGGTGCGATGAGCGACTGGAATACGGTGTTTGTCGAAGTTCCCTCCGAGACCTTTAACCCGGTCAAGACGGTCAACGACCTGCTCCGCGATTCCCATCAGGTATAGTCCTACGGAAGGAACACATATTTATATATTAGAAAAACGTCCCCCTTGCAAGAAGTATTCTTGGCATGGGGGACGTTCTTGTTTTACGCCGGGTGCGTGTGGGAGTCCCGGCCGGAATTATTGCAGGGAATCCACCTCTTTCAGGTATCGGCCGATTTCTTGGTCGCTGGGGGAATAGTCTACCAGGTCACCGGCGAGGTAGCGGTCGTAGCTGCCCATGTCGATGAGGCCGTGGCCGGACAGGTTGAACAGAAGGACTTTCTTTTCGCCTGTCTCGCGGCACAGCAGGGCTTCGCGTATGGTAGCCGCGATGGCGTGGCACGATTCCGGCGCGGGGACTATGCCCTCGGCCTGTGCGAAGAGCACGCCCGACTTGAAACTCTCGGTTTGTTGTATGTCGACACCCCTTATCAGGCCGTCTTTGAGCAGCTGCGAGATGATGACCCCGGCACCGTGGTAGCGCAGTCCGCCGGCGTGTATGTTGGCGGGCATGAAGTTGTGGCCGAGGGTGTACATGGGGAGCAACGGCGTGTATCCGCTTTCGTCGCCGAAGTCATATTCGAATTTCCCTCGGGTCAACTTGGGACACGAAGCGGGTTCCGCGGCGATGAACTCCGTCGTCTTGCCGTCCTGGAAGTTATGGCGCATGAACGGGAAGGCGATTCCGCTGAAATTGGAGCCTCCGCCGAAGCAGGCAATGACTTTGTCGGGATATTCGCCCGCCATCTCCATCTGCTTCTCCGCTTCAAGGCCGATGATGGTCTGGTGCAGGGATACGTGGTTCAACACCGAGCCTAACGTGTACTTACAGTTCGGCGTGGTGCGAGCCAGTTCGATGGCCTCGGAGATGGCCGTGCCCAACGAACCGTTGCACGTGGGGTCCTGTGTGAGGATGTCCTTCCCGGCGCGTGTCGACATGGAGGGACTGGGGGTCACTTGCGCGCCAAACGTCTGCATCAGCGAACGGCGGTATGGCTTCTGCTCGTAACTAATCTTGACCATGTAAACCGCCAGTTCCAGCCCGAAGACGCTGCAAGCGTACGAGAGGGCCGTGCCCCACTGCCCGGCACCCGTTTCCGTCGTGACGTTGGTCACACCTTCCTTTTTGCAGTAATAGGCTTGCGCCAAGGCCGAATTGAGCTTATGGGAGCCCACCGGACTCACGCTTTCGTTCTTGAAGTAGATATGCGCCGGCGTGTCGAGTGCCTTTTCCAGACCGTAGGCACGCACAAGCGGCGTAGCGCGATAGTATTTGTACATTTCCCTCACCTCTTCCGGGATGTCAATCCAGGCATGCGTCTGGTCGAGTTCCTGCCGCGAGCATTCCTCATTGAATATCGGGAAAAGGTCTTCCGCTTTCAAGGGTTCGTGTGTGGCAGGGTTCAACATGGGCATGGGTTTGTTCACCATGTCGGCTTGGATGTTGTACCATTGTGTCGGAATCTCGCTCTCAGGCAAGAGGAAACGTTTTGTTTTTGTCGCCATGTCTTATTGTTTTGTTGTATTCAGGGGCTTGGTGAGCAAAGGTAGCAAAAAATCCTTTTCCCCGTTCTTTATGACAGATTTATGGAGACAGGACTATGGGCGAGCAGTTCTGTGCAAACGGTCAGCGTGATGATTCCGACCAAGGCGTAGACGAGGCTCCTCTTCCGGGTGGCCAGCAGGGCGGTGGCGGTGATGAGTGCCACGTAGGCCAGTGCGACCCCGGCTGTCGAGGGATGATATTCGACGTATGCCCCGGGCCATGTGGCGATGACCCCCAGCGCACGGTTCATCCCCTCTGCGAGCCATCCCAGCAGCGTGCCGAGGAGAGCCTGGACGGCATCGACAGGAACAAGGAAGAAGACCAGTGCCGTGGTCAGGATGACTGTCGAGACGGGGACGGCCACGAGGTTGGCGGGCAGGAAGTATAGCGGGAGCGTGTGGAAATACAGTGCCACCAAGGGGACGACTGCTATCTGCGCACAGACGGGGAGGGTGACGAAGGAGGTGAACCAGCGCGAAATCCGGCTGCTCTTCTCGGGTGTGAGCAGCGGGAGAGGGAGCAGGATGGCTGCCACGGAGAGGAACGAAAGCTGGAAACCGACATCGAACAGCGACATGGGCGAGAACAGCAGGATGAAGAATGCCGCCGTGGCCAGACTGTTGAGCGAGGAGTTGTCGCGCTGGCACAGGTTCGAGAGGACAAGAATCGTGTACATGGTCGTGGCGCGGACGAGGGAGACGGGAAGTCCCGCCAGGAGGGCGAATGCCCACAACCCGAATATGGCCGCCAGGCAGGCGACGACCCGCACCGCGCGGCGCGTACACCGGTCGAGGAGCAGGAACTTGACCAAGCCGAAAAGGATGCTCAGGTGGAGGCCGGAGAGCGCCAGCACGTGGCTCGCCCCGGTTTGCGCATACACGCTTCGTGTCGTTCCGTCGATTTCGCTGGTGTCGCCCAGCGTCATGGCCGAGACGACACCGAGCCCTTCGGGGCTGACGTGGCGGACGTATAGCCCCACCAGTTTGTCCCTCGCCATGAGGGCTTTGAGCCGCAGGCGGGCGAGCGGGGGCAGTGCGCTCCTCAACTCCTCCGCCCGGCTTTCCGGGAGTTTTTCCCAGCGGGCGGCGGGGCAGTATGCCTGTCCGCTGATGCCGCGGCGCAGGAGGTAGGTGGCGTAGTCGAACGACAGGCTGTCCGAGAAGTTACGGGGCGCGTGGATGTAGGTCTGGAAGCGGAGGGCATCCCCCACGTGCAGGTCGCTGACGCGCGAATCGTCGGCAGTGGGGAGGGTCAGCCTGACGCGGAGGGTGCGGTGGCGGTCGTCGGAAAGGCCGACGGTCATGCCCATTGAGCGGCTGCCCTCCTTGGGTTTGTCGAGGATGACGGCGTGCGCGGTAGTCCGTTTCCCCTCCGGCCAGCCCACCCGCACGGCCGCCATACTGTCGACGAACAGGGCGGCTCCGAGGAAAAAGAAAGAGAGGATGACAAACAGGCCGAACCATGCGGGGCGGTCGCGGCGCAGACCGTCGCGGAACGTGTCCACCGCCCACGCGCCCATGGCGGCGAGGATGGCGCAAAGAAGCAGCGGCCAGAAACCGAGATTCCCGAAAACGTCGCCCCACGAGGCCGTCGCGATGCCTGCCGCAAGGGGGAGGCTAATCCATAGGACAGGATGGTTATATCCCAAACTGCCCCGGGTTTTCAGCGCGTACAAAGCCGTTTGAGGATAGCGACTTCCGCTTGCGGGTCTTCGGCGTTGAACACGGCGCTCCCGGCCACCAGCACGTCGGCTCCCGCCGCAGCCAGTTCGGGTGCGGTCTGCCGGTTCACGCCTCCGTCAATCTCGATGAGGGCTTTCGAGCCCGTCCGGTCGAGCAGTTCCCGCAGGCGGCGGGTCTTGTCGAGCGTGTGTTCGATGAAGCGTTGCCCGCCGAATCCCGGGTTGACCGACATGAGCATGACGAGGTCGAGGTCGGCAGCTATTTCTTCCAGCAGGCTCACGGGGGTGTGGGGATTGAGCGTGACCCCGGCGAGCATACCCTCTTCCTTGATTCGCTGCACGGTGCGGTGCAGGTGGACGCAGGCCTCGTAATGAACGTTCATCACGTGCGCCCCGAGGGCTTTCACCTGCTTGACAAACTTGTCCGGCTCGACAATCATCAGGTGGACATCGAGCGGTTTGCGCGCCGCGCGAGCCATGGCTTCCATGACGGGGAAGCCGAACGAAATGTTGGGCACGAACACGCCGTCCATCACGTCGAGGTGCAGCCAGTCACATTCGCTTTGGTTCATCAACTCGATGTCGCGGTTCAGGTTCCCGAAGTCTGCCGAAAGGACCGAGGGAGCTATGAGCGGAGTTTTCATGGCTATAAGTGTCGTTCTGCCTGCAAAATTACGAAAGTTCCACGCTTGCTGTTGCTCCCGGTCTGAAAACTTGTCATCCAAACGCCGTACTTCCCTCTCGCGGCATCCCGGCGGCGAATGCAACTTCCCGGCAGGCCGCATCAAGTCGCCGACCCGGCGAAACAGGTCGCCGACTCGTGACACCTATCCGGCGACTTGTCACGACGGTCAGCCGTCCCGTCTTCGCAGCGTCCGGCCTGTGTCGCCGTGGATGCGTAATCGGGATACAAAAAAACGGAATTGAGGTAGAGCCGGGGGGAGCGCGCCGTGGCTACCTTTGCTACACAATCAGACCAATGGGTAAGTCGATGAAAAAGATAGTGATAAGTGCCCTCCTCCTGGCCGTTTCGGTCGGCGCGGCGGCACAGACGAACACAGTGGATAATCTTTCAAACGGAATGAATATGGAGAAACTCGAACTGACCCAGGAATGGGACAAGGTGTTCCCGCTGAGCGACAAGGTGGAACACCGCAAAGTGACCTTTGTCAACCGGTTCGGCATAACGTTGGCCGCCGACCTCTATCTGCCTCGCGGAGCCGAGGGCGCTCTCCCGGCCATCGCGATCAGCGGGCCGTTCGGCGCGGTCAAGGAACAGGCCTCCGGCCTCTACGCCCAGACGTTGGCCGAGCGGGGCTTCCTCACGCTGGCCTTCGACCCGTCGTTCACGGGCGAGAGCGGTGGCTATCCGCGCTACGTGGCCTCGCCCGACATCAACACGGAAGACTTTTCGGCGGCGGTCGACTACCTCTCGACCTGCGGCTTGGCCGACCCCGAACGCATCGGCATCCTGGGCATCTGCGGCTGGGGCGGACTGGCCATCAATGCCGCCGCGGCCGACACGCGCATCAAGGCGACCGTGGCCTCGACGATGTACGACATGTGCCGCGTGACGGCTCATGGCTATTTCGACAGCATGGATGCCGAAGGGCGTTACGAACTCCGGCAGAAACTCAACGCGCAACGCACGGAGGACTACCGCAACGGCACGTATGCGCTCGCCGGAGGCGTGGCCGACACACTGCCGGACGATGCCCCGCAGTTCGCGAAGGATTATTATGCCTATTACAAGACACCGCGCGGTTACCACAAGCGTTCGCTCAACTCTAACGGCGGTTGGAACGTGACGTCGACTCTCTCCATCCTGAATACGACGCTGCTCAATTATAGCGACGAAATCCGCAGCGCGGTGCTCGTTGTCCATGGCGAGAAGGCTCATTCGCGCTACTTCGGGGAGGATGCGTTCAAGAAGTTGCAGGGCGAAAACAAGGAGTTGCTCATCGTCCCGGACGCCACGCACACGGACCTGTATGACAATATGGACAAGATTCCCTTCGACCGAATCGAACAGTTCTTCCGCACGAACTTGCAGTAAGAGAGTCCCTAATGCTAATAACAGGAACGCCTCCGCAGCAAAAGAGATGCGGAGGCGTTCCTGTTGTCGTATCTGTTATGTGTTTCTGGCGCGCCCTCAATAAGGATTCCCGATATGCAGTTTCGTGGTGTTTGGCGCGTGTGTCATGTGTATTGTGTGATATGAAAAAAAAGGTGCGGTCTTCTTGTTGTGCTTTCAAGGTATCGCCAAACACCATGCCTACAAACAAGGAAAGCCCACACCTTAGCGGTGCGAGCATTCACTCATTTACAGTGTAGGCAGTTCTGATTTTGGCGATTTCTGAAAGCTACTTGTAAAGAAGCAAATACTTTATCGTGATGTCGTTATGTCTGCTTGTCTTTCTCCTGTGCCTGAATATGTTTTTTGAGTGTGACGTAAAGGGTTCGTGGCAGTGGCCTTGACGAGGCGGAAAGCCTGCTGCCATGTTTGCAAAGATAAGTAATTTTTTTCACTGCCGTGTGAGGCCTTTCCATGTGCCCGTTGTGCCCCGGTCGCGGGAGGTGGCGGCGGGTCGGTTCCGCCGTCTCCGGGACGTGGCTCCTTTCCCGTGCCCCGGGACTTGCCTGCGTGGAGGCAAATTGTTTCCTTTGCACGAACGAACTTAACCACAGACTTATGCAAACGAGCAACCAGGCGACGGGGCGGCATCGCATCCCCGTGGAAGACTTCTTCCGGAACTCCGAGCGGACGGGCTACCAACTCTCGCCCGACGGGCGGCATTTCTCCTTCTTCGCCCCGTATCATGACAGGCAGAACCTCTTCGTGCAGCGCGTCGGCGAGCCCGACGCGTGGCGCATCACGTCGGAGACGGCGCGCAGCCTGGCGGGCAGCCTCTGGGCCAACGACCGCCGCATCCTCTTCATGAAGGACACGGGCGGCGACGAGAACTACAAGCTCTTCGGCGTGGACATCGACGGGGGCGACCTGCGCGCCTACACGGACTTCGACGGGGTGCGGACGCAGATTATCGACCCGCTCGAAGGCGTGGACGACGAAATCATCATCGGACTGAACCGGCGCAACCCGGAAGTGTTCGACCCGTACCGGCTGAACCTCGTGACGGGCGAGATGACCCTGCTGGCGGAAAACCCGGGCAACATACAAGGATGGATGACCGACCATGAGGGACGCCTGCGCGCGGCCACGGCCATCGTCGACGGCGTGAACACGCAGCTCCTCTATCGTGAGCGTGAGGACGAGGAGTTCCGCGTCGTGCTGACAACGAACTTCAAGGAGACTGTCCTCTTCGTGGACTTCACTCCCGACAACCGCGAAGTCTATGCCCTGACCAACATCGGGCGCGACAAGACCGTCCTCGTGCGTATGGACCCCGCGACGTGCCGGGAGCTGGAACTGCTTTATGAGCATCCAGACTACGACGTCTCGGCCATCAGCTATTCCGAACACCGCAAGCGTTTGCTCTCCGCAAGTTGCGTGGGACACAAAGGGGTTATCCGCCACTATTTCGACGCGGAGGAGGAAGCCATCCGCGCCCGCCTCACGCCGCGGCTCGCCGGGTATGAATTCGGCACGGCCGACTGGGACCGCACGGAACGCAAACGCCTTATTTATGCTGCCAATGACCATACGCGCGGGTACTACTATTACTATGACGTAGACGGCGACCTGCTCGAACGGGTCGCCGACCTCGCGCCCTGGCTCGCCGAGTCGGACATGGCCGACATGTTGCCGGTCAGCTACACCAGCCGCGACGGCCTGCACATTGAGGCTTACCTCACGCTGCCGGCCGGACTGACGCTCGCCACCGCCCGCCGCCTCCCCGTCGTGGTCAATCCGCACGGCGGCCCCTGGACACGCGACTCGTGGGGCTATAATCCGGAAGTCCAGTTCCTGGCCAACAGGGGCTACGCCGTCTTCCAGATGAATTTCCGTGCCTCCACGGGTTACGGCAGATACTTCAACGAGGCGGGTTTCAAGCAGTGGGGGCGCGCCATGCAGGACGACATCAGCGACGGCGTGGCGTGGCTCGTCGGGCAGGGGATAGCCGACCCCGCCCGCGTGGCCATCTACGGCGCGAGCTACGGGGGCTATGCCGCCTTGGCCGGCGTCACGTTTACGCCCGACCTGTACGCCTGCGCCGTGGACTACGTGGGCGTGTCGAACCTGCTGACGTTCATGCAAACCATTCCGCCTTACTGGAAACCGATGCTCGACATGATGTACGAGATGGTGGGCGACCCCGTGGCCGAACGCGACCAGATGATAGCCAGCTCGCCCGTTTTCCATGCCGACCGTATCCGTGTGCCCCTGCTGATAGCCCAGGGTGCCAACGACCCGCGCGTCAACAAGGCCGAGAGCGACCAGATGGTCGAGGCATTGCGCCGCAGGGGAATCGAGGTGGAGTACATGGTCAAGGACAATGAGGGACACGGGTTCAGCAACCAGGAGAACCGCTTCGATTTCTACCGTGCCATGGAGCGTTTCTTTGCCAAATATCTTTGAGACAGGCGGATTGCGGCGGCCTGTCGGTAAAAAAATCCTGCCCCGACGTATGCCGGGGCAGGATAGTAGACGGATAAGGATGTCTTAATAGACTTCCACCTTGGCGGCCAGTGCCTTGCATTGGTCGCGCAAAGCGTCAAGGTCGGCATCGAGGGGAGCATTGCACACCACGACCCCCATGCGCCGTCCCAGCCGGGTGGTCGGTTTCCCGAAAATGCGGAGGTCGGCATCGGGCACGGCGGTCACGTGTTCCAGTCCCCGATAGCGTGGCGGCTCCTGCGACGCGATGGGCGACAGGATGACGGCACTGGCTCCGATGCGGTGAAGCTGGACGGGCGGGAGGGGAAGCCCGAGTATGGCGCGCAGGTGCAGTTCGAACTCGTTGAGGTTCTGCGTGCCCGCGAGGGTCACCATGCCCGTGTCGTGGGGTCGGGGCGAAAGCTCGGAGAAGTAAACGCCGTTTTCGTGGCTGAGGAAGAACTCCACGCCCCAGATGCCCGCTCCGGTGAGTGCCCGGGTCACTTTCTCGGCCATGCTTTCGGCCTCGCGGAGATGCTCCGGCGCGATGTGTGCAGGCTGGAAGCTCTCGCGGTAGTCGCCATTTTCCTGTACGTGGCCTATCGGCGGGCAGAAGAGTGTCGGTCCGTCTTTTTGCGTCACGGTGAGCAGGGTGATTTCGCTGTCGAAGCGGATGAACTCCTCGACGATGAGTTCCTTGATGTCGCCCCGGCTGCCGCTTATTCCGTACTCCCAGGCTCGCTCCAACTCCCCGGGCTGCCTCACGATGCTCTGCCCCTTGCCGGAAGACGACATGAGGGGTTTCACCACGCAGGGGAAGCCGATTTGGGCGGCGGCATCTTTCAGCTCGTCGAACGTTTGGGCATAGAAATACCGGGCAGTCTTCAAACCTAATTCCTTGGCAGCCAGGTCGCGGATAGCCTTGCGGTTCATGGTGTAGTTGACAGCCCGCGCGCTCGGCACGACCTGTATGCCTTGCTCTTCGAGCGCGTAAAGGCGTTCCGTGCGGATGGCTTCGATTTCAGGCACGACGATATCCGGGCGGTGCTTTGCCACCGCGCGTTCCAAGGCCTCGCCGTCGAGCATGGAGAACACTTCCGACTCGTCGGCCACCTGCATGGCGGGTGCGCCGGCATAGGCATCGCAGGCGATGACGTATTGTCCCAGACGTTGGGCGGCGATGACGAACTCCTTACCCAATTCGCCTGATCCGAGCAGCATGATTTTTTTCATTACGGCATGAATTTTAGAAAAGTTGAGGCCGGCGGTCACGAAAGAGGCTGCCGGTAATTGCAAAGTTACCTTTTTCTCCCGGAAAGCGGGACATAAATCGGAAAAAGGTGCGAGCCTTCGCGGACGGTCGGCACGGGGGAGGGGCGCACTTGGCCGCAGGGCATCGGCTGCCCCGGACGAGGATATGCGGAAAGGGCGTTCCGCAGCCTCAGCAGAGGGCTGGGAACGCCCAGAAAGGTTTTTCGCTGTCGTCTATGGACAGTTCGTCATTTTTCCCGGCGCGATAGTTGCGGGCAAAAGCCCGGATGAAGTCCAAAGTCTCTTTCTTCGGGTGTGTTCTCAGTGGAGTAGAATTGTCCATAGGCGTATGCGTTGAAGTCCCTGTGCTTACTATGAAAACGCATACTTGCCTCGTTTATTGTATGGGCGCGGTGAAATTGCCTGCTCCCGCAGCCGTGATGCACACCCGCCCGACCCACTGGGACATCAAAGCATCTGGCAGGCTCCGGCCATACGCCTCATGTTCAGGATGGCGTAGCGCATCCGCCCCAAGGCCGTGTTGATGCTGACCCCCGTCGCCAGGGCAATCTCCTTGAAGCTCATGTCCTGGTAGAAACGCATTTGGATGACCTCCCGCTGGCTGTCAGGGAGCCGCCTCATCAGTTCCTTCACGTCCGCGAGGGTTTCGTTGCTGACGAGTTGCATTTCGATGCAGGCCTCGGCCAGTTTCGCGTTGTTGAACAGGTCGGCTTCCACTTCGTCGTTGGATACGGCGTTTTCGTTCCGCTCGTTACGGAACTGGTCCACGATGAGATTGTGCGCGATGCGGGTGAGCCAGGCAGAAAACTTGCCCGACTCGGTGTAGCGTCCCTGCTTGATGGTGACGATGGCCTTTACGAACGTTTCCTGGAAAAGGTCGTCGGCCACGTCGTTGTTGCGGACAAAGTAAAGGATGTAGGAATACAGCCTCTTTTCGTGACGTTTCAGGATGACATCAAACGCTTCGTTGTCGCCTGCTGCGTAGAGCTTCACCAACATCTCGTCGGTGAAAAATTCTGTCTTTTCCATTACGACTATTTGTTAGTATTTAGCGTAATGTCTCTCGATAGGCTGCAATTTTTAGAAGTTAAGTGGCGACAAAGATATGTAATCTAAATGAAAATGCAAAGCCGCCGGCGCATATTTTGTCCTTTTTCCCCGTTATCAGGTCGCCGGCTGGAAAATCCGGAAGGGCTTTCCGGTCATCCTGGACGGCGACTTGTTCTCAACAGTCGGCGGACAGGAGGAGCGGGCGGTAGGCTTCGACGGCTTTCTCGGCTACGGCGATGGCCTCCTCCATGGGCCAGGGCAGCTGTCCGCCCGAGGCGTTGGCATGGCCGCCGCCGTTGAAGAACTCGGCCGCCATCCGGTTGCAGGGGAAGTCGCCCACGGAGCGGAGGGAGACGCGGATGATGTCCGTCTCGGTGTCCTCGCGGAGCGAGATGCTGAGCTTGTTGCCACGGACTTGCAGGGGGAGGTTGACGAATCCCTCGGCATCGCCCCGGACGTAGTGGAAGCGTTCCAAGTCGCTGCGCGTCAGGGTGAACAGGCTGGCTCGCCCGTCCGCCAGGAAGCGGAGCTTTTCGGAGAGGACGTAGCCCATGAGGCGGATTCGGCTTTCCGTGTAGTTGTGGAAGACGTTGTGGTAAATCTGGTCCTTGTCTATGCCCTTCGTGAGGAGCAGGCTGACGATGTGGTATATCTCCGGGTCGCTCGAATTGTAGGTGAAAGCCCCCGTGTCGGTCATCATGCCGGTGTAGAGGGCTGTCGCCGCGTCCGGGGTCATCTGGTCGAATCCCCCGAGCTGCTCGATGAGGCGGAAGACTATCTCACAAGTGGAGCTGCATCCGGGATGCGAAATGGTGAGCGCCGTGAAACTCGTGTCGGGGTCGAGGTGGTGGTCGATGATTACCTTTTTCGCTTTGGCCTGCATGATGGCCTGTCCCATGTTTTCCAGCCGGGAGAGCGCGTTGAAGTCGAGGCAGAAGATGAGGTCGGCTTCCTGTATGTGGCGCGTGGCCAGTGCGTTCTGCCGGTCGTAGAAGATGGCCATACCCGCGCCCGGCGTGTTCCGGAGGAAGTCCGGGAAGGCGTTGGGTAATATAATATGTGTGTCTTTCCTCAGCCCTCTCAGATAACAGGTCCAGCCGATGGTCGAACCGAGCGCGTCGCCGTCGGGACTGCGGTGGGCACACACGACGATGTGCTGCGCTTCTTTGATGAGCAACATGAGGGATAAAAGTTCTTTCGGGCTAAGCAATGGTGTCAGCATGGCTTCTGTCGGCATTCAATGAGGTGCAAAAGTACGAAAAAAGTCGGTCGGCAATGGTTTGTTCCCTTTCAAGGGTTCGCGTCGGGGCGGGCGTTGGCCGCTTGCGGGGCAGTTCTCGGCACGGTGAGGGCTTCTTGCAGGAACGCGGCGGAGTCGCGGCGCATGGCTTCCAGTTTCCGGTTGACGGCTACGTAGTCAATTGCGGGCAAATGGGGAACGCTGTCGCCGTCGAGGACACGCTCGGTCAGTCCGAGCTGCCCCAGCAACGACAGGACCCGGTCCATGCTGCTCCCGCGCAGGGCATAGAAATCCTTTTCGTAGATGAGGGAAAGGGCGACACCGTGGAACGAAAGGGTCACGGCGCACTCCGCATACTGGAACAGGCTGAGCAGTTCCGGGAAAGTGGGGTCGTACAGACGGATGCCGTGGGGCGGGCGCAGGGTCGTCTTGCAGGTTTTCATCTCGACGTGGACGACCCTCGCGTGGAGCTTTCGGGCGCACGCTTTGGCGATGTCCAGCAGGGCGGGATGCTGTTCCACGGCATAGACAAGGACATAAGGGAAAGGGAATACCCTTTTCCCCGTTATCTGACGGAACGCGGCTCGGTCGACCAGCAGCGTGGGGTCAAGGACGAGGCGGGGAGGACTGGGCAAGAGGCCATGCAGGAATGTCCGCAAAGTGTCTTCGCGTACGCTAACCCGTTCAAAGTTAGCCAGGTATCGGCGTAAGGTCTCCTTTTCAGCCGGGGAGAAGAATTCAGGCCGCCCGCAGCTTACGGCGTAGGCCATCTTGGTGTGGGGATGAGGCGTGTTGAAATTCCCCCAATAGCAAGGGTCGAAACCGTCGGTGAGCCGTATGTTCCATACTTGGTCGCTCCCGATGACGAATGCGTCGTAGGTCGACGTGGCCAGGCTTCCGGCATCGTGGCGGGTGGCCGACAGGCGCAGGTGTTGGCGGACGAATTGCCGGAAATGCCTTTTCCGGCGGTGCCAATAGCCGCTCATGTTCAGCCAGAAGCGTATGAGGGAAATCCTTTCGCCCCAACGGGCATGGCGGAACTTCTGCCACGAATCGTAGTCGTAGGAGTTGACGATGGCGGGGTTGCGATAGTCGATGACCTCCACCTCATGCCCCTTTCCAGTCAGGAATTGCTGCAAGGCGTATGCCTGCAAGAGGGCACCGAAGTTGTAGGCGTAATGGAACGTGAGGATACCAATCTTCATGCGCCGAGTGTTTTCCGGATGAGTTGCGTGGTTCTTTCTTTGGCCTTGCGGAGTTTCCAGATGAGGCCGACGTCTGCGTAGCGCCGGGCGACGTAAAGGAAGCCGTGTCGCTGGTAGTCGCGGATGAAGCGGGCGCGCTTTCTGTGCGGGACGGCGGGGGCGATGAGCTGCGGTTGCAGGCAGTCCTGCGGTCGGCTCTCCTCGCATTCGAGCCGGGCTGCGGCTTTCTCGAACAACTGGCGGCCTTTTTCGGAGTTGACCAGTACGAGTGAGATGCCTTTCCGGTCGTTGAAGCGTTTCCCCACCTTGTCCCATCCCCAGAAGTCGCCCACCGTGATGTCAGAGCAGCGTTTCAGGTTGGTGAACGGACAGTGGTGACAGCTGTCGCGCAGCATGAAGTGCTCGTAGAAGAGGATGCGGAACGTGGCGGCGGTCTGTGACTTCGTGGGGAAGGTGAACGTCTCGAAGTGGATGTCTGCGCCCCACCCGAAGCTCTTGTCGCGGAAGTTGACGCCCGTGCATTCCTGCCCCTCCTTCTTCTCCACGTAGGCGAGGTAGTCCTCCCACACCGCCGGGGCGGGCACGCCGTGGCAGACGAGGTCCACCGTGACGAGGCCGGCGGCGAGGCGTTTCCCCACGTAGGACGACAGGCCGGCCACCTGGCACGGCGTGCCCGAGAAGAGCACCCGCCGCCCCGCCGACAGGTCGCCGCGCACCTGGCGGAACACGCCGCGCAGGTCGCTCTGCACGTATTTCGACCCGCGCAGTTCTTCGAGCCCCTCGAGCGTCTCCACGCGCTTGTGGGAAACGTGGAAGTGCCCCGTGAAGCCCGCGCCATAGACCACGCCGCCGCTCCCGAGCACCTCCACGGCCAGGGCGTAGAACGCGCCGCCGCTCTGGCTGCGCGCCAGCTGTGCCCCGTCGTTCAGGCGGGCGGCGTACACGGCGGGGGCGGGCAGCTTGCCGTCCCTGCCGTAGTCCGGGCCGAACTGGCACACGCGCTCGCACAGCCCGCACCACGTGCACTTGTCCTCCTCCACCCGGGGGTAGAGGAAGCCCAGCGCGTCGGGCTCCATGCGGATGGCATCGTGCGGGCACGCCGCCGCGCAGGCCGTGCACCCGCAGCACTCTTCCTTCTTCCTGCTGTCTATCCTGACCTTTTCCATATCCTTTGCTTTATCTTTTCCGGTACTGCCGCGGCCTTCTCCCTCACGATGCGCCGCTCCCGTGCCGTGCAGCCGACGAAGTAGACCGCCGCCGCCACGGAGGCCACCGAGCAGCCCGCCACGGCCAGCAGGCGCGGCCATCCCCCGTCCATCCGGCTCGCCACCAGCAGGGGCACGGCTGCGGCGACGAGGCCGACGGCCAGCACGTTGAGCACCGTCCCGCGGAGGAAGCGGCGCACGGGCAGTCCCACCATGCGCCGCAGCATGACGAGCCGCAACGCCAGGCACGCCCACGCCACCGCGACGGCCAGCGCCATCGTCGCCTCGGGGGCGCACCCCGCCTTCAACAGCGCGTAGGCCACGGGGAAGTTCAGCATCTGGCAGCCTCCCACGAGCAGCTGGTAGTTCCGTATGCGCCCCGTGGCCAGCATGAGGGTCACGAGCGGGTAGGAGATCGACTCGCTCATCACGTAGACGAGCGCCCAGCGGGCGAACGCCACGGCGTGGTCGGGCACGATGCCCAGCCAGAGGCGCAGCACGGCGGGCATCTCCACCAGCAGGGGCAGCGAGAGGAAGAGCAGCAGGTAGAACGACAGGCGCGAGCCCTGGCAGACGAGCGTCATGAGGTAGTCCCGGTCGCCCCGCGCGTACGACTTCGTTATCTGCGGGTTGAGGGCGGTCATGAAGTTCGACGTGAAGCTGTTCACCGCCGTGCTGACCTGCACGGCGATGCCGCGCGCGGCGTTGACCGCCGGGCCGCAGAAGACGTTGAGCAGCACGTTGACCCCCTGGTCGCGCAGCACGCCGGAGCTGCTGCCGATGAAGTTCCACCCCGCGAAGCCCGCCATCTCGCGCAGCAGCGCGCCGTCCCAGGCGGGGCGGAAGCGGCACTCGGCGAAGTGGCGGCCGCAGTAGGTGGCATAAGCCGTGCACACCGCCAACGCCACCGCCGCCAGCAGCGCGGCGTAGGTGGCCAGTCGGTCGGCGGGTGAGTGGCCGACGAGGTAGGCCACGGCCAGCTTCGCGCCCGCCTCGGCCATGCCTATCCACGCGAAGGCCGACATGCGCTCGTGGGCGACGATGCAGGCGTTGTAGGGCACGCTCAGCAGGTTGACGACGAAGGCCAGCAGGGAGAACTGCAACACCCAGCCCGCCGCGTCGAGGCGTCCGGGAGGGATGCTCATCTTCGTGTGCAGGAACCACAGCCCCGCCGTCTCGCCCAGCAGCACGACGGCGGCCGCGATGGCCAGCTGCACGGCCACCGCCGCCGAGAAGACGCGCGCCAGCCGCCCCGTGTCGCCGCGCCCCAGCTCGAAGGTGATGAAGCGGGCGATGGCCGCCGAGAGGGAGCCCGAGATGACGGTGAACATCGCCACGAAGCCGCCCACGGCGTTGTAGATGCCGAAGTCCTCCACGCCGAGCGCGCCGAGGATGACGCGCGAGGTGTAGAGCGCGACGACCATCGTCACGAGCAGGCGCACGTAGAGCATGGCCGTGTTCTTCGCGATGCGCTTGTTCATTTCGCGGGTGGAAGTCATGGCATCTTTTCTTCGGCTGTAAGGGAGGCAAAGGGCGTGCCGCACCTTGACGGGCGGCGCGCTCCGGGGCAGAAGGGCGGGACGCTTGCGGGGATTCCCGCCGCCCGCAGTGCCCCGCCGGTCATGCAAAAATAGTGATTGCGGGGCAGATGGCCTAAGAACGCCGCCTTATTTGTCTGTCGGGGCTGTCCTGCCCGTCGCTGCCGGCGATGCCTGCCTCCGCCGCCCGCATGGCGGTGTGCTTGGCGTGAGGACGTGCCGCGGCTCGCCGGGGAGGGCGTGATTCCGCGCCAGCCGCCGCATGGATATGAACTTTTCCCTAACTTTGCCGGCCTAATCCTGTTTCGCATGTCCCCGGATACACATTATTATATATATAAGGGACTGGACACGTTCCTTGCACCCCGTTTCGACGGGAAAGTGCAGAAAATTTCCGTGAATGCCGGAACCACCTGTCCCAACCGCGACGGCACGCTCGGGTGGGGCGGCTGTTCCTATTGCCGCAACGAGACGTTCAGTCCCGACTATTGCACAGCCGGGAAAGGCGTGCGCGACCAGCTCGAGGAGGGGAAGCGTTTCTTTGCCCGGAAATATCCGCAGATGAAATACCTCGCCTATTTCCAGTCGCACACCAACACCTACGGCGATGCCGCCCGCCTGCGGTCGCTCTATGAGGAGGCTCTCGCCGTGGACGGCGTGGTGGGACTGGTCGTCGGTACACGGCCGGATTGCGTCTCGCCCGAATGGCTGGACTATTTCGCCGACCTCGCCCGGCAGACGTTCGTCTGGTTGGAGTATGGCATCGAAAGCGTGTACGACAGGACGCTGCGGCGCATCAACCGCGGCCACGACTTCGCCGCGACGCGCCGGGCGGTCGTCGAAACCGCCGCGCGGGGCATCCCCGTGGGCGGGCATCTCATCCTCGGCCTCCCCGGGGAGTCGCGCGAGGAGATGCTGGCCGCGGCGGCCGTCCTCTCCGACCTGCCGCTCGACACACTCAAACTCCACCAGTTGCAGGTGATACGCGGCACCCGCATGGCCGCCGAGTACGCCGCCCGTCCGGAGGACTTCTGTCTGCGCACCCTCGACGACTATCTTGACCTGGTGGCCGACTTCTTGCAGCACCTCCGCCCCTCCATGGCGGTCGAGCGGTTCGTCTCCCAGTCGCCCGCCTCGTGGGTCGTCGCGCCGGCCTGGGGAGTCAAGAACCATGAGTTCGTCGCCAGGCTGCGGAAGCGGATGATGCAGCGGGGCATCCGGCAGGGCTGTCTCTGGAATCGTCCGGATGCGCCGGGCTCTCCTGCCTGAGCGGTGTCCCGCCTTTCCCGGTCGCCGGCTCGTTCCGACGGGTCGCCGACCTGTCGCTCCTGTCCGGCGACCCGTCGGAACAAG
>CAZYHW010000001.1:40411-58585 GCA_964647405.1 uncultured Prevotellamassilia sp.
CGGCGACCCGTTTTGCACAGTCGGCGTAGCGTGTTGCCGCAAGAGGCTCTCTTCGGGCGCACCGGCGGTTCCCGTCGCACGGGTCTTTTTCCGATATCTTTGCCGGGAGTGCCGTTTTAACATCTCGGGAATTTCGTAGTATTAAAAAAAGCTAACAATGATAAGATTACCTGCTTGGATAGCAAGTAACCCAATAAAAAACTATTAATTTTGCCTCAATCAAGAGGACTGTAACGAGTGGACTGTGACAATTCCGACGAGTAAACAATATAACTATAACCGAAATTAATGCGTATGAAAAACCGTTTATGCAGAATGAGCCAGACGCTGCTTGGTGCAGCCTGTCTGTTTGCGACATGCGGGGTAACGTACTCTTGTTCAGACGAATACGACTTGGAGCAATCGATACCCGAGTGGCTGGGCGCGAGTATCTACGACGAGTTGAAGAATCGTGGAAATTTCACCACGATGATTCGGCTCATTGACGACCTGGATCAGTCCGAGGTGTTGGCCAAGACGGGTAGTAAGACACTGTTCGTTGCCGACGACGATGCTTTTGCGGACTTTTTCAAGAACTCTGGTTTTACGACGGGTACTGGTGAGGCTGTCACGAGCTACGACCAGTTGAGCACGTCGCAGAAACGTCTTCTCTTCAATGGCTGTATGCTGGACAACGCTTACCTGTTGGAAATGATGCCCAACCTGGGTAGCACGGACGGCATTTCGAAAAATGCCTGCTTGCGCCAGTTGACGTCGGCTGCCAGCACAGACTCTATTCGTATTTGGGCTCCGTCCGAACTGCCTTATTCCAGCAATCCGGATGAGACTGACTACTGGGCTTACTACAATGGCCGCTCGGGTTCGGGCAAGAACCAGAACATCATCATGGCGACGGACAACACCGTTCCGATGATGACGCACTTCATGCTGGCTCACCTGAATTCGAACAGCATCACGACGGACGACATCTCCTTCATCCTTGGTTTGAGCGACGATGACGCTTGGGCAAGCGGAGAACGCCGTAATTATATATATGATGTGCAAATCCGTTCGGGTCGCGACAGCCTGAACCGTTATCAGAGCGACGTGACTTGCCTGAACGGTTACTTCAACGTGCTGGATCGCGTGATGCTCACTCCTTCCAACATGGCCGAGGAGATTCGCGAGTATTCCGAGACGAGTTATTTCAGTCACATGATCGACCGTTTCAGCGCTCCGTTCTATGACAATACGTTGCGTGACGAGTACAATACTCTCTACGGTACGACTTACGACACGCTTTTCGTGAAGCGTTACTTCTCCTCCAACTCGCAGGGCAGTGAGTTGAGCACGGCGCCGGACGGAACGACCATCGACGCTGATGCCGGTATCCTCTCCTACGACCCGGGATGGAACGAGTACACTACGTCGAGCGGTACGGCCGAGCAGGACATGGCAGCCATGTTCGTCCCGACCAATGAGGCGGTTAAGTACTTCTTCCGGAGCGGTCAGGGACGTATCTTCATGGAACGTTATAACGGTTCGATTCCTGAGGAAGGCGCGAGCGACGAAGAGTTCCTGTACGCTCTCGACCAGATACCCAAGAACCGTTTGCAGCCGCTGATCAACAACTTGATGAAAACGTCGTTCATGGCCTCTGTTCCAAGCAAATATCTGTCAATCATGAACGATGCGCGCGACCCGATGTTCTCGTCTTATGATGAGACGAGCTACCGTGCGCTGATCGATACCTGCTTGCTTGCCAACAACGGTGTGGTTTACGTAATCAACCAACTGATTGCTCCGGCTACCTATTCTTCGGTGGCGGGTCCTGCCTTGGTGAGCGACCAGACACAGATAATGAACGCGGTGATTACGGCGGACGACAACTACGTGCTGGGTTCGAACTATACGAACGCTCCTTTGAAGCAGTATTTCAGTACGTACCTGAAAGCCATGCAGTCGCACTTCTCCTTGTTCCTCCCGACCGACGACGGCCTAGGCTTCTACGGCTATGTGGACCCGGCCATTTATTCACTGCGTAACTATCGCCGTTACTGGCGGTTCACCTACGACGGAACGCAGACCAGCAGCTCGTCGATGGTGCTGCCTATCACGGCTGTGGCTTACAGCTTCGATCCCACGACCGGTCAGCAGGAGGATGACAGCCAGGCTACGGGTCGCCCCACGTCTGAGGCTTCCGACCTGTTGACGAACTCATCGGGCTACGGTGCGACGAAGCGTTATATCCTCATTGAGATGGTGAACCAGCACATCATCGTGCATGATGACGACTATGCCGAAGAGTACGTGGCAGGCCCGGCTGAGTACTATGTCTCGCGTAGTGGTGCTCCCGTTCATATCGTTGACCGCACTTCCGAAGGCGATTTGGACGGCATCGTTCAGGTTGAAGGCGGTTTGCAGAAGATGCTGAGAGAGAGTTCCGATTATACGGGCGAAACCCCTGTATGTAATGTCGTTGAGACCTATGACCAGACGGGTACGGGCTCTGACGGTTCGGAAGGTTACGGAAACGGTATGACGTATCTGATCGACCGTCCCATGCAGCCCACGATGGAGAATGTGTATTCGATTCTGAGCGCAAACGACGAGTACAGCGATTTCTTTGAGCAGTGCTCGTTCTACGACGAAGACCTTCTGGATCTGGCAGGCGTGACGGACGATGCTTCCACTTCGACGGAAATCACCAACGCACGTAACAAGTATAGAATCTTCGAGACGAACGAGATGTCCGAGAATGTCGTGCGTTTCTTCAACAACTACCGTTACACGGTGTACATTCCCACCAACGATGCCATGCAGAAGGCGTATGACCAGGGACTTCCCACGTGGAGCGAAATCAGCGATTTCGTGGATGCCAACTGCGACCCGGAACTCGTGACCGACGAAACCCTGTTGGCGGAAAACAAGGCCAAGGCACAGGCCATGATTACCTGCCTGGTGAACTTCCTGAAATACCACTTCATGGACGAATCGGTGTTCTATGAGAAGAATATCGATACGGAGGCAACCGAGTACGAAACGTCGTGCGTGGACAACAATAATAATATATATGTGAAGATAAATGTTACACAGCAGAGCAGTGGCGATAATATCCTTATCACGGACAATGCGGGTGTTTCCCACACGGTAAACCCGAGCGTGAACAACATTTTCACGCGTGACAACAGCACGGTGGAACGTTCCGGAACATCCAGCTCGACGGCTAAGTATGTGTCTTCCACCTCCTATGCTGTCATGCACGAGCTGAACACGAGCAGCGACAGCAACGACGATGGCTTCCTCTATTTCCTCGAAGAGGATGAGCTGTTCTCGAACGGAGTGAAGAAAGACAAGCCTTTCGTGACTTGGAATACGGCAAGCGAAGCAAAACAGTTCGTGAAGAAGTACCGGATTAGAAAATAAAATTTAGTATCATGAATAACGTAAAGTATTTATTGACATTAGTCTTGTGCCTCTGCTGTTCTGCGGTGTGGGCGCAGCGACGAATTTCTGGTCACGTCTGGAACCAGACAGATGGCCCTGTCATAATGGCGAACGTGGTCGAGATAGACAAGGATAGTCGCGTAGTGTCCGCAGCACAGACGGACGCGAGCGGTAACTTCTCGATGACAATCAAGGATCCGGCGAACAGCCTGAGAATCTCTTATATAGGTTACGAGACCCGTACCCTGCCCATCGGCGGAACGACTGTGTTCCGGGTGGAAATGAAGAGTAAGATGATGCAGGAAGCCGTGGTCGAGGGAACGAGGCTGGTGAAGTCGAACGGATTCTCGATTCCTGAACGCGAAATCTCCATGGCGCAACAGTCGCTGAACATGGACGATATGGAAGGCCTCTCGTTCGAGACCGCAGGTGAAGCCCTTCAAGGACAAATCGCCGGTCTGGACATCGTGGCTAACTCCGGTAACCTCGGTGCCGGTACGAGCATGCGTATTCGTGGTACGTCTTCTATTAATGGTAGCCAGGAACCGTTGATTGTCGTGAACGGTTATATCTTGGAAGACTACGATTCGGACGAACTGGACCTCAACGATATGGAAAACGATGAGCAGTTCGCCACCCTCTTGCAGGTGAACCCCGACGACATCCAGACCATCCGCGTGTTGAAGGATGCAGCCGCCACAGCTATCTGGGGTTCGCGTGGTTCGAACGGTGTGATCGAAATTACGACGCGTCGTGGACGCCGTGGTAAGACAAGGGTGAACTTCTCCTACCGCTTCACGGGTTCGTGGCAGCCGGAAGGCAGAAAGATGCTCTCCGGTGACGAATACACGATGATGCTGAAAGAAGCCTACTTCAACCCGAACCAGAGCGACTTGGCTTCCGGTATCGTGGAGTTGATGTATCGTCAGGACTACACCTACCACTACGGTAACTACAACAACAATACGAACTGGATTGACGAGGTGACGCAGTTCGGACAGGCTCACAACTACGGTATCTCCTTCGACGGTGGTGGTGACAAGGCTACTTTCCGTATCTCTGCCAACTACGACCACGAGACGGGTACGATTATCGAGCAGTCGCTCGACCGCTTCACCACACGTCTGGCTTTGGACTATGCGGTGTCCGACCGAATCAAGTTCTCGTCGAACTTCTCGTTGGCTTACACGAAGAACAACAAGAACAACGAAGATAGCTACAGTATCTTGGCACGTGCCTACCGGGCTATGCCGAACATGACGGTATATCGCCAGGAATATAATGCTGCGACCGGCGGATACGACATGACGAATGAGCTCTTCCAGATGTATTCGGCAGCCTCTGCCGCCGGTATGGTGGGAGCCACGTCGGCCACTACCTCTTACTACCTTTCGGACATGATTTCCATCGGTAACCCTGTGGCTTGGGCACGTATGGCTTGGAAAAAGCAGTCTACTTATACGATTACACCGCAGTTCACCATTGAGTATAAACTCCTCGGCAAGAGCGATGAGGAAACCCAGTTGAACTACCAGGGTGAGGTCTACATGAACTCGTACACGGAAACGACGAACGGCTACGTTGCAGGTGCGTTGTCTTCGGGAACGTGGGCAGACCAGATTAATACGACTTCGAACTACGAATACAAGGCTCTCGATTTCGAGACCCGCCATGCCTTGTACTTCATCCCTTGGCTGGGTGAGGACCACAGTCTCCAGATGATGGGTCGTTGGGACCTTAAAACAAGTTCTTCCACGACGCAGTCCATCTCTTCGAGTGGTGTTGTCGGCGGTATCACTGACCCGAACGTCAATGCCTACATGACCGGATTGACCACCGCGACCTCGAAGGGACACTCGTTGAGTGCCTTGGGTTCTCTCCACTATGCTTACAAGTCGAAATACATCTTTGACTTCACTATCCGTGCCGACGGTAGCACGAAGTTCGGTAGTGGTAACAAGTGGGGCTTCTTCCCCGGTATCTCCGGACGTTGGAACATCAGCGACGAAGCCTTCTTCCGTCCTTTGCGCGACGCAATCAGCATGTTGGCCGTCCGTGCCGGATGGGGTATCACCGGTAACTCCCTCAGTTCGGAAGGCTTGATGTTCAACAACTACAGCAGCGTCGGTTCTTACTTGTCCACGGACGCTATCGCCCCGAGTAACCTGCGTTTGACCGACATCCGCTGGGAGAAAACGAAATCGTGGAACTTGGGTTTCAACCTGGGTATCTTGAAAGACCTCCTTACGTTCGACCTGAACATTTATGACAATCGCATAAGCGACCTGTTGATGAGCGGTGTGAGCATCCCGACATCCACCGGTTTCTCGAGCCTGAGCTGGGCCAACGTGGGTACGATGAGGAACAACGGTTGGGAATTGTATGTGAACACCCGTCGTTTGTTCAACGTGGGTAAGTTCTCCATGCAGATCAAGTTCAACATCGCCCAGAACATCAACCGCATCACCTCGATGGATGCAACCGTGCTGTCAACCTTGAACGGAGACTTCGACCACGCCAATGCCAATGAGAACTGGGTAAGCCGCGTGCAGGTAGGTAACGCCTTGGGTGGCATCTACGGTTTCCGTTGGTTGGGTGTCTATCGCTACGACTACGACCACAGCGGTTACTTCCTGGATGAATCCTTGAACACCATGTACGGTACGTATGAGGAATGGCTGGAAGACCAGACCCAGGCTCCTCCCACGGCTGCTATCGCCGAGGCTGTCGGACAGAACGCCACGACACCTGTGGCCCGCGACGCGGATGGCAATATCATCTACGACCAGGACGGAAACCCCAAGCACATGGTTTACAACTACGGCGGTGTTTCCTATGAGTTCCAGGGTGGTGACGTGATTTACGAGGACATCAACCACGACGGACAGATTGACGAATTGGACGTTGTTTATCTCGGTAGCTCCAACCCGAAGGTGAACGGTGGTTTCGGTTTCGACTTTTTCTACGGCAAGTGGTCGTTGAAGACGAGCTTCAACTTCCGTGTGGGTAACTACATTGTGAACTATGCCCGTATGGTGGCAGAGGATATGCGTGAGAACCGCAACCAGAGCGCTGCTGTGAACTGGCGTTGGCGTAAGAATGGCGACATCACTGAAATTCCGCGCGCCATGAACACCACCGCTGCATCGAGTGCCGTTTACAACTCGCTGCCGAGCTCCCGCTATGTGGAAAAGGGTGACTTCGTCCGTCTCCAGTATGTGCAGCTCGCCTACTCCTTCGATGCAGAAAAGCTGAAACGTTTCGGTATCCGTTCGCTCCGCCTCTCTGCTTCGGGTAACAACCTCTGGTTCTGGACACGTTATCTGGGCACGGACCCCGAGCATTCGCAGTCTGGCTATTCCCCGGCTATCGACAGCGACGAGACCCCGCGCTCGCGTTCCTTCACATTGAGTCTGAGTTTAGGTTTCTGATAATTCGAGATTATTATGAAGAATAAGATATTGACAATCGTGGCAGGCGGCTGCCTCATGCTGGGAGGTTTGACCTCGTGTGAGGACTTCCTGACCATCTATCCGACCAGTTCCATCACCGAGGAACAGTTCTGGGAGGACAAAAACGACTTGGAAAACGCCATGATGGCCTGCTACTATCAAATGACCACCACGTCGTACCTCAACAGGTTGCTCTATTGGGGCGAAGCCCGCTCCGACAACGCCACGTTGAAGTATGTGAGCAGTTCATCACTGATGAACTACACGAACGGTGTGCTCGAATATACCGAGGACATGTTCTCGTGGGCGGCTTTCTACACGGCCATCAACTACTGTAACAAGATTATCGAATACGCGCCCATCGTTGCCGAGCGCGACCCGAGCCTGTCCTCGGGTGAGGAGACGCAGTACATCGTGGAGGCCAAGGCACTCCGTGCCCTGCACTACTTCTACCTCGTCCGTGCGTTCCGCGACGTGCCCCTGGTGTTGCAGTCCATCAGTACGGACGCAGAGGCGCGCGACGAAGAGACCAGCCAGTTGCCACAGACGGCGGGCCTGCAAGTCCTGGACAGCCTGATTGCGGACTTGGACACGTTGAAGGACAGCGGTGCCGTCAGCTATTCGTCCAGTTCGGAGACCTGCGGACGTATGACGCGTAATGGTGTCTACGCCCTGCTTGCCGACATGTATCTGTGGCGTGCCTGCCTGCTGAACAATGCGGAGGACAAGGGCTATACGTTCAACCCGTCGAGCGCGTCCAACACCGACTCCACGGCGGCAGAACAGTGCGTGTCTGACCTCAATAAGGTAGTCGAGTATTGCACGTATGTGATAGACGACATGAAAGAGACCTACGAGGAGAACAATCGCAACACCACCTCGCAGACCGAGCAGGAGAGCCGTTATCCGCTCATCCGCATCTCCAACCTGTACACCAAGACGGACGAGATCTTCGAGGAAATCTTCGTGTCGCAGAACTCATCGGAAAGTATCTTTGAAGTACAGTTCGACGGGACGAACAACATCAACTCCACGTGGACGGGTCTCATGACGAGCGTAAGTTCGTCGACCCTGACCGGCCAGTATTTCACCATCAATTCGCGGATGTACAGCTCCATCTCATCCGTCGACCCCACGGTGGGATTCGGAAAGGGTGACTTGCGCGCCTTGGAGAACACCGACATCAGCACGTCCTCCTCGCAATACGAGTACGTCTACACGAAGTTCACCCGCTCGGGCTTGAGCGTCAACTACATGAGCGACATGAGTGACGGTGCGTCGCAGGCTTCTTATCGCGCCAACGCGAGCAACGCTGCCAACTTCCTTGTCTACCGTTTGAGCGACGTGATGCTGATGAAGGCAGAGGCACTGGCACGCCTGGGCTCCACGGGCACGGACTTGCAGGAAGGCTTCTGGCTGACGAACGCGATATACCAGCGTTCGAACCCGAGGGTTTCCGCGGACGGCTCCATCGCTGCCGACGATGGCGGTACGGCCATGACCAGCGACCGCTTCAGCGACAGCTATTATTCAAGCTATGATGCCGATGACCTGTTGTCGCTGGTTTACTACGAGCGCCAGCGTGAGTTCCTGGGAGAATACAAGCGTTGGTTCGACCTCGTGCGCTATGCCGAGTGGGAGAACAGCACGGAGAACATCCTGACGATGATGAACGCCACCCGTACGTTGCAGACTCGTCTGAAGACCTTGAATTCTCTTTACAACCCTGTCTATGAGGATGAGTTGAAAGTTAATCCGAACCTGGTGCAAAATCCGGCTTGGGACTAATTCCTCTCCATTGCGTGCATGTGTAATCGTGAGGGAAAATAAGAATAACCTATGAAAACGAGAATAAATCATCTTAGCAAGTTGTCGTTTGCCGCGCTTCCGTTGTTGTTGGGCACGGTACTGGTTGGGGTGATGCCAAGTTGCACGGACGAGATAGACACATCCAACTACGTGACGAAGACTGAGCCTTTGATATGGGACTATCTGGATTCGGTGGATACCTATTCCGACTATGCCGCAATCCTGAAAATCGTCCGTACGGGTAAGGGTGACAATACGTCGAGCTTGGCCAGCCTCATGGCTTCCTACGGCAACTATACCTGTTTCGCTCCCAGCAACGAAGCTATCCGCAATTATGTGTTGGAGCAGACGGACAGTACGACGAGCGATTGGAGGGTGCTACTCGAATCGGACACGACAGCCATCGAGGCCATTGCTTACAACAGTATCATCGACTGTGGTGACGAGACGGCCTACTCTGTGGCGGACTTCCCGACCGACGGAGGCTCTTTCGCTCTGCAAAACTTGAACAACCGTACGTTGACTTGCCTGCTGAACGACGATGCCGTTTACGTGATTGCCGGGTCGGCCAAGTGTGAACTTCTGGATGTCCAGTTGGACAACGGATACCTGCACGGCGTGGATGGCGTAATCGCCTTGTCCACGAGTACCCTGCCGGAGTTGATTTCCGCTGCTCCGAACTTGAAGATCATGGGCATGCTCCTGGAACGTACCGGATGGGCAGACTCGATGTCCAACCAACGGGCGGACGAGGACTACGACGTGACCGATTACGACGACACCTATATGTTCCAGTCCGACGGTGGTTACACTGTCGACATTGCGGACTACCGTTATCTGAGCTATACGGGCTTCGTGGAGCCGGACGATGTGTATGCCGAGAAATGGGGCATCAGTGTCGAACTGGATGACGAAGGAAATCTCACCAACGAGGACGAGATTCTCCAAATCATCACAGAGAAGGCCCAGGCCGTCTATGGAACGGACGATGTCGACGATTTGACGAGCACGGACAATGCGGTGAACCGCTTCGTGGCTTACCACTTCCTGAAAGGAGGTGCGACGTACAACCGCTTGGTGCGCCACTATAATGAGTACGGTTACGACTATGGTGACGCGGCTAATCCTCAGACCACGCTCCTCAGTATCGACGTGTGGGACTACTATTCGACCATTGGTCCGCGTCCGCGCCTGCTGAAAGTGACGCAGGATGCCGAAGAATCGGATTACCCGATTTATATCAACCGCATGCGGACGTACAACAACAGTCGGACGGGTAACTACCGCCATGCCACGACAGACCCGGACATCCGGGGAGCCTTGGTTTCCTCGACGAACCAGTATGTGGATGAGGAAGGTGTCACACAGACTGTGGAGAACAGTGCAGAGAATGGTTACTACTATGTCTTGGACGACATCATCATGTTCGACGACGTAGTGGCCAACCAAGTCCTGAACGAGCGTATCCGTATCGATGTCACGACGCTTATGCCTGAGATGTGGTCAGCCAATATCCGCGGGTCGGCCGGAGCTTATTTCCCGAACGACTACTTTGACAATGTTCTCAATGTGACGGATGCCACCACCCTCGTTTACCTCCAATGTGGTGTTTCCGGAGGTGGTACCCAGTGGTACGACTATCAGGGCGACGAGATACAGTTGCAGGGCGTCTTCGATGCCACGTTCAAGTTGCATCCTGTTCCTACTGCCGGCAGGTACGAGTTCCGGTTCGGTATGCAGATGAACAGCCGTCGCGGTATGGCACAGCTGTATTTCGGCACCGACCCCAACAATTTGGAGCCTATGGGTCTTCCTATTGACCTGCGTCTCTTGGGCGAGGAAGTAGGTTCGAATGAAACGGTGGATGAGAGTATCTATATGGTCTACCCGTGGGATCCGGATGAAACGGATGAAGAATCCACGTTGGAAATTGAATCCAATCTCCGTAACCAGGGCTACATGAAGGGATCAAACTACTACTTTGGTGCTAATGACCTCACCGCCCGCAACAACAACCAAATCCCGCGTCGTATCGTGACCACGGAAAGGATGGATCCGGACGAGACCTATTATATAAGGTTCAAGTCTGTTCTTGAAACGACAGACGCACAGTTCGTAATCGATTTCTTCGAGTTCGTACCGGTGCTCATGATCGACCAAGGGACGGAAGATATCTGGTAAACAAAACACACGTTGAAACGAAGAATTATGAAACAGAAAATAAAAAACAATATTGTTAGGGCGTTCCTCCTCGGGGGCGTGTTGGCCGGAACGGCCGCATGTAGCGACGACCACTTCGATATCGTCGCGAGCGGTACCGCCACGGTTTCCATCATGGATAACATCAGTGAGCAAGAGGACCTGAGTGGTTTCGCGTCGATTCTCAGTCGTACTTATGTCATGCGTAGTGAATACTCGCATAACAGCACGATTACCTACGCCGACTTGTTGTCGACAAGTCAGAACTTCACGGTATGGGCTCCCGTCGATGGCGACAGTTGGGATCCTCAAACCTACTTGGACATCTTGGACGAGGCCGCTTCGGTTCGCCAGTCCGATTCTACCCGGTTCTGGGAGCTGAACCGCCAAGTCGAGATGCAGTTTGTCCGCAACCACATTGCGCGTGCGAACTATGAGGCTACCCCGTCGTTGCAGACCGTGCGTCTGATGAACGACAAGCGTTGCCAGTATAATATTGGGGAGAATACGTTCAATGACATCAAGATGACGGGTAGCATTCCGTCGAGCAACGGTATGTTGCGGAAACTGTCCGAAGTGTCCCCCTATGCCTATAACATCTCCGATTATTTGGCGGAAAACCCCGAGTGGAGTGATTTGTACACCTACATCCATTCCCAGGATTCTTTGATGTTCGATGCCAGCTCGAGTGTGGAGGGTACCTACATCGACGGTGAGTTGGTGTACGCAGACTCGGCTTGGACTTTGAGCTCTCCTATCAGCAACTATCTCGGTAGGATCGATAGCGAGGACAGTACCTATGTAGGCGTGCTCCCCACGAACAGCGGATGGAGTGCAGCTTATGAGAAGTACAAGAGCTACTTTGAATATGGCGAAACTTACAGCCATACGTTCAGTGAGGACAACGGTAGCTTCACTACTACCGGTGACTCTGTCATAAACCTTTATTCCGGGACTCTCGAATTCGACGATGACGACAATGCAGATTCCTTGCAGGAAGTCATGACGAAGACGGCCTTGCTTTCCTGCATGTTCTTCAGTGCAACGCAGATTACGGGTCTTGACGTGGATGAGTCTACGGATGAGCAGATCCTCTCGGCAATGTTGACGGCAGACTCCTTGGGTTCGGATCAGAGGTATTACATCTATAATGCTGCGAGCTATTTCGGCTCTGGCGAACCCTACTATGCCTCTAACGGTTACGTCTATACCGTAGAGTCCTTGGATATAGATGGTGCCAAGACGATACAGGATCAGAACATCGTCGACCTCGAAGGTGAAGAGCTTCCTCATGTCTACCTGAGTTCAGGTTCTGCCAGCACGGTTTCGCTCGACGAGGTCTCCCGCAATGACACGGTGAAGGGTGATGTCAGCGAAGACAGCTATGCCCGCTATACCCGTAGCGGTGACGGACAAATGATTGTAGACTTCCCCTTGCGCGGTGTGTACAGTGCGAAGTACGACATCTATGTCGTGATGCTTCCCTCCAATATCAGCACGGACTATGATGCCACAAACGAGAGCATCGTGTTCAACGCCTCCCTCTTCCTCGACGACGACAGAACCTCGAGCCCCTCGGCTTCGGTTTCGAGCGTGCAGGTCGAGCCCGATACGGTGAACACCATCCTGTTGTTTGAGGATTTCCGGTTCGAGAAGTGCTATGCAGGACTGACCCAGACCACATTCCCGCGCTTGCGCTTGACTTTGCCTCGTGGTACGAGCAGTACGGCTTCGGCATTGAACATTGACCGCATTTATTTGGTGCCGAAAGGCAATGACTAGTTTCCTTGTTAACTTATAAGCTAATGACGATGAGAAAGAGAAATAAGATAGGGAAGGTACAAGGCACTCTGCGTGCAGGCCTCTGTTTGTTCATGTTGTCAGGAACATGCGGATTGTCGGCTCAGACCGCAGACACCCTCGCAATTGATAGCGACGTTCCCGCGGTCGCCCCGACCGCTCCGGCTACCCGCACCAGTAAATATGTGATGCGCGAAATATCTGGCCGAATCATTGACGCTGCCACCAAGGAACCCATGGCCGGTGTCCGGGTTCAGGCTTTGGACAACCGCCTGTACACCGCCATGACAGACGAGAACGGTCAGTACGTCTTGCGCATACCTGATTTCGTGACGTCCCTTTACATCACCTGTCCTGACTACAACGCCATCCAGATGGCCGTCAAGGGTGAGAAGGACCAGGATGCCGAGCTGTACACGGCCAAGTTGTCCTCTTTTTACAAGCAGGACGGAACAGCCGTGGTGGCAAAGGCTTCGGCGAAGATTGAAAATTCAAGTGCCCTCTCCATTGAGAGCGAATTGGAAAACACGTTGAACAGCTCTGTCCGCGTGGTGAACCGCGGCGGACTGCCCGCACAGGGTGCTGCCTTGTTCATCAATGGTCTGAACAGCCTGAACACCGTGGCTCAACCCCTGGTGGTTGTCGATGGTGTCATCTGGGACATGCAGTACGACCGCTCAGCGCTCCACGAGGGTTACTATAACAACGTCTTCAACCTCCTTGATGTCGAGGATATCGATGAGGTACATGTCTTGAAGAACGGAACGGCTCTGTATGGTGCGAAAGCTTCAAACGGTGTGATTGAGATCACCACCAAGCGAGGCAAGAGCATGGCTACGCGAATCGATGTCCGCGTGTATGGTGGCTTCGAACTCAACCCCGCCACGCTTTCCATGATGAATGCCGACCAGTACCGGAGTTATGTGACGGAGTATGCCGGGACGACCAGCTATCTCCAACAGAATCCCTACTCGGTCAACAACATCGCGTTCCTGAACGAGGATCCCAACTATGCGTACTACAAGCTGTACCATAACAACACCGACTGGCAGAAGGAACTCTACCGCACGGCTTTCACCCAGAACTACCGCATCAACGTTGACGGTGGTGACGATGTGGCCATGTATCGCCTGTCGTTGGGTTACACGCAGTCGGATGCTACTGCCGAGAAGAACGATTTCAGTCGCTTGAACATCCGTTTCAATACGGACATTACTCTGTTCAACAACCTGACAACGACGTTCGACATCGCGTTCGTCCGCACAGCCGCCAATGTCTTCGACAATGGTTGGTCTTCCAGTTATGACGAGAGCAACATCTCCTCGCCCAACGTGCTGGGCTTGATACAGGCTCCGTTCATCAGCATGTACGACTACTACATGGATCCGACCTCCTTGACGTTGACGCAGAGCGATGGTATCTATGCGGGAAAGGACAATTCAACGTCCAACTCCACCAACCCGTTCAATTTCGCTTCGTCCTTTGACGACCAGCCTCTGGCCAACCCCTACTGGATATTGCAGAATGGTGAGGGCGACAACAAGAACTACATGGAGCAGACCTTGTTCACCATCAATGTCGCCCCTGAGTATAAGATTGGCAAGCACTGGACCCTGAGCGACCGTTTCAGCTATATCATTGACCGTAACAACGAGAAATATTATATGCCTTCGAACGGTACGCCCACCAAGTTCGTGAACGGTTTGGGTAGCATCAGCAGTGTGCTTGCATCCCAGTTCACCAAGGAGACCACCTTGTACAACGATTTCCGTATCGACTGGCACCAGAGCTTCGGTGCACATACCGTAGGGGCATTCGGCGGATTCCGCTTGAGTTCTTATACGTACACCAGCAGCAATGCACTGGGTTACAATAACTCGAACGACAAGATGCCGAACATGACCACGTCGTTGAACCCGAGAACCTATGGCGGTACGACGGACAAGTGGATGAACCTTTCCTACTACCTGAGCGGTGAGTATAACTATAAGAACCTCTACTACCTCCAAGTGTTGGGTACGATGGAAAGCTCGTCGCGTTTCGGTAAGCAGACTGCCGAGGGTATCAAGCTCGCCGGCGTCAAGTGGGGACTCTTCCCCTCTGTGCAGGCCGCGTGGTTGATTTCGTCCGAGTCGTGGTTCGATGTGCCCGCCATCAATTACTTGAAGCTGATGGTCGGTTATGAGGAAACCGGTAACGACAATATCGATTACTACGCCAGCCGCACCTACTTCTCCAACGTTTCGTACATGGGTGAAGCAACGGCTCTGGTGATTGACAACATCGCCAACAATGAAATCCAGTGGGAGACCAACCGCCGCGTAAACGTAGGTTTGGAGGCCTCGATGTTGAAGAACAGGCTCATGATGGGCGTGAACTTCTACCGGAGCAAAATCTCCAACCTGTTGACGCAACAGGCCATCAGTGACATCACCGGTTTGTCGTACATCTGGTCGAACGGTGGCGCCATGACGAACATCGGTGTGGACGCAAACGTCGGTGCCGTGCTCGTGAACCGTAAGGACTGGCACTGGGAAGTCGGTGTAACCTTGGGTCACTACAAGAACGAAATCACGGAGCTTCCGAGTACTGCGACCATCAGTTACTACACGTTGGATGCGAATGGTAATGCTTCCACCGAGGCATACAAAACCATCAACGGTTACACCAGTTCCATCTACGGTACGAACAACATCCTGACCGCCGTGGGCTATGCAGCCGGTGTGTTCTATGGTTATCAGACGGCCGGCGTGTTCTCCACCAGCGAGGAAGCCGAGGCTGCCAACCTGAAATATCCGACCGGATTGGCCAACGATCCTTACCGTTCGTTCAAGGCCGGCGACGTGCACTTTGTCGACCAGAACGGCGACGGCTGGATCGACGAGTCCGATATGGTAGTGATTGGTGACCCCAACCCCAAACTCTACGGAAACATCACGACCCGCCTCAACTGGAAAGACCTCACCTTGGATGTTGTCTTCAAGTACTCGTTGGGCAACGACATCTTCAACTACCAACGTTCGATGTTGGAGTCGGGCAACAGCAGTTGGAACCAGACGACGGCCCTGGTGAACAGGTGGCGTTATGAGGGTCAGGTGACCGATGTTCCCCGCGTCGTTTCGACGACCAGTAGCGAATGGGTGAACAACGAACGTTTCTCCGATCGTTGGATTGAGGACGGTTCATACCTGAAAATGAAGAAAGTGCGTCTCACGTATCGCGTACCGGTGCATACCTCCTGGTTGCAAGGTCTTTCGGTATGGGGTGAAGCCAACAACGTGTTCACGATTACGAAGTATCTTGGACTCGATCCCGAGGTTTCGTGCAGCAACAGCGTGTTGGCACAGGGAATCGACACAGGCTATCTCCCGCAGAGCCGCAGCTTTAATTTGGGTGTAACGATTAATTTGTAATAACAGTCAGATATGAAGAAAATATCGATACTTGGAGTGGCTCTCGCTTTTCTCGGGACAGGAGTGGCGACCACTTCGTGCGAGGATATGTTGACGTTCGACATGGAAAACCATGCGGATGCCAGTGCATCGGTTACGGATACGGTCTATTATTTCCACGGCATCCTCAAATGCTTGCAGGACATCGGCGAGCGCACGGTCATCCTGGGCGAGGCGCGTGGCGACCTGGCCTCTCCCGGAACGTACGTGAGCGATTCCATCAACGAGATTGCCACGTTCCAGTCGACGGCGAACGGTTCGAACGGATTGCTTGACCGTGCGGCCTACTATAAGGTGATCAACCAGTGCAACTTCTACTTGGCGCACGTGGACACGATGTCTGTGATGAACAACACGTACTATATGCGCAAGGAGTATGCCCAGGTGCAGATGATACGTGCGTGGACCTACATGCAGTTGGTACAGTACTATGGTTCCGTCCCGTTCATCACCGAACCGGTGGACAATGCCAACACCGGCTGGGAAAACACGGCCACGAAGGCTACCCGCTCTAACCTGCTCGACCTCCTGCTCGCTGCCGGCTTGCAGCAGTCGTATGAATGGAGCGTGCAGTATGGCCTGCCCTCGTATGGCGATTACAGCATCTACGACGAGTCGAGCACCACTGTCTCTTCGCAGCGGTGCATGTTCCCCGCAGACTTGGTGATGGGCGACCTTTACCTGTTCTGCGCACAGGATTCCCTGGACTATGTGCAGGCTGCCACGTACTACTACAACTACATCACCGACAACGACATCGAGATCGACGAGTCGCGTGTGGCACAGTACACGGTGCAGAACCGGCACATGAACAACGAATCCTACCAATCGGACGTAAGTTCGTGGGTGGACGTGTTCGAATCGTACACCCTGTCCAGCGGCGTTATCACGATGATTCCTTCGAGTGCCGTGAGCACGATGGGTACCGTGATGACCGATGTGCAGGAAATCTTTGGCTTCGAGTTGTCTGCGAGCCAGTCGGCTACTGTTAACGAGGACGACGAGGACGAAGTGGACATCTCGGGTGACATCACCCCGACGGCTTCCGATGAATACCGTCAGCTGATACCGTCTGAGGCCTACTTGCAGCTCAATTCCGCCCAGAACTATGCCGGAGCCAATACATCCGGAAGCAGCGAAGCCCAGCTGGAATATTACGACTGCGGCGACGCACGCCTTGACGGCTCCGCACCGATGGTGGCCGTGTCGAACACTTCCGGCGGAACCACCCGCGGTCGCTTCATCCACAAGTTCTGCCCGGCATCGAGCATCAACAACAACAATTCGAGCGGCTTCACGTTCCACTACGGTGTCACGCTCTATCGCACCACGCTTGTCTACCTGCGTTATGCCGAGGCGTTGAACCGTGCCGGTTTCCCCGAACATGCATACGCCATCCTGAGCCATGGTCTGGGCAGCAGTACGATTCCTACCCTCATCACGGATACCGACGACCTGGGTGATGTCACTTACAGTGTCGACTCCACCTTGTTGGAGGGCAGGGCTCATATCAGCATCGACGAGTTGCGCCGAGCCCAGCAGGCTACCGAGTTCCTCAATGTCGCCATGATGCCGAGTACCGACCCCATCGGCATTCATAGCCTGGGTTGCGGCGGTTCGCCCCTGGATGTCGAGGATACGCTGTATTCCTACACCGTGGCCGTGCCCCAACGTATCGCGGAGGAGCAGGCACGTACCGGTGCCAACTTTGAAAACGACACCGAGGCCTACCAAAATGCAGTCGAAGACCTCATCGTCGACGAGCTCGCCCTCGAAATGGCTTTCGAAGGAAACCGTTTCGGTGACCTGCAACGCATTGCCGCACACAAGAACAACGTGAAGTCCGGTTACGGAACGGAGTGGCTCGCATGGAAGATAGCCCGTCGCGGCGTTGAAGCTGCTCCTTACGAAGACACGACAAACTACGATACGGATCTCTATACCCGCCTCCTGACCGAGAGCAACTGGTATTTGCAGAATCCCGAATAATCGTTGAACACACCTGAACGCGAGGCGGACAGTCCTTTACCGGCTGT
>CAZYHW010000002.1:0-4029 GCA_964647405.1 uncultured Prevotellamassilia sp.
GAACAGCCGCCACGCACGTAGCCTGTCGACGGGAGGAGTTCTTTGAGCGGCAAGGGCTCGCACTTTTTATTCCCGCTGGCTTTGGCCGCTTTTTTCAGGTTGACGTCATGGTTGCCGGGCACGACGCAAACGAGCAGTCCCGTTTTGTCTCCCCGCAGGACAATAGTCTTGAACACTTGTTCGACATCCTCGCCAAGGCTGGCCGCCACATGGACGGCGCTGAGGTCATTCTCGTCCACTTCATAGGGAACCAATTCATACTTCACCCCGGCCTGGTCAAGCAGACGGGCGACATTGGTCTTTAACTTGTCGTGCTTTGCCATCTTTCAGTTATCTTCCAAGTTCTGAATGTCCAATTCGTTTTTCAGGAACTGCGCCGTGAATCCCCGTCCGGCTGCCACGACTTGCTCCGGCGTGCCCGTGGCGACGACCTCGCCGCCACCGCGTCCCCCGTCCGGCCCCATGTCGATAAGGTAGTCGGCTTTCTTGATGACATCAAGGTTATGCTCAATGACGATGACGGTGTTCCCCTTGTCCACAAGCCGGTCCAGGACGGCCATCAGCACGCGGATGTCCTCGAAATGCAGTCCCGTCGTGGGCTCGTCGAGGATATAGACCGTCTTTCCCGTATCGCGCTTCGACAGTTCGGCGGCCAGCTTGACGCGCTGGCTTTCGCCGCCCGACAGTGTCGTCGAGGCCTGTCCCAGTTTGATATATCCCAGACCGACATCTTGCAGCACCTTGATTTTGTGGAGCAGGGTGGGAACATTCTCAAAGAACTCCACGGCCTGATTAATCGTCATGTCGAGCACATCGGCAATGCTCTTGCCCTTATAGCGCACTTCAAGGGTTTCACGGTTATACCGCTTGCCGTGGCATACCTCGCACGGAACATACACGTCGGGCAGGAAATTCATCTCGATAGTCTTGTACCCGTTTCCCTTGCAGACTTCGCAGCGTCCGCCCGCCACATTGAACGAGAAACGTCCGGGTTTGTAACCCCGAATCTTGGCTTCGGGCATCTCGACAAAGAGCGCGCGGATGTCAGCAAAGAGCCCCGTATAAGTGGCCGGGTTGGAACGGGGCGTGCGTCCGAGCGGGCTTTGGTCGACGTTGACCACCTTGTCCACAAATTCGAGCCCGTCAATCCCGTCGTAGGGCAAGGGGTCGGTGAGCGAGCGATAGAAATGCTGTGAAAGGATGGGATAAAGCGTATCGTTGACCAGCGTGGACTTCCCGCTGCCCGAGACACCCGTGACGCAGATGAGACACCCGAGGGGAAAGTCGACCGTCACGTTTTTCAGGTTATTACCCGATGCGCCATGAAGCCGTAGTGTTTTTCCGCTGCCTTTCCGCCGGACGCGGGGGACTTCCACGGCACATGTCCCGTTGAGGTATCGGCTCGTCAGGGTGTCGTGTTTCAACATCTTGGCCGGTGTGCCCTCGAAGACCACTTCCCCACCCAACCGACCTGCCCGCGGTCCCATGTCGATGACGTAATCGGCTTCGAGCATCATGTCGCGGTCGTGCTCGACGACGACCACGGTGTTCCCGATGTCGCGCAGTTGCTTCAACGAGCGGATAAGGCGCACGTTGTCGCGCTGGTGGAGACCTATGCTCGGCTCGTCGAGGATGTAAAGGACGTTGACGAGTTGCGAACCTATCTGCGTGGCCAGGCGGATGCGCTGGCTCTCACCTCCGGAAAGGGTCATCGTCGACCGGTCGAGCGACAGGTAGTCCAGCCCTACGTCGAGCAGGAAACGCAGCCGCGACAAGAGTTCTTTCAATATCTCATGGGCTACAACCCGCTGGCGGGGTGCAATCCGCTCTTCCACACCCGACAGCCACTCATACAGTTCGCTGATGTCCATCGTGGCCAGCTCATGTATGTTCTTCCCGTCTATCCGGAAGTGGAGTGCCTCCTGGTTCAGACGGGCACCGTGACAAACCGGACATACCGCCGACTTGGCGAACTGGTCGACCCACTTCTGGGCCGAGGCCGACATCTCGCGATCGGCCATCTGGTTGATATATTTGACCAGTCCGTCGAACTCCACATAATAGTCGTCGGAGGAGTTCATCAGCTTGGCCGGAATGCGCAAGCGGTCGGCCGAGCCGTTGAATATCTCGTCGATTACTTCGTCCGGGAGCTCCTTGACGGGTGTCTGGATGGTGTAGCCGTATTTTTCGAGAACGCTTTCGATTTCCCAGAATATCATGGCGTTCTTATATTTCCCGAGGGGCACGATGGCTCCTTCCTTGATGGAATGCTCGGGATGCGGGATGACCTTCTCACGGTCTATCACGCTCACGACCCCCAGCCCCTTGCACTTGGGACATGCCCCTTGCGCCGAGTTGAAAGAGAAGCTATGGGGGGCAGGGTCGCGGTAGGAGATGCCCGACGTGGGACACATCAGGCGTTTGCTGTAATGGCGCAACTTGCCGTCGGTGGCATCGAGCAGCATGACGAGGCCGCTGCCCTGCTCCAACGCCTTGCCCAGGCTGCGGGCGAGCCGTTGGTCGTCTTTTCCCTGCACGACCAGCTTGTCGATCACGACTTCGATGTCGTGGTTCTTGTACCGGTCGACCTTCATTCCCTTGGTCAGTTCCCTTATCTCGCCGTCCACGCGGACGTTGAGGTAGCCTTTGCGGCGCACCGTGTCGAACAGTTCCTTGTAATGTCCCTTCCGGTTACGTACCAACGGGGCGAGCAGGTAGATGCGATGGCCGAGAAAATCATTGAGTATAAGGTCGCGCACCTGTTCTTCCGTATATTTCACCATCCGCTCCCCCGTCACATAGGAGAAAGCCTCCCCCGCACGTGCGAAGAGCAGCCGCAGGAAATCGTATATCTCCGTCACGGTGCCGACAGTGGAGCGGGGATTCTTGTTTGTCGTCTTCTGCTCGATGCTGATGACGGGACTCAATCCCGTTATCTTGTCCACGTCCGGACGTTCGAGGTTGTCGAGGAAGTTGCGGGCGTATGCCGAGAACGTCTCGATGTAACGGCGTTGCCCTTCGGCGTAAATCGTGTCAAACGCCAGTGAACTCTTTCCGCTCCCGCTCAGTCCGGTGATTACGGTCAGGCTATGCCGCGGAAGGCGCACGTCGATATTTTTCAGGTTATGTACCCGCGCACCCTCTACTTCTATCCAGCCCTCTTCTATCTGTCCGTCAGTCTCGGCTGTTCCTGTGTTCGTCATCTCGCGGTCACTCTGTCGTTGTAGTGCTCTCCGAATAGCCCCGGAGCAGGTTGATTGTCTTCTTCTGGTCGTAACGGACACCGTCGGCTCCCTGGGCTCTCAATACGAAATAATAGGCTCCCGCCGGCACGTTCTTCCCGTTATACGTTCCGTCCCAGCCGCCCGAGGGGTCGTTCCACTCATATAGCTTCTTCCCCCACCGGTTGAAGATGACCGCCTGGAAACTGACAATACTCTGGTAGCCGTCCTTGGCACAGAAGATGTCGTTAATGCCGTCGCCGTTGGGCGTGAAGACGTTCGGGAACTCCAAGACGGATTCGCTGACCGTCACCTGGAACGGCTCGTCCATCTCGAACTCGATTGTGTCCTGCCCATTGACGAAAGTGATGAGCAACTCGATGTACATCGTTCCGGAAGTCGTGAACGTGTAGTCCGTATTCTCGTCGTAGCGGACGATGGAAGGATTGTCCTCGTTGCCCGACGTATAAAAGCGCCACTCGTAGTAAGGAGTATAATCCCCGACATCCGTCGGATTGGCTTGGAACGAGGCATACACCGGGGCGGAGCCCGTGTAGGAAGTCTCCTCCTCTTCGCCGTCGTCCGTCGTGATGGTCATCGTCGGGTCGGCGTCAGGCGTGCCGGTCTGGGCAAATGCGGAACAAGGAATCCCCAAAAGAAGGAATAAGGACAACGATAGGATGGATAGCTGTTTCATACGGATAAATCTATGCAAAGGTAATGCTTCTCTTTCATATAAAAGAACGGATGCCGCGCCCTTTTATTACGGGTCGGCCGCCTTTTGCCCGCCGAGAACGGGCTTCGCACA
>CAZYHW010000002.1:4129-51800 GCA_964647405.1 uncultured Prevotellamassilia sp.
CACACCGGCAGACGGCCGACCGCGGGCGACGCGACAGGAACTGGATAAAGCGGACACGGCAGCCGTACCCCGCTCCGCCGGTGCATGGATTCCGGCACAGACCAAGTGGCAAAACAAGTCGGCGACTTGTCACGACGGTTAGCCGACCCGTTCCACCTAGTCGCCGACTTGTTTTGTCTGCCTGTACCAACAGGAAATCCCGCGACAAAGGGAGGGCTGTCGGAAACGCGGACGCACTCATCCGCCGGTACATCCCGGTAAAAGGACGACCAAGACAGTCCCTCCGCGAAGAGAATCAAAGCCATCCGGCGCGCCGTTTGGGATATTATTCATAGTATTATATATTTTTAACAGCCCCCCCCGAGCTTTCAACAATAAGATACTACATTTGCGGTGTATAACTACTAAAAACATATTGACTATGCACGAATTTGTTGAGTACATTTCATCCATCCAAACTCCGACAGCCAACAGCACAAACATCTATGCCGAAAGTTCCCAGTGTCGGCATAATCTGTCCCTGTATATTGAGCAGATGTTGGAAAAACGACCCACCATTCTCTTTATGGGCGAGGCTCCGGGGTATCGCGGTTGCGGAATTACCGGCATACCTTTCACGGATGAATACACACTGGCCACACACCCCTTCTTCGCGGGGCGCGGCTACGAGTATGCTAACCCTCCTGCACACGAAGCGACTGCGAAGTGCGTCTGGTCATGCATAAGCGATGTCGTACCCCTCATGTGGAACATCTACCCCTTCCATCCCTTTGGAACGACTGAACAGTCGAACAGAGCACCCGGCGGTGATGAAATACGGCTGGGCAGGGAGATTGCGGAGCGTTTCATATCGCTCTTCCCCATAGAGAAGATATACGCCGTAGGCCGAACCGCCCAAGCATTTGGCCAATCCATTGAATATATACGGCATCCGTCCTTTGGAGGTCAGGCCATGTTCAAGGAATCGTGCCACAAGATTTTACGTCCTTAACCCATTCCCGCTCTCCCCAGAGCGACCCGAAGTGTAGATTAACGGTAGTGCCCGCCTGAGCGGGCACTACCTGCTTGACAACGGTGTCCCGCCTTTAAGCAGAGAGCCATACCGTCGCACAAAAACGGCTTTTCGCTTCCTGTATCTCACTTTTGCGATGCACTGATACAGCCCTTTCGACGAAAAGCCTTACCTTTGTCTCGCCAAGAACCCCGACAAACGGGTCTCTCAGGCATAAACGAAGGGCGCATGGGCATGTCCTTGGGTGCGCGGGGGGAACGGTTTCCTGCCCCGGGCGTGACAAGACGGACGTGCCGCCGCTCCCGGACACGACAAAAGTAAATCCATACAAACAACAATGAATACCGGAAAAATAGATGCCCTCCTGGGTATCGTCTTCGGCGACGAAGGCAAAGGAAAAGTAGTAGACTTCTTCACTCCGAAATACGACGTGGTGGCTCGCTTTGCCGGTGGGCCGAACGCCGGGCACACCATCATCTTCGAAGGGAAGAAGTTCGTGCTGCGTTCCATACCTTCGGGTATTTTCTGCAAGGACACCGTAAACATTATCGGCAACGGCTGCGTCATCGCTCCCGACCTCTTCATGGACGAAGCCCGCGAGCTTGAAAACGCCGGCTACGACCTGGCCAGCCGTCTGCACATCAGTCAGCGCGCCCACCTCATCCTGCCGACCCATCGCCTGCTCGACCGCGCTTATGAGGCCGCCAAGGGAAAGGGAAAGGTAGGCACGACGGGGAAAGGTATCGGCCCGACATACAGCGACAAGGCTGCACGCATCGGGCTGCGCGTCGGCGACATCTTCGAGAACTTTGAGGAGAAGTACCAGCGTCTCAAAGCCCGCCATGAGCAAATCCTGAAAGACCTGGGCTACACAGAATACGACCTCACAGCCGACGAGAAACACTGGATGGAGGGTGTGGAATTCATGCGGGGCTTCCAGATTACCGACACCGCCCTCGAAATCAACAAACTCCTGAAAGAAGGGAAAAGCGTACTGGCCGAAGGGGCACAAGGTTCCCTGCTCGACATCGACCATGGCACCTACCCGTTCGTTTCGTCGTCGAGTACCACTTGCGGCGGGGTATGCACGGGACTTGGTGTCGCTCCCCGGTATATCGGTGAGGTGTTCGGCATTTTCAAGGCATACAGTACGCGCGTCGGGTCGGGTCCCTTCCCGGTGGAGTTGTTTGACGAAACCGGCGACACTATCCGCAGCATCGGCAAGGAGTTCGGAGCGGTCACCGGGCGTAACCGCCGCTGTGGTTGGATAGACCTTGTGGCACTCCGCTACGCCATCACGATCAACGGGGTCACGCAGCTCGTCATGATGAAAAGCGACGTGCTCGACGGTTTCGACACCATCAAAGCCTGTGTCGCCTACCGGAAAGACGGCGTGACCACGACCGAAATGCCTTTCGACACCGCAGGATGGTCTCCCGTCTATGAGGAACTGCCCGGATGGCACACCGACTTGACGGGCATCCATGACGAAAAGGACTTCCCGCCGGCTTTCAAAGCCTATGTGGCCTATCTCGAAGAGCAACTCGGCACGCCCATCACGATTATCTCCGTCGGGCCCGACCGCGAGGCGACCATCATCCGCTGACCTTGCCTTAGTTTGGTACGTGAAAGCCCTGCGCATATGTTGCGCAGGGCTTTCACGTTATGCCTGTCCTGTCCCGGTTTCGGGAGTCTTAGACCCAAAGCGGGCGGGAAGCCTTGACAGCCGTCCCGCCCGCTTGCTTTTTCAGTCCGAATGCCTTCGCGGAATTACTTCTTGAAGTAACGGTTATACAGTCCCTCGAATCCGCGTCCGTGGCGAGCCTCGTCGCGTGCCATCTCGTGCACAGTGTCGTGGATAGCGTCGAGGTTGAGTTCCTTGGCACGCTTCGCGATGCGCGTCTTGTCGGCACAGGCACCGCTTTCAGCCGCCATGCGCTTTTCGAGGTTGGTCTTCGTGTCCCACACGCAGTCACCGAGCAATTCGGCAAACTTCGAGGCATGTTCGGCCTCCTCCCAGGCATAACGCTTAAAGGCTTCTGCAATTTCGGGATAGCCTTCACGGTCGGCTTGCCGGCTCATGGCCAGATACATCCCCACTTCCGTGCATTCGCCCATAAAGTGGCTGTTGAGGTCTTTTATCATCTCTTCGTCGCAGCCCTTGGCCACGCCAAGCTCATGCTCGGCAACGAATTCCAGTCCCTCGTCGGCCATTTCCTTGAACTTCGACGCAGGTACTCCGCAAAGCGGGCATTTCTCGGGAGCGGTGTCCCCTTCGTGTACGTAACCGCACACGGTGCAAATGAACTTCTTTTTCATGTCCTTGTTCGTTTAATTATTTATATGTCCCTCCGGCCACGTGCCGTCGGGTTCAGTTTTCCTGTTCTTTTCCGAGGCATTGGCAGCACGTGCCCCGGTAGTAGATGTCGGCATCGACGGCTTTGTGTCCGCCGGGAAGCATCCCGGTCGTCACTCCTGCCACTTCGACGGTTGGCAGGTCGTAGACACGGCCGCAAGACGTGCAGAGAAAATGGGCATGCGGCTCAACTTCCGCATCGAAACAGACGTTGTGTTCGTCGATGGTCAGCATCCGCGCCGCACGATGCTCCACCAAAAGGCGCAACGTGTTGTACACGGTGGTCTTCGACAGTGTCGGGATGTCGTTCAGCACGTTCACGTAAATCTCGTCGGCTGTCGGGTGCGTGCGGTGATTCCGAAGGTATTCCATCACGGCAATCCGCTGCACCGAAGGCTTCACCTGGTGTTGCAGCAAGTAGTCGTAAGTCGAAATCTTGTCCATATTCAAAATTTGTATTGCTTACATAGTTCTTATGACTGCAAAATTAGAACTTTCCTTTTAACCGACAAAAATATTCAGAAGAAAATTACGTAATTTTGTCCGGCATGACGATCGACGGTATTGTCCGACAGCAAATACAGCAAGGCATGGAGGTCATTCACATCCCGCAAGCCACCGTATCCTGCCCACTGTGGGACAGACACCGCCCGCCGCACGTCCTGTTCCCTGCCCGTTGCTGCGACACAGGCCGCCAAGGGATGAAACCGACTTCCCGGGAAGGCGCGCCGGGTCGCCGACTTGTTCAGACAAGTCGCCGACTCGTGGCGACAGGTCGGCGACTAGTCACAACGGATAGCCGACCCGTTTTCACTGCCCGCTCCATCGCCCGGCAGGGCTGCGGTATTCATTATTCCGGAACTGTGCCCGATAGGAAAGTGTGGCGTTTTTATTTAGTTTTGCAGCATGACGATTGACGACTTCATACACGAACAACTCACCGCACACGCCGACAGCCGTCTGGCAGCGTTCAACCGTCGGCTTCTTCCCGGCATCACTCGGCGCGTGCTCGGCGTCCGCATTCCCCGGCTACGCACGCTGGCCCGCGAGTTGGCCTTGCGCGACGACGCGGCGGCGTGGCTCGCAGGCAGCCGTGCCGAGGCCACGTTCGAGGAGGTCATCCTGCACGGCCTCCTCGTCGGCCGCCTGAAAGCCGATGCCGACACGTGGTTCGCCCGTGTGGCAGCCTATGTGCCGCTCATAGACAACTGGGCCGCCTGCGACGTGCCCTGCTCGTCGTTCACCGCCATCCGCCGCCATGCCGGGCGGGGGTGGGACTTCCTCCGCCCCTATCTGGACAGCCGTCAGGAATACGAGCAGCGTTTCGGTATCGTCATGTTGCTCGATCACTACACGGACGAGGCGCACGCGGGGACTGTGGTCGAACGCCTCGCCGGTCTGTCGACCGAGGCCTACTACGCCCGCATGGCACAGGCCTGGGCGTTGTCCATGTGCTTTATCAAGTTTCCCGAGATCACCTTTCCCGTCCTCGCCCCCGGCGTGCTCCATCCCGACGTGCGCCGGATGACTTTACAGAAAATCATGGAGTCGCGCCGCCTCGGCGATGCCTGGCGCGAAACCATACAGAAAATGCGTCAAATCCACCAATGAGAACAATCATCTTACTTGCGGCCATGTGGTTCGCCTTGCTCGCCGCCACCGCCCAGCCTTCACGCCCCACCCGCTTGGGGAACAGCCTTTCCTACATCCCCGCCGACAGTGTCATGTTGTTCAGTCTCGGCAGCAACTGGCGGACGATGGCCCTGCTTGCCGACACGACGGCGCGCCCCGTCGCCATCGAGCCTTTCGGAAAAGACCAGTTCGACGGGCAGGCCGCCGCATGGGAAGCCTGCGTCCGCGACAGCCTGAACCTCGTGGGCGGAACGGGCGACGAGCTCGCCGACCCGCAAACACGCCCCGCCCTGCGTATGCTCGACCTTTCGGCGCGGCTCTTCCTCTCGACCGGCGACGCACGCTATGTCGAGACTTACGAGCGTGCGCTCTTCAACGCCGTCACCGCCGGAGCCCTCGCAAGACCAATCACCGACGGAACGCGCGAAGCCGCCACCGCCCTCATGACCGCGCCCTCGCTGGTCTATGCAACCGGCGACGACGGCATCTTCGTCAACCTCTTTGCCAATTGTTATGCCCGCTTTGACACACCCGTCTTCCAAGGCTCAATCGACCAAGTGACCGACATGCCGACCACCGGCGATGTCGTCTTGCGCCTACGCCCTCGCCACAACGGCTACCAGGCCACCTTGTGGGTGCGCCTGCCACGCTGGGCCGAGGGGCGGATTGTACCCGAGGAGCGGTACGTCGCGGATGAGGAAATGCCGCTCCCGACAGTCTACGTCAACGGGAAAGAACTCCTTTCGTCCGAAACCGCGCGGGGCTATCTCGTCATCCGGCGCAAATGGAACAGCGGCGACGAAGTGCGCATCAGTTTCCCTCTCCCCGTCACGTCCGTGCGGCGCGCCGAAAACGGGCAGGCCACCGGCAATACCGTGGCCTTGACCCGCGGTCCGCTGACCTATGTCGGCCTGCCGGCATCCGCCGGTTCCGCCTTGTCGACTGCCCATTGGCCCGACATTGACTTTGACCGGGCGCAGGCCGAGTTTACCCCGCTTGCGGGTCACTTCTATCCCGCCACCGGAAACGGCGGTGCCTCCGACACGCCGGGAGCGGAATTCTTCGCCGTCCCTTATGCCTATGCCTCACCGGCTGCCATGCCTTTGCTGACCGCCTGGTGGCCGGTCGATGACTGACCGCCCCGCAGTGCCATCACCGGCACAGGAAACAGGTCGCCGACTTGTTTCGTCTAGTCGCCGACCCGTGGCATCAGGTCGCCGACCTGTCACGACGGATAGCCGACCTGTGCAACGAACCGGTATGTCCACCGGAACTGAAAGCAGATTACGCAGGAAAGAGAGCCACCCACATGCCTGCGAAAGGCTACTGGGAAAAAAATCAACCCCCGGACATTTTTTCCCCTACCATTCCGACACAATACAATTCCCTTTTACTATCTTTGCCCTAATATCTTCTTAAATCACATATTACATGAAAAAAACTACTACTTCGCTCCTCTGTCTGTTGACCATGGGATTGGCGAGCCTTCCCGCCTCGGCACAAGAGCTGTTCGAGGAACAAACACTGGCCAATCCGGACAACACCCCGTCGCCCGTATTCCCCGTGCCCACGGAACGGCAGCTCGCCTGGCACAAAATGGAGTTCTACGGCTTTTGCCACTATGGCTTTAACACGTTTATTAACATGGAGTGGGGCAATACGACATACCCCGACCCCACGCTGTATGCCCCGTTGAGCATTCCCGACTGCGACCAGTGGGTGGAGGCCATGAAGAGCGCCGGCATGACGGGAGTAGTCGTCATTTGCAAGCACCACGACGGCTTCTGCCTCTGGCCTACGGCGACGACTGACTTCTGCGTGACGAACAGCGGCGGCGTAGGCCCGCAGGTCGACGTGCCCCAGCTCATCTCCGAGGCTTGCCAGAAATACGGCATGAAGTTCGGTGTCTATCTCTCGCCGTGGGATTCCAACGCCGAGACATACGGCACGGCCGACTACGTGCAAGGCATGTACCGCGACCAGCTCCGCGAATTGCTGACCAACTACGGCGACGTGTTCGAGGTATGGCTCGACGGTGCCAACGGCGGAAGCGGATATTATGGAACCGAGAGCCTTACGAGCCGCTCCATAGACAAGACGACCTACTACGACTGGGCAAATACCGCCGCCCTGATTCACGAACTCCAACCCAACGCCATGGTGTGGGGACGGGAGTTCCGCTGGTGCGGGAACGAGGACGGATACTCCGGCACGACCTGCTGGTCGAACATGGACATAGCTTCCGTGCAAAACGAAGGCAACAACAACATCGGCTATGAGGAGGGCTTCGAATTCATTCCCTCCGAGTCGGATGTCCGCACGTCGTCAAACTGGTTCTGGCACCCCGGCGAAAGCATCAAGACAGCCGAAGCACTCTACAAAATCTACCTTGAAACCGTCGGCCGCAACGCCACGCTCATCATGAACTGCGCCCCGGACACCAACGGCGTACTGAGCACAACGCTCGTGACCCGGCTGGGCGAACTCGGCGACCTGATAGAAACGCGCCTCTCGGACAACTTTGCCACAACTGCTACGGCAGTCACGGCCGACTATACGAGAAGCGGCGGGAACTACGAGGCCAAGAACACCACCGACGGCGACGAAGACACGTATTGGGCGACTGACGACGACCAAACGACGGGTTCCGTCACCATTGAGCTGTCCAGTTCCCAGGACATACACTACGTGACGCTCCAGGAATACATCAAGCTCGGACAGCGTGTGCGTTCGTTCACCATTGAATATAGTTCCGACGGTACGACATGGGACACCTTTGCCGAGGGAACGACGATCGGCTACAAACGAATCATGGCCAAGGACAACGACACGTCGAGTTATGGCGACGGTGTCAACGCCCGCTACATCCGTGTCAACATCACGGACAGCCGCGCCTGCCCGCTCATCAGCAACATCGCCATCTACTAATCCCGTAATAACCGACAAACGAACCAATCAGTATGATACAACATAAATTATTCCTTGCCACAGCGGCACTGGCCACCACGCTCAGCGTCCAAGCACAGGACGTGGACTGCGACTTCGAGACGCAGGACTATCAGAGCGTATCGACCTACGACTCTTGGGTAGACTCGCCCCTGCGCACCGGCGTACTCGCCGGTCACGCCAAAGTAGTTGAAAATCCTTATAAGGACGACGACAACGCGAGCGACAGTGTTGTCGCTTTCCAACGCTCACGCTACGGCGGCCAGTTCTACGGGGCGCGCATCGACCTCAACGAACCGTTCTCCCTGTCGACGACCACGCAATATGTCCATGCCTATATCTACTCGCCCAAAGGCGGCACGGTCGGCCTTGTCGGCTTGGGCTGCTGCGGGAATCTGGAAGCAGAACTGGGCACGGAGGTAGAACAGTTCATCGTCCTGGGCAACAAGGACATCGAAGCGGGTACTTGGACGGACGCGGTGTTCCCCATCAGCGGCAATGAGGATGTCCGTGTTTACAGTCTCGTCATCGCGCCCGACGCATCCATCAATCCGGCAAGCGGTGAGGACTTCATGGTCTACATTGACAACATCACCCTCAATTCAATTGCCTCTCCGCGCATCTCAATCGGCGAGTACGCGCTCAACTTCGACGCGGACCAAGCCGTGACCCGGACTGACCGCTACCTCAGCCGCATGAGTTTCCGCGCCGGAAGCAAGTCGGCCGGCATTACCGCCACCACGAAATGCCGCTCAACGGTCTACGTCGACATGACCGAGGACTTCACCATCAACGTACAGGCGGGCGACCTCATGAGAGCCACCTACACATGGACCGGAAGCTATATGCACAGCTACACCTACGCCGACTGGGGCAACGACGGCAAGTTCGACGTTGACCTCGAATCCGACGAGCCGGCCGTAGACAGCGACCTCATGACCTATTCCTACTATAACGGTACGGACAGCAACGGGAATACGAAAGCCTCTGGCGTAGGCGTGACCACGCCCACCTATTACATTCCCGAAAATCAGGCACGTGGCATCTACCGTGGCCGTACCAAGATCGACTGGAACAACGTCGACCCGGCCGGAAACATCTCTTCGGACAACAACATCGTCGACAACGGCGGTAACATCGTCGACTATCTCATCAATGTCTACACGGACAACGTCAGTCTGAACGTTACGTCCCGCATGTGCACCGTCACGTTGCAGGATGGCAGTGCCCTACCCGACTCCGTCGCTTTCAATGAGGACTTGAACCTGACCGTGAACATGGACGAGGGATATTACATCCAGTCGCTCGAAATCACGCACGGCTATAACCTTACCGGCGACCAGTACATCCACGGCAACCGCCAGTATAGCACGGACACGCTCGACTGCGAGGGCTTGACGGACATCACCATCCCCGCCTCGCTCGTCGACGGCGACCTCTCCATAACCGTGAACTTTACCAATACGCCTCCGGTGGGCATCACGCAAGCAAGCGCAGCATCGCCGATCGACGTGTCGGTGGAGGGAAACGCCATCGTGCTCCGCAGCGAAAAGGCACAACCTTACAAGGTCGTGACGACTGACGGACGCACCATCGCGCAAGGCACGGTGAACGGGACAAAAAAGCTCCCCAACCTGGTGACCGGTGTCTACGTGGTGAACGACAAGAAGTGCGTGATTAACTAAATCCCCGCACAAGCACACGGAGGGGCGGTGACATCATTGTGTGTCACCGCCCCTCTTGCGTTTCTATACAAAAGAATTATCCCCCTCCCTAAACTGTAATTTGGGGAGGCCATAAAGGCAGGGAATATATCCCAATCCCGAGTAAAGGCATGCCGAAACAGAGGGCGGGAAGCCACCGACAACCAACTCCGCATCGGCATTGCACATATTTCTGTACATGGCAAGGATTCCTTGTACAGAATATGCAAAATCCTATCGGCGTACTTGCGACGAGCAGACGGCGACTTGTGAAAACTATCCGGCGACTAAAACAAACTATCCGGCGACCCGTAATGCCGGACAGCCGACTTGTGATTTCTGTCCACGCGGCAGTCTGCCCCGTGACGGGTTGAAATCTGTCAAAAACACTAACGGCCTTGCCGGGAGGCATATCCCGGATGACAATGACCCCAACAGTTCTCCCCGCACAGGTGTCAAGACCGTCTGTCACGGGAAGCACCGTGGTTTGAAGGGCTGATGGGCATAAATCCATCGCCTACCGCCTTTCCCAATCGCCATAACGTGCCAACAGGTTCACTGCCCGCAACACATTCTTACGCATCTATGGACACAGGAAACGCTTTGAGATTCAGAAACAAAGAAGGCAAGACTTTCAGTAAAGCCTTGCCTTTCGTGACTCCGCTGGGACTCAAACCCAGAACCGTCAGAACCGGAATCTGATGCTCTATTCAATTAAGCTACGGAGCCTTTCGCGTGCAAAGGTAACACTTTCCGGAAAAACGGGGCGCGAATCCATTCGTTTTTTTCTTCCCCGCCCCGATACGGAAGTCCGATTACGCAATCCTCGGAGCGGATACGAGCAGTCTGTGAGCGTTACCGCATGGCGGGCAACTTACTCGAAATTCATGAGTTAAGTGTTCCTATGATGCGGCGCGGGTGGTTTTTTCCACCCGCGCCGCACAAGGATTTATCGGTCAGCCCTCCACAGCATCCAGCATGGCTTCGATGCGTGAAGAATAGTGTGGACAAACATCTTCGAACTTTACCAGACATTTGGCTGCGGCCAAACGGACAGAGACATCGGCGTCATGCAGTGCCGTACCGGCCTGGTCAAGCAGTTCCTCGGCATCACGCTCAACAGGGATTCCCCCCTTCATCAGCAGGCGTGCCATGAGCAGGAAACCGCAAAGGCGGGTCATCGCCTCGTCTGCGGCCATCCATTCAAACGCCTTCTGCGAGGCAAAGGGCAGGCGGGCGAACAGGTGCATGACCGTGTATTCCGCTTCTTCGGGGAAACGCATCTGCCGCACCCACTCGTCGGCTTCCGCAGGCGTAAAGGCTTCGGCGGGCTGCACCATGGGAGCCAGGAGGCGCATCTCACGCACATCCTCGCCCCAAAGGGCGACCGCCAGTTCGCGGGTGTGTGGCAAGCGGGCGGCCAACTCCTGCAAGCGCACGGCATCCACCCCGAAATTGAGTTTATAGGTCAACCCCTTGGCACGCATCGACGCGCTCACAGGACCATTCATCATACCGCGCAACTCGACACGCAGTTCTTTCAGCTGTTCGGCGATGTTGTCCATGAGGTTAGTCGTTGATGTCGGGCAGGTTGTTGTAGTCGCGGCTGTAACGCAGCATCTGGGCATCGTAAGCCTCGTCGTAGCTCACCTTGATGTCGGTGATGTTCCCCTCGGCATCGCGCACGGGCGTATAGACGGGGTTGATGAAGCCCTTGTACGGCGAGAGGTTCAACTTCTCGTAACGAGCCAGTATTTCCGCATGCAGTGTGGGGTCGACCTGCACGCCGTATTCTTCGACCAGGGCACGGGCACCGGCAAAATCACCTTCGCTCTTGATGCGCTGCACCTCGGCCAACAGTTTCCCGAAAAGGCCACGCAGGGCTTCATAGTCGTTGATGCGGACGTAGGTCTTGCCCTCGCGTTCCACCAGTTCGACAACCTTGTCGGCCTTTCCGTGCTCATAGGCCCAGCGGGCAATGAGCGCGCGGTTGCGCATGTGGGCTTCCTCGATGTTGAGACCGGGTTTGATGCGCACAAGCTGCGTCATGAGACCGTTAAGCATATAACTGTAATATTGCGACTTGTAGGCTTCGAGATTGGGAGTCAGTCCCAGTTCGACGAGTTTCGGGTCGGCGATGTAGTACAGGCCGAAGAGATCGGCGCGAGCCTCCTCTATGGTAGCTCCGTAGGCGCGGAGAGAATCGGGGTCGGTGCCGGGAAGAAGTTTTCCGCTGCCGTGGCCGAGACACTCGTGCAAGTCGGTATGCAGGTCGTCGCATACGTCGCCATACTTGGCGATGAGCGCGCGCGTTTCGTCGTCTATGATGAACTCTTCGTCCATTCCGCTGCCATGCGCGGCGTGGTTATAGGCGGAAGTAAGGTTGCCGATGGTCACACTCTTCGACCCGTGTTCCTTGCGTACCCAATCGGAGTTCGGGAGGTTGATTCCGATAGCCGTCGAGGGGTAGAGGTCGCCCCCAAGCATGGCCGCCGTAATCACCTTGGCCGAGATGCCACGGCACTCTTCCTTTTTGAAACGAGGATCGACGGGAGAATTATCCTCAAACCACTGGGCATTGGCACTCAACTTCTCGGTGCGTAACGTGGCCTCGTGGTCTTTGAAGTTGACGATGGACTCCCAGCTGGCCTTCATGCCGAGCGGATCGCCGTAGGTCTCTGTGAAGCCGTTCACGAAGTCTACTGTTCCTTTCGTGTCGCCGAGCCAGAGGATGCTGTAAGCATCGAAGGTGCGCAAGTCGCCCGTGCGGTAATACGCGATAAGCGTGTCGATCACCTGCTCCTGCTCCGGTGTGTCGGCAAAGGGGCGCGCCTGTTCGAGGCAGGCGATGATGCGGTCGATGGCCGCGCCGTAGAGTCCGCCCGAACGCCACACCTTCTCCACGAGTTGCCCGTTCTCTTTCACGAGACGGCTGTTGAGTCCCATCATGACGGGATGCGGGTCACTGAGGTTCTTTTTCGCCGTATAGAAAGCCTCTGCCTCGGCTTGCGTCACGCCCGGGCCGTAATAGTTTCCCGCCGACGTGAGCACGAGGTCGTCGCCGTCTTTCTGGTTCACGCGCATGGGCATCACCGAGGGGTCGAAGATGACGGGGAACAGCTCATCGCAGAAATCGTCGACGGTTTGCCCGGGAAGCAAGTGGAGTTTCTCAGGGTCGAGCTGCTTCACTGCGGCACGCAGGTCGGCCTCGGAGAATCCGGGAACGAACTTCTCCGAACCGTAGTGGTGATGGATGCCGCTGCTGAACCAGACCCGTTTCAAGTAAACGGCGAGGGCTTTGTAGAAGTCGCCCGTCCGGTCGCCCGCATAGTCCGTGTAAACGGCTTCGAGCATACGGCGGATGCGCAGGTTGTAACGGCCGTTTTGGTCGAAAAGTATGTCACGGCCTTGCAGGGCGGCCTCCGAGAGATAATAGACGAGCGTCTTCTGGCGCAAAGTCAGTTCGTCGAATCCCGACACCTTGTAACGGAGCATCTGGATGTCGGCAAACTGCTCGTCGGTGTACTTGAAATCGTCCGCTACGGCGGGCGTGAGCGAACTTGCGGCTACAAGCATGGTGAATAACTGTTTTTTCATTTTTACGGTTGTTGTTTGGGTTTTCTCTTGTCTGGTCAGGCTCCGGATTGGACGCGGTTTGCTTTCCTTTGTTTCCCGGTTTGTCCAACCCGGTGGTGTTTCCGCATCGACCCGCGGCCATGTCCGTGCAGCGGGAACGGCCGGACTTACGACGCGGTGTCCGACGGGAGCGGTTTCACGCCGATGCTCCCCCGTCCGGTGTTATGTTGCTCGATGTTCCCGGCCACGCCGAGCTGCGTGGCATCTATGCGCCCTATGCCGTCCACCGACAGGCGCGCGGCGCGAGCCATACCACCAATTTCCACCTCGCCCGTTCCGCCGACGCTGACGGACACACTGTCGGCCGCCACGGCGGACAGACTGGCCTGGGCGGCTCCACCGAGCGACAGGGACAGGCAACGGGCTTCGAGAAACCGGGCCGAGAGCTGCCGGTTGCCGTCCAGCTCGACGGTGAGGGAATCGCCGCTTGTGACGCTCCCAAGGTCGGATGCGCCCGCCCCGTCAAGGCGGAACACACCGGGCACAGGGGCGTAGACGGTGGCGAAAAGGTAATGCTTCACGTCAATCTCCTCTACCCCGTTCGCCGCCGGGTCACTCGCAAGGCGTATGGACAGCGTGCTGTCGGCCACTGTGGCCATCGCGCGGCCTGCGAGGTCGGGATGGACAACCACTTCTACTCGTGCATCGCCGTTTTCCGACTGCACGAAGCAGAGGCTGCCGAAACCGTCATAGTCGAGGACGTGGAAAGCCGGCACGTCGAACGTGAGGCGGGCGTACCCGGTGGTGTCGATGGGCACAGAGCCGTAAAAGGCAGTGTGGTCGGACGACTGGCCGGAGTGACAGGACGCCAAGGCCAGCGCAAGGATGGGGAGGTGAAGGATATTCAATCGCATGGTGTTCTCTTTTAGTGCCGACAAGTCGGCGACCCGGCAAAACAGGTCGGCGACCCGTTTGAACAAGTCGGCGACCCGGACAGACGGGACGGCGACCCGTTGGCGGGGTCAAAGATAATCATCAATCGTGTCGTTGACAAAATCGAGGAAAGGCTTCATCACTGCAAACGCGTCGACCGTCCTTTCCATCCAGTCCGGATGGTCGAAAAACGTGTCGTCGACGGCATGTCCCACGCAGTAGTCCTTGCAGCGGATATAGTCCGGCCAAGGAAAATCGCGCGGGAATCCCTTGGGCACGGTCTTGACACGTTCCACGCCGATGACGGGGAAGAGTGTGCGGAACCGCTCTTCCTCCACGATGTCCCGGAACTCGTCGATACGGTCGACCACGCTCTCACGCACGGCACGCAGCAGTTTCGGTTCGAGGCAGTACGAGCCGCCCGCAATTTCGCACCCACCGGGTTGCAGGTGCAGGTAGTAACCGCCGTGGGGCGACTTCTTTCCCCTCGGGTTGATGTAGGCACCCATGTGACGCTTGTAGGGCGACTTGTCGGGCGAGAAGCGCGTATCGCGGTAGAAGCGGTACGTGCAGTCCTTGACCGTGAGCGAAGCCACGGCCGGCTCCACCCGCGCGAGGGCATGGATAAGGTCGGCCGTCAGGCTCTCGAAAGCGGCACGCGCCGCCTCGTATTCGTCACGGTGCTCGGCCATCCAGCCGCGGTCGTTGTGGCTGGCTATCTCGGTAAGGAAGCGGAGCACGAGGGCAGGACGTTTGTCTTTTTCCATGTAGCTGTTATGTTTTAAGTACGGGGATGTCACCGGTCTTTCCAGAAACCCGGTGCGAAGGGAAGCAAGAGCGAGAAGATTTCGAGGCGACCGGCCAACATCAGGAACGAGCAGATCCACAGCCCCGTGTCGCCCAGTCCGTTCCATGCGTCGAGAGGGCTGAACAGATGCCCCAGTGCCGGTCCGGCATTGCTGGACGACGAGATGCAGAACGCGAACGAATCGAGCAATGGAAGTCCCGTCATGACGAGAACGACGGTCGCGACGATGTTCATCAGGACATATAGGACAGAAAAGGCGATGAGCGTGCGCCACACCTGGGCGTTGATGACCGTGCCGCCGACACTTACGGGCAGGACGGCGCGGGGATGGAGGATGCGCTTGAACTCGCCGAAAGCCAGCTTGACCAGCGTCAGCAGACGGATACACTTGAAACCGCCCGCGGTGCTCCCGGCACACGCGCCGACGGCCATGACAAAGAGCATGAGCAGCCACGTGAACGGAGGCCACTGACGGAAATCATAGGAAACGAAACCGGTGGTCGACTGACAGGAAACGACGTTGAAAGCTGCCTCGCGCACGGCGCGTTCGATGCTGTAACCGCCACCAAAGTAGAGCGTGGCGGCAATGACGACCGAAACGCCCACGCAGAGTGCCACGAAACAGCGCAGCTCACCGTCGCGCCATACGTCCCGTAGCCGTCCCTTGACAAACAACAGGTATAACAGGGTGAAATTGATGCCCGACACGAACATGAAAGCCAGCTCCACGTATTCCACCGTGGCCGACCCGAACCAGGCGATGCCGTCCTGATGGGTCGAGATGCCTCCCGTGGCCACCGTGGACATGGCATGGTTGACGGCATCAAACGGCTCCATGCCCGCCAACCATAGTGCCACGGCACAGGAGGCCGTCAGGAAGAGATAGATGCCCCACAACCATCGCGCGGTCGTGCGGATGCGGGGATGCAGTTTGCCGAGCTTCATGCCGGTAGCCTCGGCCGAAAACAGCCGCAGGTCGCCCGTTCCGACTGTCGGCAGGACAGCTATCGTGAAAAAGACGATGCCCATGCCGCCAAACCAATGCATCAAACTCCGCCAGACATGCACCGAGCGCGGAAGGCTGTCTATTTGGGTCAAGACGGTGGCTCCGGTGGTGGTGAAGCCCGACATGGCTTCGAAAAAGGCAGCCGACACACGCGTCTCGTAGCCCCCGACCAACAGGGGGAGCATCCCCACGGCGGCATAGAGCAGCCATGTGAGCGAAACGACGAGATAACCGTCGCGGCGGTTCATGCGGTGGGACGCGCCACGTCCGACGTATTTCAATCCTACTCCCAAAGCCACCGCGACGGCTGCCGGGACGAGGAAAGTGGCGATGGCAGGCTCACCATACCCCACCCCGACCGCCAGGCAGGCCAACATGAGCACCGCTTCGAGGAAAAGGAGCGAACCAAGAATACTGTAAATAAGTCGGACGTTAATCATAACCGGCAGGTCTAGTCAGTTAAAATACCCTGCGAGCTTCTTAATGGTATTTTCCAGGCAGAATGCCATGACCGTGTCGCCGGGTCGAATCTGCGTTGTGCCGTTAATGAGGAAGCCACGGCCTCCCCGCACGAGGCCGCCCAGCGTCACCGTATCGGGCAAGTGGAGGTCGCGCACGGGGCGGCGGGTCACTTTCGCTCCCTCGGCCACTACGAACTCCGCCACGTCGGCCTTAGCCACCGTGAGGCATTTCATGTTCGTCACGTCGGCTTTGAGCATCATCTGGTAGATATGACCGGCAGCAAAGGTCTTCTTGTTGATAATCGAGCCTATGTCGAGGCTCTCCGCCATGCTTACATAGTCCGAATTCTCCACGCGAGCCACCGTCTTGCGCACGCCGAGCCGCTTGGCAGCCAGGCAAGCCAGTATGTTGGCCTCGGCGCTGTCGGTAAGGGCGGCAAAGGCCTGCACACCTGCGATACCTTCCTCTTGCAGGAGTTCAAGGTCGCGACCGTCACCATGTATGACCAGGACGTGTCGCCGCCCGTCCAGCATCTCGCTTAGCTGGCGGCATCGTTCCTCGTCGGCCTCGATGACTTTCGCATGCATGTAATCGGGCAGGTTGCGCAGGGCTTGGAGCGTCGTGTCGCCTCCCCCCATGAAGATAACGTCGCGCACGTCGGGATAGTCCTGTTTCCCTGCCTGCTCCTTGACGTAAGGAATGTAGAGGGGCGTCGTCATGAAATATACCACGTCGCCATGGTGCAGGCTGTCGTCGCCGTGCGGAATGAGGGTGTCGGAACCGCGCTTGACGGCGACGACGTGGTAAGGCGAATCGTGCCCACACAAGTCCTTCAAGGGGATATCGAGTATCGAAGCACCGCGACGCACCTTCACACCCAGCATGACGAGCAGGCCATCGTGCACCTCCCACCACTGGCGTGTCCAGCTGCGGCGTATGGTCGCCATGATTTCACGACCGGCCAGCATCTCAGGATAAATGATAGAGCCGATGCCCACGCTGCGGAAGAAGTCTTGGTTCTCTGGCGTAGTGTTCTCCTCATTGTCCACGCGAGCCACCGTTTTGCGCGCCCCGAGCTTGCTGGCCAGCATGCAACTGGTCATGTTGTGTGCCTCGTCGGGCGTGACGGCGATAAAGAGGTCTGCTTTTCCTGCTCCCGCCTCGCGAAGCCCCGCAATGGAAAGCGGCGAGGCACAGATAGTCATCAGGTCAAAGTCGGAACCAAGTCCTTCGAGCCGGCTCGCCGTGTCGTCCATCAGGACGATATCATGTTGTTCGCGGGAGAAGAGTTTGGCCAAGTGGGTACCCACCGCACCTGCACCGGCGATGATGATTCTCATTTCGGGAGATTTTTACGGATGGCGGCCGCAATGCCGTCCTCGTCAAGCCCCACGATGTGATAGAGCGAGGCGAGGTCTCCGTGTTCGACGAAACTGTCGGGAAGCCCAAGGCGTTCGACATGCACGGCGTAGCCTTGGTCGTTAAAGTATTCCAACACTGCCGACCCCATGCCGCCAGCCCGCACGCCGTCCTCGACGGTGACGACGCGGGAAAAGGCTTTCCCTATCTCGTCGAGCATCTGCGTGTCAAGTGGTTTGAGGAAACGCAGGTCGTAGTGCGCCACGCTGACGGCTTGTCCGGCGAGTGCACATTCTTCCTCGACACGGCGAATGGCCGCGGCGGCCACATTCCCCACAGGTCCAAGCGTGACGACCGCCAGGTCGTTCCCTTCTTTCAGCCGTCGGCCACGTCCTACGGGTACCTCACTGAGCGGGCAGTGCCAATTGCTCAAATGACCACGTCCGCGGGGATAGCGGATGACGAAGAAGCCGTGTCCGGGGAGCTGGGCGGTGAACATCAGGCGGCGCAGCTCTTGTTCGTCATAGGGCGAGGCTATGGTGACGTTCGGAATGGGACGCAGGGCGGCTAGGTCGAAAGCCCCATGATGCGTCGGGCCGTCCTCCCCCACCAGACCGGCACGGTCGAGACAGAGCACGACGGGAAGCCCAAGCAGGGCGACATCGTGGATAATCTGGTCGTAAGCCCGTTGGGCGAAAGAGGAATAGATGTTACAGAAAGGAACGAGCCCGTCCTTAGCCATACCGGCAGAGAAAGTGACGGCGTGGCCTTCGGCAATGCCGACGTCGAACGTGCGGTCGGGCATACGGCTCATCATGATGTTCATCGAGCAACCCGTGGCCATGGCGGGCGTGACGCCGACGATGGAGGGGTTAGCTTCCGCCAGTTCGACAAGCGTCTGCCCGAACACATCCTGGAAACGGGGCGGTTGTCCGTTCGTGTCCTCGACCAGCCGGACACCCTGTGCGGGGTCGAACCGACCCGGCGCATGCCATTCGCACGGGGATTTCTCGGCAGGAGTGAAGCCCTTGCCCTTGACAGTATGCACGTGGAGCAGCTTCGGCCCTTCCATGTCCTTGATTTCGCGGAACACGCGCACGAGTGTCTCCACATTGTTTCCGTCCACAGGGCCGAAATAGCGTATGTCCAGTCCCTCGAACATGTTCCGCTGGCCTTGTAACAGGCTTTTGAGCGCATTGTTAAAGCGGATGATACGCCCGCGCTGCTCTACACCCAGCATACCGTGCCGCCGTGCCCACTGCGAAAGCTTGAAACGCACGCGGTTATAGGCCGAACTGGTATGGAGGTTCATGAGATACTGTTTGAGGCCACCGACGCTGCGGTCGATGCTCATGTTGTTGTCGTTCAGGATGATGAGCAGGTTGTTAGGCGTGGAGGATGCGTTATTAAGCCCCTCGAAGGCCAAGCCGCCACTCATGGAACCGTCGCCAATGACGGCCACCACCTTGCGCTCGGTATGTCCCTCGCGGAGTGCCGCCACGGACATGCCCAATGCCGCACTGATGGAATTGCTGGCATGACCGCACGCAAACGTATCGTAAACGCTCTCCTTGGGCGTTGGAAAAGGTGCAAGGCCATGGAACTTACGATTGGTCGAAAAAGCATCACGTCGGCCGGTCAGGAGTTTGTGGGCATAAGCCTGATGTCCCACGTCCCATACAATCCTGTCATCCGGCGTGTTAAAGACATAGTGCAACGCTACACACAATTCCACCGCACCGAGGCTCGAAGCGAAATGTCCCGAATTACGGGACAGTTCGTCGATAATATCGCGTCGAATCTCTGCACATACTTGCGGCAACAATTCGGGGCGTAGCCGTCGCAAGTCCGCAGGACTGTTTATCTGTCCAAGCAATTCATAGTCTGTCTGTCCGTCCATGTATCCACGGGATAACTTTTGCAAAGTTAATACAAAAAAACGAGTTTCTGTCTTATTCCTGGATTTGGAAGCCGTAACTGTATGGAAAGAATAGGAAAGAAGGAGTGGGTTTCCTGCTTAAAAACAACGGGGGTGCATCCGGCTGTAAATGCGACAAAGTGCGGAGGTCATCCACATCCCGCAGGCACCGCATCCCGCCCGCTGTGGAACAAACACCACGCTCCATACATCCCCGTCCCCCCGCCCGCTGTTGCGGAACGAGCCGCCAAGAGAAGGAACCGATTTCGCAGGAAACCCCATCAGGTCGCCGACTTGTTACGCCGGGTCGCCGACCCGTTGCATTAAGTCGGCGACCCGGCACAACGGACAGCCGATCCGTCTCCACTGTCCGCCCCATCGTCCGACAGACCACGGTTTTTCAATGTTCCGGAACTATACCCGGCTGAAAAACGTCGCGTTCCTATTTGGATTCTTCACTTCACAGAACGCCGTCATCTCCTTGTTGTATTTCCCTCTATGCATACCTGGAAAACTTTATAAATCTCAGGCACGCCTTTTCAGGAAGCAAGATAAATCCAATCACAGAAAAAGGGCGTATGCCTGTCACAATGACAGACATACGCCCTATGAGTCTGTGTTCTCTCTCCCTGTAAGCAGGTCAGGAATTCATCGACATCAGGAACTCCTCGTTGTTCCGTGTTCCCTCCATCCGACGTTTCAAATCCGTCATGGCTTCGAGCGAGGTCATGTCCGAGATGTATTTCCTCAGCACCCACATACGGTTGAGCGTCTGGGCATCTTGCAGGAGGTCGTCGCGGCGGGTGGATGAGGCCACGATGTTCACGGCGGGGAAGATACGTTTGTTGCTCAACGTGCGGTCGAGCTGCAGCTCCATGTTACCCGTCCCCTTGAATTCCTCAAAGATGACCTCGTCCATTTTCGAGCCGGTGTCGATGAGAGCCGTCGCGATAATGGTCAGCGACCCGCCTCCCTCGATGTTACGCGCCGCGCCGAAGAAACGCTTGGGCTTTTGCAGGGCGTTGGCATCGACACCGCCCGAGAGGACTTTGCCCGAAGCGGGCGAAACCGTATTATATGCCCTCGCCAACCGGGTGATGGAGTCGAGGAAAATGACGACATCGTGTCCGCACTCTACCATGCGTTTGGCTTTTTCCAGGACAATGCCGGCAATCTTGACATGGCGGGCGGCGGGCTCGTCGAACGTCGAGGCTATCACCTCGGCATTGACCGTGCGCGCCATGTCCGTCACCTCTTCCGGGCGTTCGTCGATGAGCAGCATCATCAGGTACGTGTCGGGGTGGTTCTTGGCAATGGCGTTCGCGATTTCCTTCATCAGGATTGTCTTACCCGTCTTGGGCTGCGCCACGATGAGGGCGCGTTGTCCCTTGCCTATCGGTGTGAAAAGGTCGACAATGCGCACGGACATGGAATCGCCTTGGCCGGTGCAGAGGTTGAACTTCTCGTCCGGGAACAGCGGTGTGAGGTGTTCGAAAGGCACGCGGTCGCGTATTTCAGCCGGCGTAAGACCGTTTATCTTCGTCACACTGACGAGGGGGAAATACTTCTCGCCCTCCTTAGGCACGCGGACAGGTCCCTCAACAATGTCGCCGGACTTCAAACCATACATCCTTATCTGGTTCTGCGAGACATAAATGTCGTCGGGCGAAGAGAGGTAATTGTAGTCCGACGAACGCAGGAAGCCGTAACCGTCGGGAATGATTTCGAGAACCCCGTTCCCCGTCAGGATGTCGTCGAAGTTGAACACCGGCGTGCGCGGTGCAGCCGGCGAGGCCGTAGCGGGAGCTTCCCACACGGGAGCCTCCGAGGCGACGGGAGCGGGTCTGCTGGGCTCGAACTTCTCGGGAACAACGTTTGAGAACGATTCGTAGGCATCAACGTTGATGACGGGTATGTCCTCAATGGGGATGAAATCTACCTCCGGAGTTCCGGACAATGCTTCAACAGTTTCAACAGACGGAGCAGCCGCAGCTGCCTCGTCCGGAGCGGCCACGGTTTCCTGCTCCTGTGTGCTTTCCTGAACCGGCTGGGAATCTCCGACCACCGCCTCAGGTTGTCCGCCCGTTTCCTCCTCTGCTACTTGTGGCAGGGGAAGTTCCTGCGCGGCTTCCGGTTCGGGCAGGGGGAGTTCGGCTCGTACGGGATTGGAAGATAGCGGGAACAGCGGGGGCATCTCGTCCATCTCGATAGCTATCGGATTCTCGGGGAGCAGTGCGTCGGCTTTCGTGGTACGCCGGCGGCGCTTCGGCTCGCCCTCGGTGGCAGGTTTCTTCTTTTCAAAACTTTCCGTCTTGGTCTTTGATGCGGAATAAACATGGTCGACATCTTTCTTGACAATGCGTGTCCGTCGCTTGGGAGCAGACTTCTGTTGCACGGCACTCTGCTCGGCCTGCACGTCAAGAATGCTGTAAATCAACGTTTCCTTGTCGGCAGAAGAGGAGGCGTCGGCATGAAGTTCCTGAGCGAGTTCGCGCAATTCAGCCTCTTCTTTGCTGTTCAATTGCTCTTTGGTGTAAAGTGGCATTACAGGTGTGGTTTATCCCTACGGGCACGGCAATCCTTTCACGATGCCGCAAGTAGGTTGGATTAAGTATTTGTGATTCTGTATATTCGATGAGTGAAAAATCACAGGAGTGAACTTTCCACAGCGCAAAAGTACGACTTTTCTCCATACTGACCGTCCACAAACTTTCTTTTTTTAATTAATTTCGCCCGCCGTATGGCAACGAATATTCCTTACTTGGACGTACAGAGACTTTCCAAGCATTTCGGCGACCTGGTGTTGTTCGAAAACATTTCATTCTCCGTTTCCGAGGGGCAGAAAGTCGGTTTGATAGCCCGGAACGGCACAGGAAAATCAACCCTGCTCGATATCCTTAACGGTGAAGAGGACTACGACAGTGGGCAAATCACTTACAGGCGCGACCTGCGGGTGGGCTACCTCAGACAGACACCCCGCTACCCGGAAGGCCTCACCGTGATGGAGGCTTGCTTCTGGCATGGAAACGCGACCACCGACCTCATACGACGTTACGAGAAGTGCCTCGCCACACCGGGAACGCCCGGAATCGACGACCTCATCGAGCAGATGGACAAGCAAAAGGCCTGGGACTACGAACTGCAAGCCCGCCAAATCCTTACGAAACTTGACATCAGGGACTTCGACCAGCCGATCGCCCAGCTTTCGGGCGGACAGCGGAAACGCATCGCCCTCGCCAACGCCCTGCTCACCACCCCCGACCTGCTCATCCTCGACGAGCCGACCAACCATCTCGACCTCGCCATGATTGAATGGCTGGAAAACTATCTGCGGCGCAACGTCCGCAGCCTGCTCCTCGTCACACACGACCGCTACTTCCTCGACCGGGTTTGCTCGGACATCATCGAGCTGGCCGACCATACCTTATATACTTACCACGGGGCATACGACTATTACCTGGAAAAGCGCGAGGAACGCCTGGAAGCCGCCAACGCCTCCACCGCACGCGCCAAGAACCTTTATCGTAAGGAGTTGGAATGGATGCGTCGCATGCCGTCGGCCCGGGGACACAAGGCGCGTTACCGGAAAGAGGCTTTCGCCGAACTGGAACAGGCCGCCAAACAGCGGATGCACGAACGTGCCACACGCCTCGACGTGAAAAGCAGTTACATCGGGAGCAAGATTTTCGAGGCCGAGTATGTCTCGAAGAGTTTCGGCGACGACAAAGTCATCCTGAAAGACTTCTACTACAACTTCTCGCGTTTCGAGAAAATGGGCATCATCGGGAAGAACGGCTCGGGCAAGTCCACGTTTGTCAAGATGCTGCTCGGGATGGTCAGCCCCGACAGCGGCCGCTTCGTCATCGGCTCGACGGTGCGTTTCGGCTACTTCTCACAGGAAGAGATGCCCTTCGACCCACGCACGAAAGTCATCGACGTCGTTCGCGACATCGCCGAGACCGTAGACCTCGGCGGCGGGCGGAAGCTCACAGCCCAACAGTTCCTCCAACACTTCCTTTTCACGCCCGAGAAGCAGTATGCATACGTCAGCAAGCTCAGCGGCGGCGAACGGAGACGGCTTCAACTCTGCACCGTGCTCATGCGCGCGCCCAACTTCCTCGTGCTCGACGAACCGACCAACGACCTCGACATCACGACGCTGCAAGTGCTCGAAGAGTATCTCTCCGACTTCCGAGGGTGCGTCATTGTCGTGAGTCACGATCGTTATTTCATGGACAAGATTGTCGACCACCTGCTCGTATTCCATGGCGACGGAAAAGTGGAGGACTTTCCGGGAAACTACACCCAATACCGGGAATGGGAGGAAGCACGACAGGAAGAAGCGCAGCAGAAGAACAAAACGGAACAGAAGCCACAGGGCGGCCAGACCGCGGCGAAGGAAAGGCGACAACGCAACGAGGAGAAACGGCGACTGACCTTCAAGGAACGCAAGGAGATGGAAGCACTGGAAGAGGACATCGAACGTCTCGAAAAAGAGAAGAAGGAAATCGAAACCGCCCTATGCAGCGGCTCGCTGGCGGTCGACGAGATTACGACCATGAGCAAACGGCTGCCCGTACTCCAAGAAGAACTCGACACGAAGTCCATGAGATGGCTCGAGCTTTCTGAAATAGAAGGCTGACGGCCTTTCCGTCACATCTATCAGCCGGTTAGTTTGGACAGGTCGGCGACCCGTCCAAACTAACCGGCGACTCATTCCATAACTAACAGGACGGGGGAAGAAAGACACACCTCCCCCGGGGGCATCTCGCCGAAACCGACAAAAAAACCAAACATACGAGAATAATATTCAGTTAAAATGTGTAATTTTGTCGCCGTAAGCACATCGCGACCCGAATGAAGCTGATACTCATGACCGTGCCCTATTTTTTCGTCGAGGAACACCAGATTCTGACGGCGCTTTTCGACGAGGGGCTCGAGATACTCCATATAAGGAAACCGCACACCGAACCCATATATTCCGAGCGACTGCTCACGCTAATCCCCGAATGTTATAGAAAGCGGGTCGTCGTGCACGACCATTTCTACTTGAAAAACGAATACAAGCTGCTGGGCATCCACCTGAACCAGCGTAACCCGCAACCACCCGCCGGATATAAGGGACACATCAGTTGTTCCTGCCACACTATCGAGGAAGTCAGGGCGCAGAAAAACGTATGTAACTACGTCTTGCTCAGCCCTATTTTTGACAGTGTGTCCAAACCGGACTACCCCAGCACGTTCCCGGACGAAACGTTGAAGCAATACGCCCGGCAAGGCTGGCTGGACAAGAAAGTGGTCGCGCTGGGTGGCATCACGCTCGACAACATCGGCCGGGTCAAGGACTACGGTTTCGGCGGCGCTGTCGTATTGGGCGACATCTGGAACCGCTTCGACATACACACGACGCACGACTACAAGGATTTGATTATCCATTTCCGGAAACTGCGGAAAGCAATAGACTAACGAACATTCATCTTATAACAAACAAGCACAATGAACGACAATTCATTCATGGTATTCTCCGGCACGAAGTCAAGATATTTGGCCGAGAAAATCTGTGCCAGCCTGAACTGCCCCCTCGGCAATCTGTTGATTACGCACTTTGCCGACGGCGAGTTCTCCGTCAGCTACGAGGACTCCATCCGCGGACGCGACGTCTTCCTCGTCCAGTCCACCTTCCCCAACTCCGACAACCTCATGGAGCTCCTCTTGATGATTGACGCGGCCAAGCGTGCTTCCGCCCACAGCATCATCGCCGTGGTGCCCTACTTCGGATGGGCCCGGCAAGACCGCAAGGACAAGCCCCGTGTATCCATCGGCGCAAAGCTCGTCGCCGACCTGCTCAGCGTCGCCGGAATCGACAGGTTAATCACGATGGACCTGCACGCAGACCAGGAGCAGGGCTTCTTCGATGTGCCCGTGGACCATCTGTATGCCTCGACCATCATGCTGCCCTACGTCAAGGGACTGAACCTGCCTAACCTCTGCATCGCCACACCCGACGTGGGTGGTTCGAAGCGTGCCAGCACGTATGCCAAATACCTGGATTGTCCGCTCGTCCTGTGCAATAAGACCCGGAAGAAAGCCAATGTGGTCGAAGCAATGCAGATTATCGGCGATGTGAAGGGTATGGATGTCATCTTGGTCGACGACATCGTTGACACGGCCGGCACCATCACCAAGGCGGCCGACCTGATGATGGCCAACGGCGCACGGAGCGTGAGAGCCATCGCCTCTCACTGCGTGATGTCGGGGCCTGCCACGGAGCGTGTCGAGGCTTCGGCTTTGGAAGAGATAGTGTTCACGGACAGCATCCCCTACCCCCACACGTGCGGCAAGGTGAAACAACTGACCGTTGCGGACATGTTCGCTGAAACGATTCGCCGCGTAATGGCAAACGAAAGCATCAGCTCGCAATACCTTATCTGAACAGATTCCTCTCAACAAAGCACAAAATGTTTGGGGCAGCCCGGTTCGACCGAGCTGCCCCAAACGTGTTAAAAAGGATAGGCTATTCCTTACTTCGTGAACTTCATCCCGAGTTGCAGTCCGTCGTAGTTATTCAACAGCGAGGTCACCGTCGACAACGTACTGCTCGAAGGGGCAAGCGAGGTGATGGACGAAACCAGCGTCAACAGCTTGTCGGCCTCCACAGCCAGCTGCAAGGTGCTCCCAGTCTTCTTCACGTTGGCCGAAAGCGTCGTGTAATTGAGCTTTTTGAGCGTGAGCGTGGCATCGGAAACCTCATAAGTGCCGCTAATCGAGTGGCCGTTGAACTCACAAGTATATTTGCCACCACTTTCGAACGTGAGTTTTACGTCGCCCTCACTAAGTCCGATTTTCTCCAAGACACTTGCCATTTTTTCTTCGATGGTCGACGCGGCCACCGTGCCGCCCAGTTTGCTCAGAATCTGGTCGGATTCGAGCACGAGAACCGGCTCGGAATAAGTCCATGTACCCACCAAATCCTCTGCCGTCACCTCGGACACACCGAGCAGGGAAGCGACATAATCCGTCGCCGTCTCGACAACGCTACTGCTTGAAGCAACCTTTTTCAATACGTCGCCAAGCGACTGTGCAGGCAGACTGACACAGCAAACCTGGAACAAGGCAACGAAAAGACCAGCTTTCAAAATTTTCCTCATGACTTTTGTTTTATATAATTTCCTTATTTGATAACCATCTTCCGGGTTCCCGTGGCCGACTGGAACAAGTAGATGCCTTTGGAAAGCCCTTTGCTGGCTTCGGCCACGCTCTTCGCTTCGAGCACCCGGCGACCGTCAATCGTGAACACCGTGACCGCACCATCGACTACCGGACTGGAAATTCCCGTGGCCGTAGCTTCGAGGAAGTCGAAGCTGACCACATTGTCAACGAGGGCGATGTTGTAAAGTGGCTGCCCCATGTAATCACCGTTGTTCACTTCTGCCGCCGGCGTGGAGGTGTCCGTCAGCTCCGTTTTCCCGTCCGTACCGTCCCAGAGGTCGCCTGCAATCATGCTGAAATCCAGAGAGCCTGACGCATTATAATAGTCCTTGGAATTGTCGGCGGGGATATACGTGTAACGCAGACGGGAAGCATTCGTGTTGACCGTGTTATACCTCCACAGGGTGGCGTTATAATCGATGTGGGTCACCAGCATCCCCGCCCCCATCAGCGACGAGAACCACTTGTTGTCCGGTTTGCGGTTTTCGAGTATATAATATTCCAATCCGCTGCCTTCCGAATTGACGATGCGGTAGGCGCGCGTCCCCTCCTCGTCGGACAGGGGGCGCAACTCATAGCTTCCTGCTTCGGTGAGGTCTTCTATTTCAAGCCAGCCGAGGACATTACGCTCGTAGGCGGTCAAGGGTGTCGGCACAAAGCCATCATACCACCACTCGCCGTTGTCCATGAGCGACCAAAAGTCCATCGCCTGCACCAGATAGTTGCCTTGGGCATCCGTGGACGAGTAGACATCATACACATCGGGCAGCCCCAAGGCATGGCAGAACTCATGGGCAAACACACCTATCCCGTTCAAGTATGAAGCGACCTGAGTGTCGCCCGAATAACTGCATAATTCCTCATTGACAACGAGAAAAGACTTCAAGGTTGTGCCCGAGATGGAAGCCCCGGACACCGAAGCCATGCTCGCCCAAAGGAGGTCGTCGGCATCCGACCCATAGGCAGCATGTTCCCCCTCACCGGCATAATAGATGGTGAGCAAAGGAATACTCCCATTCACTGTGAAATCCGAGGGGTCAATGCCTGCCTGTGTCAGATAGTCAAGGCATTCCGACAAAAGATTTATCTTGTTGACATCTATGGTACCATCCGACGAATTGGCACCGTAGTAGTCATGGTCGTACTGCGCCGTCATCCGCCCGACGATACGGAACTCCGGACGGAACAGGCCATAGCTGTTGTCCACGAAGTACTCGCGCAAACTGCCAACCGACCCATATTTATCCGTGTAGGAATCGGAATTCATCTGTTCGTCAAGCGTTTCCTCGTCAGCAAGGGAGAACGGAAGGTCGGGGAAATCGACCATGATGACGGGGATGACCACGTCTCCGACACTGGGAACATCGCCATTGGCCGACTGCCCATACACGCCAAGTCCGTTGGACTGGGGGGTATTCGCGGAACGGGTGGATACGGGTGCCGTCCCGCTGCCACCATTCCGCAGGCTGAACGCATCGGCCACGCTGATGGCCGACTGTGCGATGAAGTCAGTTTCTTCCGTCTGGCGTTCTCCCACATTGTGTGCCACGACGGCCGAAACCGTAAGGCTGTCGCCACCGGCGGACTGCACATAACACAAGTCGCCGGCGGAATTGCGCAGGAGCGCCCACCCGTCGGACGTGGCATAAAAGCCGATATGGCCGTCGCCCACGCGCCTGACCTGCACTTGCGTGCCGTCGCTCTGGCTGACTGTAAACAAACGGCGGAGCGGTGTCGCTGCGAACACATTAATACCCGCCATCAAGACTATCAACAGGACGAGAAAAATCCTTTTCATGGGTTACATTTTCTATAAATTAGCGCGACAAAGGTACGACTTATAAGAAAAAAGATGTAACTGATACGCCCTATTACCGTTACGCCTTTACAAAAAATAACATGAGGCGGATATGTCCACCCCGGAAACCGATGTCGCCGGTCCGACCCGCAGGACGGACAACCTACTTGCCATCCCGCCCGGACAAGTCGCCGGACAGGAAAAACGGTCAGCCGGACAGGCGGAACAGGTCGCCGACTTGGAATTGCCCGCCATACATCCCCGATGCAGGCAGCCATACCGGAGGGAGGCAGTAGCCTGCCCGCACGACACCGGACACGAACGGGAAGTACGCGCCGCCCGTTGTTTACATGGAATCACCTGTTGGAAAAAAGAATCCGGCGACGTGCAGCCACGCCACCGGATTCCTGATTTTCTTGCAATAAAGGGAAATAGCTCTCCCCTACTTAATCAAAACCTTGTAAGCCTCCGTCGCAGTTCTGATGATATAGAGGCCGCGTTGTGCATGGGAGATGTCGCGCACACGCATGCCACGGATGTCATACACCTGCACATCGTCCCCCATTTGGATTAGGTCGGCACGCGTCAGGGGGCGTTTCGTGACCGTGACCTCAACGGGGTCGATGGCCGTCGGCAGTCCGGAACTTTTCAGCACGAAATGATACTGGCTGCCCTGGTCGGTCACTGTCGACGGGTTGCCCGAATATCCATTGACAACCCACTGCATATTGGCTGCCGAGCCATAGGCGGACCCGCGGTCGTTCAACAACACGCTCGATATCTGCAAACCATATACGTCACTGGTCGAGGACTTGATCAGCTGGAAACTACCCCTGCTCGTCCCTCCATATTGGACATAACGGGTCGTCACAGTCGTACGGTCGGCTTCGTCTTTCTGAATTTCACTCCAAGAGTCGACCGTTGTTCCGGTAGTAAAGATGAGCGGTTCCTCGTCGTGGGTGTAGATATAGAAGCGGCTTGTTCCGCTCCCCGCCGCAATGAAATAGAAGAGCTGCTTATCCGCATCCTCACCCTCGTATTCCTCGTTGGAAATCTGTATGGTAGGATTGCCATAATGCTCGCCCGTTGTCCACAGGAAGCCACGGCTGTCCACGATGTTATAGTAATAACGCACCGTGTCGTTGCTGTACTTGAAGATACCGTCGTGTGGCGTTGCCGCACTACCGGCCGAAACATTCGCATTCGGGTCGTAAAGAACGAACTCGTATTGGCTACCGCCGTTGTACGCAACCTCCTCCAAGCTCTCGCCATTGTCGTTGACGACCCACTTCATGCTGGCGGACACGCCGTTCTCGCTGCCTCTGTTGTTCAGCACCTCATCGCCGTAGCCTATCAGGTAATATCCGTCCTCGCCGGACTTGCGCACGACGAACTCCCCGGCCGTGGACGTGCCATATTGCAGATACAAGTCGGTTATCGTCGATGTCTGCTCGTCGGGATTTCCGTCGCCCCAGCTATCCACGGTTAGTCCCTCGACGTAATCCACATTTTCGTCGTCTATTGTCTTGATGAGGAAATGCTGATCGTCGCTTCCCGGAAGGAAATAGAAGAGCTGGTTCTGCATATTACTGCCGCTGCTGTAAAGCGTCGTACTTGCCTGAATGGCATTGTAACCATAGTGTTCGCCACGTGTCCAATAGCCCGTGCGCAGCGAAGAACTTGCATCGTAACGGTTATCCGCCACACGGTAGTAATATTTCTGTATGTCCGAACTCATCTTGAAGATGCGGTCGTCCATGGAAAGCACTTCACCGACTTCCGCCACGAGGAACGGGTCGTCCGGCCAACAAATGGTGTCGCCTGTCGATGTGTATATCGGTCGCTGGGCGTCATAAGCACGCAGCGAATCTGCCAACTCCTTTGACAGTTCGTTCACAACCTCCGGAAGCGTAGAGGCCAAGTCGTTTACTTCCGCAATGTCGTCCTTGACGTTATACAACCGGCGTTCCTGTGTCTCCCAGAAATAGAGAAGATGGTAGTCGCCTTTCATGATGGCAGAGTACGCGCCATACCCCTCGTCGCGGCTCTGGCTTTCGCCCCACAGGTTCGGGAAGTGCCAGATGATAGTGCGGTCCTGTCCTTGCGTGTTATTGCGGATGACATCCACAATACTTTTTCCGTCTACATGCTGCACGGTCTCGTATTCCGTGACGCCCGCCAGTTCGAGAATGGTTGGGAAGAAATCCTCAATCATCACCCGGCTGTCGTTAGTCGTCCCGCCCTCGGTCACGTTCGGCCAGTAAACAATCATGGGTTCGCGCACGCCGCCCATGTAGGAAGAGCCCTTGCCCGCACGCAACGGGTAGTTCTGGTCATAGTTCGCTTGTCCTTGGCGAACAGAAACGGCTTGCCCGCCATTGTCAGACATGAATATGATAATTGTGTTCTCTGCGACTCCCTGTTCTTCGAGAAAGTCCATGATATCCCCCAAACTCTTATCCATACCCTCAATGAGTGCCGCATGGTTGATTTCGTTCGTGTTCAGGTTGGCTTGGAGTTGCTCGTCATACACCCCTGTACCGTCGGCCTGCATATAATTTGTCGTGAAGCGGCTGTCGGGATTGTACGGAGTGTGGATAGCATAATGCGACATGTAAAGATAGAACGGTTGGCCATTCTCAATGGGTTCTTCCATCGCTTTGATAGCTTCAAGCGTCAAAGCTTCTGTCAAGAATGTTCCCTGTGCATAGTAATCTTCAAGCCCGCTCACATGGTAGTTTCCCGACCCATAATTGTCTGCGGCGAGATAGCTGCCCGGGGCACCGTTAGCACCACCGGCAATGTTCACGTCGAAGCCCATAGTCAAAGGGTCTTCGCTGGCAGTGGATATAGAACCGAAGTGTGCCTTTCCGCAGTGGATCGTATGATAACCGTTCTCCTGCAAAATCTTGGTGAATGGTGTGACGAGAGTAGTGTTCTTCAAGTTGTACTCACTCGTCACCGTGTCCGGCTGAATGCCATTGTAGTTCCAATCAGGCAGCGTGAGCGTGCTGCTGCTCGCGTCCGTTTTGGTGTCATACTGCAATGTCCAGTTCGTCACCCGGTGACGCGCCGCATTCATGCCAGACATCAGGCTGGCACGGGACGGCGACGAGATGGCGCACGCGTAGGCATCCGTAAATTTAACCCCCAATTCGGCCAAGCGTTCCATGTTCGGGGTGTTATAACGCCTATTAAGTGCAGTCTCTTCCGTCCAGAAGGGAACGGATGTTTCCTGCCATCCCATGTCGTCCACCAAGAAAAAGATAATGTTCGGCTTATCCTGAGCCACCAGATTCATGGCAAAAGCCATCGAACTCCCGGCCAGCAGTCCAGCCCTTACAGTCGTACGGTTTTTCATAAGGCACGTATCTTTAAAAATAGGTAAAGAGTTCCTTTCTTCTAATTTCGTTATTAGGAGAAGTAGGATTTGATTGCAAATATAGGAATATTTTCGACTAATCATAGTTTTGCTACGTTAAATTTCCACTTACTTAATTGAATACATTAACTTTGCCCTATAAATATTCAATAATCAACAGCCATGTCATCTTCTACACCTCCCCCGACCGATTACATTTCCAAGGAGCCAAGATACCTGAAACTTCTGGCGCGCGACTTTCCCACTATTTCAAGTGTGACGACCGAAATCATCAACCTTGAAGCTATCCTCCACCTTCCCAAGGCCACGGAACACTTTATGGCCGACCTGCACGGGGAGAACGAGGCTTTCCAGCACATCCTGCGCAATGCGTCGGGAAACATCAAGCGCAAGGTGAACGAACTGTTCGGGAACACCCTGCGGGAACAGGAGATAAAAGACCTGTGTACCCTCATATATTATCCCGAACAGAAACTGAAACTGGTCAAGTCCCGCGATCGGCATCTGAAAGACTACTACCAGATCACACTCAACCAGCTCGTGACGGTATGCCGCAATGTATCGTCGAAATACACCCGCTCGAAAGTACGCAAGAGCCTGCCCGAAGAGTTTTCCTACATCATCGAGGAGTTGCTCCATGAATCCATTGAGGACCACAATAAGCAGGCTTACTTCAACGTCATCATCCACACCATCATCTCGACCGGCCGAGCCGACGACTTCATCATAGCCATCTGTTACCTCATCCAGCGTTTGGCCATCGACCAGCTCCACATCCTGGGCGACATATACGACCGCGGCCCGGGGGCGCACCTCATCATGGACACGCTCTGCCATTACCACAACCTGGACATCGAGTGGGGAAACCACGACATACTCTGGATGGGAGCCGCCGCCGGCAACGCGGTATGCGTCGCCGGGCTCTTGCGGACTTCCCTGAGGTATGCCAACACGCAAACCCTCGAAGAAGGATATGGTATCAACATGGTTCCCCTCGCCACCTTTGCCATGGAGATGTATGCCGACGACCCCTGCGAGGCATTCTTGCCCAAGCTCGAAAGCGGGCAGGAATTGAGCGACAAGAACGTGCGGCTCATCGCCGAGATGCACAAAGCCATCGCCGTCATCCAGTTCAAGCTCGAAAACCAACTCTACAGCCAGCATCCCGAGTGGCAGATGTCGGACCGTATGCTCCTACGGGCGGTCGACTTCGCACAGCACACCATCACCCTCGACGGAAAGACCTATCCCCTGCTCGACCATCACTTCCCGACCATCAACCCGGACGCACCGGACACCCTGACCGCCGAGGAGGCCGACTTGATGGAAAAACTGGTTCACTCATTCCGCGTCAGCGACCGCCTGCAACGCCACATGGCCTGCCTTCTGGCACGCGGTGGGATGTTCGGCATCTACAACTCCAACCTGCTCTTCCACGCCTCCATCCCTCTGAACGAAGACGGAAGCCTGCGCAATGTCCTCGTGGCCGGACGGGAAGTGAAAGGTAAGGAATTGATCATCAAGGTAGAGGAACAGATACGGCTGGCTTTCGACCGCGGCATTGACGGCGCGGACAAGAAAGAAGCGGTCGACTTTTTCTGGTATCTATGGTGCGGTCCCAATTCTCCGCTCTTCGACAAGTCCAAGATGGCCACGTTCGAACGCTACTTCATCGCGGACAAGAAGACGCACGTCGAAGAGAAAGGCTGGTATTACAAGCTCCGTGACAATGCGGAAATATGCGACAAAATCCTCGATGAGTTCGGTGTCACCGGTCCTCACCGGCACATCATCAACGGGCACGTCCCCGTCAAGGTGGGAAAAGGCGAGAACCCCATCAAGGCCGACGGGAAGCTCATGGTCATCGACGGCGGATTTGCCAAGGCCTATCATGGCACGACCGGTATCGCCGGCTACACGCTCGTCTACCACAGCCGCGGTTTCCAGTTGGTACAACACGAACCCTTCACGTCGACAGAGGAGGCCATACGCAACGGAACGGACATCAAGAGTACGACTCAAATCGTCGAGATGACAGGGAAGCGAGCCATGGTGAACGACACGGACATAGGTGCTGACCTGCGTGTCCAGATAGCCGACCTTCAAAACCTGTTGCTGGCCTATCGCCGCGGAATCCTGAAAGAGAAAAGTTAAACCGTCCGCCCGGCGCGCTGCGACAAAAGCCCTCCACCCCACTCCGGAGGGGAATTAACGGCCGGAAGGCAGGGACACCCTGTCTCCCGGCCGTTTTTTGCATTTACCCCAAACCTCACCGCGTCCGGACAGAGTTTGAAAGGGCTGAACTATCCGGCGACTTGTACGCTCTGTCAGCCGACCCGTCGTGACAAGTCGGCTGACAGTTTCGACGGGTAGCCGACCCGTTCCTAATCCTTGGCCACACGCCTTGTCCTTTTTGCAGACAACCTTTTCACATTCATAGTTTTTCAGTAACTTTGCACCCCGAAAAAATAACGACACGCAACAATGATAACGGTTACAAACCTTGCCGTCCAATTCGGCAAGCGCATCCTCTACAAAGACGTAAACCTGAAATTCACGAACGGCAACATATACGGCATCATCGGTGCCAACGGGGCTGGCAAGTCCACCTTGCTGAAAGCCATATCGGGCGAATTGGAGGCGAACAAGGGAAGCGTGGAACTGGGCCCCGGCGAACGCCTCTCCGTGCTCAGCCAGGACCACTTCAAATTCGACGAACACACCGTGCTCGACACCGTGCTGATGGGACATTCCGTGCTGTGGGACATCGCCCGCCAGCGTGATGCCCTCTACGCCAAAGCGGACTTCACGGACGAGGACGGAATGAAGGTGGCCGAACTGGAAGAAAAATTTGCCAACCTCGGAGGCTATACGGCCGAAACCGACGCGGCCACCCTGCTGAACGGCCTCGGCATCAAGGAGCAGCTGCACAGCAAACTCATGAAAGAGCTTTCCGGAAAAGAGAAAGTGCGTGTCATGCTGGCACAAGCCTTGTTCGGCGAGCCGGACAACCTCCTGCTCGACGAGCCGACCAACGACCTCGACCTCGAAACGGTGGAATGGCTCGAAAACTACCTCGGGAATTTCGAGCATACGGTTCTCGTCGTCAGCCACGACCGCCACTTCCTCGACCAGGTATGCACGCATACGGTCGACATCGACTTCGGAAAAGTCACCCTCTTCTCGGGTAATTACAGTTTCTGGTACCAGTCGAGCCAGCTGGCGCTCCGTCAGGCACAGAACCAGAAACAGAAGGCCGAAGAAAAGCGCAAGGAACTCGAAGAATTCATCCGCCGCTTCTCGGCCAACGTGGCGAAGAGCCGCCAGACGACGAGCCGGAAAAAGATGTTGGAGAAGCTCAACGTCGACGAGATACAACCCTCCACGCGCAAGTATCCCGGCATCATCTTCCAGATGGAACGCGAACCCGGCAACCAGATTCTCGAAGTCAGCGACCTCAAAGCCTCTGCCGAGGACGGCTCTGTGCTTTTCGACAAGCTGAATTTCAACGTCGAGAAAGGCGACAAAATCGTTTTCATCAGCCACGACCCGCGTGCCATGACCGCACTCTTCGAAATCCTGAACGGACACCGCCAGGCCGATGCGGGCACATTCAAGTGGGGAATTACCATCACGACCGCCTACCTGCCCCTCGACAACACGTCCTACTTCGACTGCGATCTGAACATGCTCGACTGGCTCAGCCAATACGGCGAGGGTAACGAGATGTTCTTCAAGGCTTTCCTCGGACGGATGCTCTTCAAGGACGAGGACGTTCACAAGAAGGTGAAAGTGCTGTCGGGTGGCGAGAAAATGCGTTGCATGATTGCGCGCATGCAACTCCGCAACGCCAACTGCCTTATCCTCGACACGCCGACCAACCACCTCGACATGGAAAGCATACAGGCGTTCAACAACAACCTGAAAATCTACAAGGGGAACGTGCTCTTCGCCAGCCATGACCACGAATTCATCAACACAGTGGCCAACCGCGTCATCGAATTGACCCCCAACGGCTCCATCGACAAACTGATGACCTACGAGGACTACATCCACGACGACCGCATCAAGGAGTTGCGCACGCAAATGTACGGGACTGAATAAACGTCAGCCATTCCCGTTTTGGTACAATTATTGTTGTCCACATAGAAAAACGACTAAGCAGTATGAGCAAGCAAGATAACAACCCGACCTCTCCGACGGAGGAAGAAAAGGTAGCCGTTCCTGAGAACGAGCAAGTCCAGGCAGAGAACGAACAAAGCCAGGAAGAAAAAACGGAAGAGCAGCCCGCAGAGAAGACTGACGCGGAAAAACTGGCAGAGGCAGAAGAAGAAATTGCTGCCTTGAAGGACAAATACTTGCGTCAGGTGGCCGAGTTCGACAACTACCGCAAACGGACGATGAAAGAGAAGGCCGAGTTGATTCTCAACGGCGGCGAAAAGGTGATGCAAGCCCTCCTGCCCATCCTTGACGACCTCGAACGCGCCTTGGACAATATCGGGAAAAGCGACAACGTCGAGACGCTCCGCGAGGGGGTCGACCTCATCTTCTCCAAACTGCAAAAGGCTCTGGCCGGACAGGGGCTGAAAAGAATCGAGACCGACGGGCAGGATTTCAACACCGACTTCCACGAAGCCATCGCACTGGTGCCTGTGGAAGAAAACGAGAAGAAAGGCAAAATCATAGACTGCGTACAATCGGGATACCTGCTTAACGACAAAGTCATCCGCCACGCGAAAGTGGCAGTAGGCCAATAAAGACGACAGACAGAAGCGCACATTAAATATATATGGCGGAAGAAATAGACTACTACAAAGTGCTGGATGTCGATCGCACGGCCAGCGCGGATGAAATCAAGAAGGCATATAAGAAGATGGCCATCAAGTATCACCCGGACCGTAATCCGGGCGATAAGGAGGCCGAAGAAAAATTCAAGCAGGCCGCCGAGGCCTACGACGTACTGCGCGACCCCGACAAGCGGGCACGTTACGACCAGTTCGGAGCGGCCGGTGTCAACGGGGCAGGCGGATTCGGAGGCTTCGGAGGAGGCCAGGGCATGAACATGGAGGACATCTTCTCCATGTTCGGCGACATCTTTGGCGGACACGCGGGCTTCGGCGGATTTGGCGGCTTCGGAGGCCATGCGCAGCGGCGGCAATACAAAGGCAGTGACCTGCGCCTGAAAGTCAAGCTCACACTCGGAGAGATTGCCAAAGGCGTTACCAAGAAGTTCAAGGTACACAAGAACGTCTGCTGCCCCGACTGTCACGGCACGGGCTGCGAGAACGGCAGCCATCCGGAGACTTGTTCCACCTGTCACGGTTCGGGTCACGTCACACGCACCCAGCGGAGCATCTTCGGTATGGTTCAGACGCAGACCGCATGCCCCACGTGCCACGGCGAGGGCACCGTCATCAAGAATCCATGCAAGCACTGCCACGGCGACGGCGTGGTGAACGGCGAGGAAATAGTAGAAATCACCATCCCGGCAGGAGTGGCCGAAGGCATGGTAGTCAATGTGCCGGGCAAAGGCAACGCCGCCAAGCACAATGGCATAAACGGCGACATACAGGTGCTTATCGAAGAAGAGCCGCACCCCGAATTCGTCCGCGACGAAAACGACTTGATATACACCCTCCTGCTTACCGTTTCACAGGCCGTCCTTGGCGACACGGTAGAAGTCCCGACCATCGACGGGAAAGCCCGTGTCAAGATAGAACCAGGCACGCAGCCCGGAAAGGTGCTCCGCCTGCGCGGCAAGGGACTGCCTGCCGTACAAGGCTACGGGCAGGGAACCGGCGACATCGTTATCAACATCAGTGTCTATATCCCCGAAACGTTGACCAAAGAAGAGAGGAACGCATTCGAGAAGATAAAGGACAGCGACAATCTCCTCCCCAATCCGAAAGTCAAGAAGACTATCTTCCAGAAGTTCCGCTCGTACTTCGAATAAATGACGTACCAGGAAACCCTGCAATACCTCTACGAATGCGCTCCCTTGTTCCAACACATCGGCGGGGACGCTTACAAGGAGGGATTGGAAAACTCGTGGACACTCGATGCCCACTTCCTGCATCCACACACCAAGTTCCGCTCCATACACGTCGCCGGGACGAACGGGAAAGGCACATGCTCCCACTCCATAGCCGCTGTGCTGCAAACGGCGGGCTATCGCGTCGGCCTTTACACCTCGCCGCATCTTGTCGACTTCCGTGAGCGCATCCGCGTCGACGGCCGGATGATTCCAGAGGAGTACGTGATAGACTTCGTTGCCCGCGAGAAGGCATTCTTCGCCCCCCTGCATCCCTCATTCTTCGAACTGACCACTGCGTTAGCCTTCAAATATTTTGCGGAACAGCAGGTCGACGTGGCGGTTATAGAAACGGGACTTGGCGGTCGCCTTGACTGCACGAATATCATTACTCCCGTCCTTTCCGTCATCACCAACATCAGCCTCGACCATACCCAATTCCTTGGCTCGACCCTGGCTGCGATAGCCCATGAGAAAGCCGGTATCATCAAGCCGGGCATTCCCGTCGTCGTGGGTGAGACCACAAGTGAGACCCGTCCGGTGTTCCAAGACGCTGCCGCCGAAGCAGGAGCGGAAATCACTTTTGCCGAGGACGAGCCGGAAGTCCGTGCCGTCTATCCGGCGGACAATGGCAATGCCTTGCAGTTCGACACCCGGACATTCGGCTCTGTGTCCAGTCTGCTCGCCGGAAGCTATCAGGCGAAGAACATGAACACGTTGCTCACAGCCCTGCGCATCCTGCGGCAAGGCGACTTCCACTTCACGGCAGACGACGTGCGCACGGGACTGTCGACCGTCATGAGCCTGACAGGGCTGCAAGGCCGATGGCAAACCCTCCGCGCACACCCGAAAGTCGTTTGCGACACCGGGCATAACGTCGGCGCATGGACGTTCCTGTCGCAACAGCTGCGCAACCAGCCTTGCGACAAGCTGCGCGTCGTCTTCGGCATGGCAGGTGACAAGGATGTCGAAACTGTCCTGTCGCTTCTTCCGCACGATGCCGTCTATTACTTCACCCAAGCGTCGGTCCGCCGCGCCCTCGGGGCGGATGAGCTCACCCGCATGGCTTCCCGTCACGGGCTGACCGGCGGCTGCTTCCCCTCCGTGGCCGAAGCATACAGCCAAGCCCTGCACGATGCCGGACAGGAAGACTTCATCTTCGTCGGCGGAAGCAGTTTCGTCGTGGCCGACCTGCTTTCTTTTCTCCGCACTCGCCCCCAATGATTGACATCTGTTGCGTCGGGCACATCACCCTCGACAAGATTACCACTCCCTCACAGAGCCTATACATGCCGGGAGGCACGGCCTACTATTTCACAGAGGGCATCAGGCATCTGGGAAAGCTCGACTACCAACTCGTCACGGCCGTCGGCGAGGCGGGTATGCCGGTAATCCGGCAGATGAGGGAAAACGGGACAGCCATCAAACTGGTGGACAGCACGAGCAGCGTATTCTTCGAAAACATCTACGGAACGAATCCCAACCATCGGACACAGCGTGTGCGTTCCAAGGCCACTCCGTTCACGGTCAAAGACTTGGAAGGGATTGATGCCCGCATCTTCCACTTGGGCAGCCTGCTGGCCGACGACTTCGCGCCCGACCTCATCCCCTACCTGCACACGAAGGGAATGGTGTCGCTCGACGTGCAGGGATTGCTGCGCGAAGTGCGCGGCGAGGAAGTGTTCCCCACAGATTGGGAAGCCAAACGCGAACTCCTGCCATACGTGGACATCCTGAAAGTCAACGAATACGAGATGGAAGTGCTCACCGGCTACGATGAACCGCACGAGGCGGCACGACAGCTCGCCGGATGGGGATGCCCCGAGGTATGCATAACCGACGGCAGTTACGGGTCGCTGATTTATGCGCAGGGAACTTTCTACGACATCCCGGCTTTCCGTCCCACCCTCGTCACCGATGTCACAGGGTGCGGCGACACTTATTCCACTGGCTACCTCTACAAGCGCATACAAGGGGCGGGATACGAAGAGGCCGGACGCTTCGCCGCCGCCATGGCCACCCTCAAACTTCAAGCCGCAGGCCCTTTCGCCCAGACGGAAAGCGACATCATCCGGACTGTCGAGCAAGGCGACATCATCTAAGCCCTTTCATCCAAACGTGATACCCTGCCGAGATTTCCGGCCGGGCGCATCGGCATATCCTTTTCTCCTGTTCTGAAAACGGACTATCTGCAAGACATGGGCGGATAGCCGGAAATCAGACCGCCTTTCACCCCATTCTTCTGTTTATTAGTCTCTCCCATGAGACCAAATAGTGAAACCTCATCTAATTGGACAGGGCGAAATAAAGGAAAGCAGCAAGTCCACCCAAAATGATAAGCAGAATAATAAGACGGAAAATCCAACTCACCAAAACGGCACGGAAATACCATCTACCAAGACTATCTTTATCGAATTCCTTATCCATATCGGCAAATATATCATTACTTCCTGGAAAGCTCAACACACTTATTGACAATTTTATATTAGCAGCGTAAATTTCCACATCCATAGGCGGAATTGTCAACTCTGGCAACGCATTATTACGGTCTTCACGGAGGGATAGAGTAAGGAGGGAACTTTATCCGAACAAGGCCGGTCATAGAAGAGCCACTTAACGGCAAGCTCATTGCAGGTCCAGATAAACTCATACCGTTCAGTAAAGTTTTGATGTTCGGAACGCTTATCGAAGATAGAACGCATGACATGCGTAATAACCAAGTCGCCGGATAGGAACGACAAGTCGGCGACCCGTCGCGACTAGTCGGCTGATAGATTTCCCGCATAGCCGGTGCCCAATCCGCACACTGCCGCTGCCATCCACAAATCCTATGGAACAAGTTCCCCGAAGGCGAAAAATATTCACCGGTTATCCCGTGTGTCGTGGAAATCCGTATCTTTGCTTTCCATGAAAGAGATAAAAAGCATACAATGGGGCTTCATCGGTTGCGGGGAAGTGACCGAGAAAAAGAGCGGGCCGGCCTTCAACCTGGTACCCGGCTCGAAGGTGACCGCCGTCATGAGCCGCAACGCGGAGAAAGCGCGCTCATACGCCGAACGCCACCACATCCCGCGATGGTACACCGACCCGCAGGAACTGGTGGACGACCCGGATGTCAACGCCATATACATCGCCACCCCGCCCTCGACGCACGCCACGTATGCCATCATGGCCATGAAATCGGGCAAGCCCGTCTATGTGGAGAAACCGCTCGCTTCGAACTACGAGGATTGCTGCCGCGTCAACCGCATCGCGGAAAAGACAGGCGTTCCCTGCTTCGTGGCCTACTACCGCCGCAATCTGCCCTACTTCCAGAAGGTCGGAGAATTGCTGCGGAACAAGGCCATCGGCCACGTCATCAACGCGCAAATACGCTTCGCCGTTCCCCCGCGCGACCTGGACTACAACCGAACCAACCTGCCCTGGCGCGTGCAGCCCGACATAGCCGGAGGCGGATACTTCTACGACCTGGCACCCCACCAGATAGACCTGCTTCAACAGTTCTTTGGCCCCATCATCGAGGCCAAGGGTTACAAGGCGAACCGCGGCGGCCTCTACGACACGGAAGACACCGTCAGCGCGTGCTTCCGCTTCGACTCCGGCCTTCCCGGCTCTGGGTCGTGGTGCTTCGTGGCGCACGAGTCCGCCAAAGAGGACAGGATTGAAATCATCGGCGACCGGGGGATGCTGTGCTTCTCCGTCTTCAATTACGCCCCTATCAGCCTGCAAACGGAAGACGGATGCCAAGAATTCACCATCCCGAATCCCGAACATGTCCAGCTCCCGCTCATCCGCCTCGTCGTCGAGCATTTGCAGGGACTGTCCATCTGCGACTGCGACAGCGTGAGTGCCACGCCCGTCAACTGGGTTGTCGACCGCATCCTGGGCAAGCTCTGACCCGGACACGGGGAAACGTTTACGCGGATTCGCATACAGGAAAACAAAACAGCCCGTCGGAAAAACATGGCTCAACATCACGCCGCGCTTGAAACCCATCCCCTCGCCCCGTTCCTGCCCGACGGCGCACGGCTGCTCATGCTGGGTAGCTTTCCCCCGCCACGCAAACGCTGGTCCATGGAGTTCTTCTACCCGAACCTGCAAAACGACATGTGGCGCATACTCGGCTACATCTTTTTCGGCGACAAGAACCATTTCGTGGACGCAACGCGGAAATGCTTCCGCCGCGATGACATCATCGCCTTTGCCTCCGGGATAGGCCTTGCCCTCTACGACACGGCCCATGTCGTGCGGCGGCTGCAAGGAAACGCCTCCGACAAATTCCTCGAAGTGGTCGAGCCGACAGACATCACGGCCTTGTTGCGACAGATTCCCACCTGCCAGGCCATCGTCGCCACCGGACAGAAAGCCATAGACACGCTGTGCAGACTGTACGATACCGAGGCACCCGCCGTAGGTAGCCACGTGAACCTGTCCGTCGACGGGCGCACGCTGTCCCTGTACCGCATGCCAAGCAGCAGCCGTGCCTATCCCATGAAAGTAGAAGAAAAGGCCGAAGTATATAAACAAATGTTCGCTGAACTGGGGATGCTTCCCCACATGTAGGCGACGAGCCTATCTAAAAAAGCCGTCCCGCCCCAACGGGACAGGACGGCAAATAGCACAACAGACGGCCGGGAAATATTACTCGACTTGCAAGACAAGTCCTTTCAGGTATTCCCCCTCCGGATGGTAGATGTTTACAGGGTGGTCGGCGGGCTGGTGAAGCTGGTGCAGGATGCGCACATGACGGCCGCTTTGCGCCGCCGCCGTGAAGACGGCCAAGCGGAACTGTTCCTTGCTGACGGCCTGCGAACAGCTGAATGTGAAGAGGATGCCGCCCGGATGTATCTTCGAGATAGCCATCGCGTTCAAACGGGTATACCCCTTGATGGCATTGCGCAGGGCTTCCTTATGCTTGGCAAAGGCCGGAGGGTCAAGGACAATCAAGTCGTAGTCGTTCCCCATCTTGTCGAGATAGCGGAAAGCGTCCTCGGCGAATGCCTCATGGCGGTTGTCATCCGGGAAGTTCAATCCGACATTCTCACGCGTCAAGTCGATAGCCTTGCTGCTGCTGTCGACGGAATGGACAAGCTCCGCCCCGCCGCGTAAGGCATAGACGGAAAAACCGCCCGTATAGCAGAACATATTGAGCACACGGCGACCCTTGGCGTAATGTTCAAGGAGATTGCGGTTGTCCCTTTGGTCGATGAAGAAACCCGTTTTCTGTCCGCGCAACCAGTCGATTCGGAAACGCAGGCCGCATTCCGTGGCCACATCGCAGGTACTTCCGCCTCGGATGAAGCCGTCCTGCAACCTCCATTCCTCCCGGTAAGGCAAGGTGGTCTCTGACTTATAAAAGACATTCCTTATCCCGCATCCCGGGATGGCGAGCAGTTCATCCGCCACAGCCTCACGCTCCACGTGCATACCGGTCGAATGAGCCTGCACGACGGCAGTGTCTCCGTAAACGTCGACCACCAGTCCCGGCAGGCGGTCGCCTTCGCCATGAACCAGGCGGTAGATGTCGTTGTCGTCGCGCCGGGCAATGCCGATGGCGCAACGCAGGCGGTAAGCCTCGGCCAGACGCTTGCGCCAAAAGGCCGCGTCGATGGCGATGTCCTCAAACGACAACACCCGGACGGCTATCGAGCCCGGCTGATAGTGTCCCACGGCCAGGAAGTCGCCGGCCTCGTTGAGCACACGCACCGTGTCGCCCGCCGATACGCCTTCTTCGACATGGGCAAGGGCTCCCGAAAAAATCCAAGGGTGGAAACGCTTCAAGCTCTCGGCTTTCCCGCGCCGCAGCGTCACTGACTTATATTTCATAAGCTTCTTCCTGAATGGTCGTCACCACGCGGTAATTCCCCGTGACACGAGCCTGTTCGAGTTCTTCGTACAATACAAGGCACGCCCAGGCATCGAGGGCGGCATACTTCTTCTGTCGTTCGGTCAGGACGTCGGCCTCCCAATTCGAGCGCTGCTGCGCTTTGCTGATGCGCTTACCGAAAATGTTCGCATAGAGTTTCTGCAAACTCTGGTCCTTGATGCCAAAAGGCTTGACGTAGGTTTGCAAATCCACAAAGTTGTTCAGTTCAACGTCCGTGCGTTCACGAATCATCATGAAGTCGTCTTTGAGCGACAGCCCCACCTTGCGCACTGACTTGTCAGACAGGTAGCTGCACAAGGCCGGCGGCAAGCCGATACGGTTCAGCCGGAAAAGGAAACAGACATCGTGGACGGCTATCTGCATCAAGGCGACCTTGTGCGCTTGTCCTTTCTTGAACGAGGGACGTGTCTCCGTGTCGAAGCCGGACAAGGGGAACGTGCGCAGGAAAGACACGGCACGCTCGGCCTCGGACACCGACTGAATGACCACGATACGGCCGCCGAAATCCATGACAGGCATCTGTTGCAACTCAGCCTTGTCAATCGCGTCTCTGATTATCCGTATCATTGTCCGTCCGCCTCCTCATCCGGCAAGCTGCCGTACCTCACGTCGTGCAGGGCGCGCAAGGCGTTCAGCAAGGTCTGCCCCCAAGCCATCTCAAACTGCGCCAGAACCTCGGCGAGCGCCACTTGCATCGCATCGTCGAACCCTTGGCGATAAACTTCCACGAAGTTACGCAGGGCTTGGTATATATCGGCGACATCCTCGCTCACCTGCCGGTGAATCGGTGTCTCGGAATATTTGAAGTCGGACAGGAACACGTCCAGATAGTCGTCATAAGTTCCCATGATGTCGGCCACCGAGCGGCGCACATAGTCATAATCGTCTTCCGTGACGGGATGTTCCACGTACCCCTCATACTCATCGGTAGGGTCAACAAGGGAGGCTTTCAGATATATCATAGGGAACAGTTTCCGCATCACATCGACAAAATCTCGACGTGGCACGCCTTGGCATTGTTCCACGTATTTACAGAACTCGGCCGCCACTGTCACGAAGTCAATAACCGGCCTTGAATAAATCAACTTTGCGCTATTCTCCATCTTTCAGAAATGCGGCGCAAAATTACAAAAAAGGAAGGGAATGCCCGGAGTTATTGTCGCGAAACAAGTATTTTTGCAAAGCCAATCTGAACACTATGCGTGGAAAAAGAAAGAAAGAGCCGAAATCCGGTTTCAAGTCCGTGGCCGAAGCCGGAGGCATCAAAGAAATCCTTCAAGGCGAGACCCTGCGTTTCATCCTTGGGTTGGTCGCCCTGTTAGTCGCCCTTTTCTTGCTATTGGCTTTCAGCTCCAATTTCGTCACCGGCACGATGGACCAAAGCGGCGTAATCGCCGGCAACCTCACCGAACCGGCCAACTATGGCGGGCGGATTGGAGCCTTGGTGGCCTATTATTTCATGCACGAATGCTTTGGAATCTCTTCCTACTTTATCCCCGTGTTCCTCTTCTTTTGCAGCATGAAACTCATGAGTGCCTACAAGGTGCGCCTGTGGAAGTGGTTCATCAATTGCGCGTTCCTGATGGTGTGGTCGTCCGTCATGCTGGCGTTCAGCATCCCCGACGATTGGGTGAACGGACTGGCGTTCCTCCCGGGAGGAGGCCACGGCGACTACATCTGTCACGCACTTTCTGAGCAAATCGGGAAACCCGGACTCTTCATCCTGCTCGCCGCCACGGCTCTTTGCTACCTTGCCTACGTCAGCCGGGAAACAATCATCATCGTCAGGCGGTTGCTCAACCCGAAAGAGTATTTCGACAAAAGACGTGCGGCAAAAGCCGACTCGACCAGTGAAAAGAATACCACGGATGCCCCCGAGCCACAGTCGGACAGTATAGAAGAGGCTGAAAAAGAGTACGTCGACACGCCGACCATTACGCTCGACTTGGACAAAGAGCCTGGCGGCAAACAGCCTGCACTCATCCTCGAAACAGAGACTGTACAGGAAGAAAAAACAAGTCGCCGGACAGAATCAACAGACGGGCTATCCGACGAAACAACTCCCCTGACTGTCGAGCAGGGGAAGGCGACCGAAAAAGCATCCGGGAAAACAGTGGCCGAAATCAGCGAGATGGAACCCTACGATCCACGGAAAGACTTGGAAAACTATCGTTTCCCGACGCTCGACCTGCTCAAAAAATATACGGACAGCGTTCCCCAGATTGACATGGAGGAGCAAAACTCGAACAAGGACCGCATCATCTCCGTGCTGCGCGACTTCGGTGTAGAGATTTCAAGCATCAAGGCGACCATCGGCCCGACGGTGACACTCTACGAGATAACCCCGGCGCAAGGCGTGCGCATCAATAAAATCCGCAACCTTGAAGACGACATCGCCCTCAACCTGAGTGCCCTCGGCATCCGCATCATCGCCCCCATCCCGGGCAAGGGAACCATCGGCATAGAAGTCCCTAACAAGAACCCGCAGATTGTCTCCATGGAAAGCATCCTCAACAGCAAGAAATTCCAAGAGACACAATTCGACCTGCCCATCGCCTTGGGGAAGACTATCACCAACGAGGTCTTCATGGTCGACCTGGCAAAGATGCCCCACCTGCTCGTGGCGGGAGCCACAGGGCAGGGAAAATCCGTCGGACTGAACGCCATCATCACGTCGCTGCTCTACAAAAAGCATCCGGCAGAACTCAAATTAGTCATGGTCGACCCGAAAAAAGTGGAGCTCAGCGTATATTCCCCCATAGAGAACCACTACCTCGCCAAGATACCCGGCGAGGGCGATCCCATCATCACGGATGTCACGAAAGTCGTCCAGACGTTGAAGAGCCTCTGCGTGCTCATGGACCATCGCTACGACCTCCTCAAAAAGGCCAAGGTGAGGAACATCAAGGAGTACAACGCCAAGTTCCTCTCCCGGTTGCTCAACCCGGAGAACGGACACGACTTCATGCCCTATATCGTGGTCATCATCGACGAGTTCGGCGACCTCATCATGACCGCAGGAAAGGAAGTCGAGCTCCCCATTGCCCGCATCGCCCAGCTGGCCCGGGCCGTCGGCATACACATGGTCATCGCCACGCAACGCCCCACGACAAACATCATCACGGGCTCCATCAAGGCTAACTTCCCTGCCCGCATGGCCTTCAAAGTCATTTCGGGCACCGACAGCAAGACCATACTCGACCGCACCGGAGCCAACCAGCTTGTCGGGAAAGGCGACATGCTCTTCCTCTGCGGGAACGACCCCGTCCGCGTACAGTGTGCCTTCGTCGACACTCCCGAGGTCGAGCGCATCAACTCGTTCATCAGTAAACAGCAGAGCTACGCCTCTGCCTATCCCCTCCCCGATATTCCTCTCGACAGCGAAGGGAAAACGGACGGGGATTCGGCTTCACTGGACTCCGGTTCCATCGACCCGCTTTTCGAGGAGGCCGCCCGCCTCGTCACCATACATCAGCTGGGCTCGACATCACTCATCCAGCGTAAGTTCTCCATCGGCTACAACCGGGCGGGTCGCATCATGGATCAGCTCGAAAAGGCCGGCATCGTGGGACCGACGCAAGGGAGCAAGCCGCGCGACGTGTTCTGTGCGGACGAAGTAGATTTGGAACAGAAACTGTCAAGTATCAGATAAC
>CAZYHW010000002.1:51900-54410 GCA_964647405.1 uncultured Prevotellamassilia sp.
CGGGACAAGGCACCATCAGCATAAAAGGAGACAAGTTCCGCATCAACACACCCCAGATGAAAAGCTGGTTCGACGGCACCACGCAGTGGAGCATGATTGAAGGGAGCAACGAGGTCAACATCAGCAATCCCACAGAGGAGGAACTGCAAAGCATAAACCCTTACACCTTCGTCAACCTTTACAAAGAAGGCTACCAATACGCCATGACCAATGCCACCCTGCGCGGACAGGACTGTTACGAAGTCACCCTCACTGCCGAGAACGCCAACAACGGCATACGGAAATTGATTCTTGACATCGACAAAGGCAGCCTTTGGCCATTGTGCATCCGTCTGAACACCGCGCCGGGGAAATGGACGCGAATCAGCATCTACGACGTGTCGGCCGGACACGGATGGGACGATGACTTCTTCCGTTTCAACAATAAGGACTACCCACAGGCTGAAATCATAGACTTACGATAACCACTTTATCACGCTTATTATTATGGAAACGATACGTTGCTTGATTTTAGGTTCCGGCCCAGCCGGATATACGGCCGCCATCTACGCTGCCCGGGCAGGGCTCTCGCCCGTCCTTTATGAGGGTCTGCAACCCGGCGGCCAGCTCACAATCACTACGGAAGTAGAGAATTTTCCGGGATTCCAGGATGGCATTGACGGAAACGGGCTGATGGATGCCATGCGTGCGCAAGCCGAACGCTTCGGCACGCAAATCCGCACCTCCATCGCCGTAAAGGCCGATCTCTCGGCGGCTCCCTACACCATCACGTTCGACGATGGCGGACAGGTGCAGTGCCACACGTTAATCATCGCCACCGGTGCCACGGCCAAATACCTCGGCCTGCCCGATGAAGAGAAATACAAAGGAGCAGGGGTCAGTGCCTGCGCCACGTGCGACGGCTTTTTCTACCGCAAGAAGAACGTGGCCGTTGTCGGAGGCGGCGACACGGCCTGCGAGGAGGCGACCTACCTGTCTGGATTGGCCGCGAAAGTCTACCTGATTGTCCGCAAACCTTTCCTCCGCGCCTCCAAGGCCATGCAGGAAAAGGTGATGTCCAATCCCAAGATAGAAATCCTGTTCGAGACCAATACGGTCGGGCTTTTTGGCGAAGGAGGTGTCGAAGGGGCTCACCTTGTCCACAGGCGTGGCGAAGCCGACGAACGTCACTACGACATCGCCATCGACGGTTTCTTCCTTGCCATCGGCCATCACCCCAACAGCGAGCTGTTCCTTCCATGGGTCAAGATTGACGAAACGGGCTACATCCTTACCGAAGGCGACTCGCCGCGCACCGGCATCCCGGGCGTATTCGCCGCTGGCGACGTGGCCGACCCACACTATCGCCAGGCAATCACGGCAGCTGCCAGCGGCTGCAAAGCGGCCATGGAAGCCGAACGCTACTTGTCTGAGCACAAGTTATGAACGAAACCGCCGGAACATCCCCCCGCCGACCGCATGCCATGTTCCGCATGGTCGGAACGATGCGCTGGTTGGTAGCCGGCGCGTTGTTCCTCTGCCTGGCCTCCTGTTCAAGTACCCGGAAACTGGCGCAGATTGATTTCCGGGAGTTGGTTCATGCGGGGAGCGTCCTTGGCTTCGACATCGAATACAACGATGACCATCGCCTCTACATTGAGGCCGCACATTGGGTCGGAACACCTTATCAATATGGGGGCAACACACACCGAGGAGTAGACTGTTCGGGGCTCACCTCACAAATCTACAACACCTGCTACCATGTCCAGCTTTCACGACAGAGCCAACAACAATACGATGAATGCGACCGGCACGTCCGCAAGCGCAAGCTGAAAGAAGGCGACCTCGTCTTTTTCAAGCAGGGAACCGGACGGAAACAGCGACGGCGCGTGGGACATGTGGGCATCTACCTCAAAGACGGACTGTTCCTGCATGCCAGTTCTTCGCGCGGTGTCATTGTCAGTCGGCTCGACGATGCCTATTGGAACAAACGCTGGCTGAAAGGTGGGCGCTATAAGAAGTGGAAAAACGGGAGATAAGCCCCGCATACGCGGAACAAGTGAGAAAGACAGGGAAGACGGATAAATGCAACCACCGTTTTCCCTGTTTTCTTTTTGCCACTTTTGCAGCCCAAATCCACCGCCAGGCCACCAATAAAGAATATCGCGAATAAAGTCCATGCGACTCATTTATATTATTAGACGCACAAGGAAGCGTTAAGCGAACAAGTCCGATAAACAAGTCGGCGACTTGTTTATCCTGTCAGCCGTCTGGATTACACAAGTCGCCGACCCGTTTGTTCCGGGACGGCTGCGCGTTTGTGTATATAATACTGTGCGCAAATTCTATACAACGACCGTTACATGCCGGATAGCTTCTCCGTTCCTTTTTCTGTCCATCCCAAACCGGCAATGTGCCTAATAGTCGGACATATCGACTAAAAGCACAATAAGTGTATGGATACTTAATCATACCAGGTACAACGACATGCCATACCGGATGCCACACTGTTCTGATGATTATTCTATTAA
>CAZYHW010000003.1:0-7812 GCA_964647405.1 uncultured Prevotellamassilia sp.
AGCACCTGACTGTTAATCAGGGGGTCGTTGGTTCAAGCCCATCCTGAAGCGCAAAAGCCGTTCGGAAATGCCGGACGGCTTTTTAATTTCTTATGTGTCCGCCTATTCGAGGACGGGATTGCCTTTCCATGAAAATCGATACGTCTTTCTCCATCCATACCGAGCTGTTGCAATTGCGATTTGTCGCCGACCCGTCTCTCGTGGGGCGTTGTGACGCGAGTATTTCACGCTGTCCGGGGAAAGTATCGGTGGGTCTCTCGCCGGAAGTCGACTGGTCCACTCCGCAAAAGCAGCAATGGCTCAATGATGTCCTGGCCGACCAATTGCGTCGACAGGCCAAAGCCATTCTGCCAAGCCGGCTCGACGAACTGGCTCGCCTTTTCGATTTGCGTTACCGCCGTGTCACCATCAAGCGGATGCACACCCGTTGGGGCAGTTGCTCCGGTTTGGGAAACATCAACCTGTCCCTGTGGCTCATGATGGCTCCTGCCCGCCTTGTGGACTATGTTATCAAGCACGAACTCGCCCATCTTGACGAGATGAACCACGGTCCGCGTTTCTGGGCACTGCTGAACCGCATGACGGACGGGCAGGCACGCCGTTTGGAAAAGGAAATGAAAACTTTTTCTTCCGATTTGTATGCCACGCGTGGGGCGTGGGTTTAACGGAATCCCCAACGTTTGAAGTGTTTCCCCACCACAGGCAAGGCCGACAGGGGGAAGTCGTAGTGTATCACGTGAGCTGCGAACAGGACGATTAGCACCGTGTTCGCGGCGAGCCTGCCCCATAGAGGCCAGTCGGCGGGTACGAGGCACATCAGGGCATAGAGGAAAATGGTTAGTAGGGCGTAGCCCCCTATGCTCTTCAATGGATAGGGGATAGGGTATATCCGTTGTCCGAAGAAGTAGGACAGCAAGGTCGCCGTCCCGTAACCGGCCACTCCTCCCCATGCGCAGGCCATATAACTATAATGTGGGACAAACACGACGTTGACGGTGATGAGCACGATGCAGCCCGCGAGCGAAAACCACATCCCGTAGATAGTCCGGTCAATCAACTTGTACCACAGGGAAAGGTTGAAGAACACGCCCAGCAGTATGCCCGACAGCATGACCACGGGAGTCACTTTCAGCCCTTCCCAGTAGTCCGGTGCGATGAGGTATTTGATGATGTCCAAGTACCCCATTACGCACAGGAAAGCCAGTAGGGTGAAAATCAGGTAATACTTCATGGCCAGCGCGTAAGACTCCTTGCTGTCTTTCTCCTTGTTTTTACTGAACACGAATGGCTCGTAGGCATAGCGGAAAGCCTGTGTGATGAGCGTCATGACCATGGCGATTTTCACGGCCGCCCCGTAGATGCCCAGTTGCACGTCGGTTTCTCCGCCGTCGTGGGGAGCGATGAAGCGGAACAGTATCTTGTCGGCCACCTGGTTCAGGATTCCGGCGATGCCGAATACCATCATGGGCCACGCATAGCGCCACATCCGCCCCGCGAGCTGACGGTCGAATACGTAGTGGAAGCCTGTGAGTTCCTTTCGGAGGAACAGGGTGACCGAGGCGGTGCAGAAGAGGTTGAGGTAGAAGACCCAGGCGAAGTCGACCTGCCCGTCATAGAACCAGTCGACGAGCGGGCGCGTAGACGGGTGGGCATAGAGCCACGGGACACCGAGGAAGTAGGCCAGGTTGAGCAGGATGTTCGGCACGATGAACAGCAATTTCAACGCCGCGAACTTCAAGGCTTTCCGCTGGTAGCGCAGGTAGGCAAAAGGGATGCACTGGAAGGCATCGATGGCCACGCAGACAAACATGGTGGCGACATATTCCGGATGGTTGGCATAGCCCATCCAGGTCGATATGGGGTGAATGAAGAGCAGGACGGCGGCCACGAACGCCAGTCCGACCCCGCCCACGAGCAGCAGGGTGGTCGAGTAGACACGCAGGGGATTCGCGTTTTCCTTGTTGGCAAACCGGAAGAACGTGGTCTCCATGCCGAACGTCAGCAGCACGAGCAGCAGGGCCGTGTAGCTGTACACGTTCGTGATGACGCCGTATGCGCCCGTCGAGGCCGCCATCGTGGACGTGTAGAGGGGTACCAGCAGATAATTCAGGAAACGTCCGAAGATGCTGCTCACCCCGTAAATGACCGTATCCTTTGCCAATGATTTCAGATTAGCCATGAAATCTTATAAGGGGATGTAATCAGTTGTTTTGTTATCCGAAAAAGAAGTAGCATATCGCTATGGCCGCCACCACGCCGGCCAGGTCGGCCAGCAGGCCGCAAGCCACGGCATGGCGCGTGTAGCGCACGCCGACACTGCCGAAGTAGACGGCCAGGATGTAGAACGTCGTGTCGGTCGCGCCTTGGAAGATGCAGCTAAGCCGTCCGACGAAGGAGTCCGCGCCGTAGGTGGCCATGGCGTCGACCATCATGCCCCGCGCACCGCTCCCGCTGAGCGGCTTCATCAGTGCCGTGGGCAGGGCTCCGACCCACTCGGCATCGCTTCCCGTGAGGCTGACGAGCCATGCAATCCCGTCGACCAGGGCATCCATCGCCCCCGAGGCCCGGAACACCCCTACACCCACCAGGATGGCCACGAGGTAGGGAATGATGCGGACGGCTGTCTGGAAACCGTCCTTGGCTCCCTCGATGAAGGCATCGTAGACGTTGACTTTCTTCCGCACGCCGGTCCAGATGAAACCCACCACAAGCGTGAAGAGCAGCACGTTGGCCACCGTCGAGGCCACCGTGGCCATTTCCTCACGCGGCAACCGGCTGAATCCCCACATGATGCCTGCCACGGCGAGCGACACGCCGCCCAAGGTCAGGAGGAGCACGCGGTTCAGGAGGTTGATGCGCTGGTAGAGGCTCGTGGCCACGATGCCCGCCAGCGTGGAGAAGAACGTGGCCAACAGGATGGGGACGAACACGTCGGTCGGCTGTGCCGCACCCATCTGGGCACGGTAGACGAGGATGCTCACGGGGATGATGGTCAAGCCCGACGTGTTCAACACCAAGAACATAATCATGGCGTTCGAGGCCGTGTCCTTCTTCGGGTTCAGCTCCTGCAAACCGGCCATCGCTTTCAGCCCGAGGGGGGTGGCGGCGTTGTCGAGCCCCAGCATATTGGCCGCCAGATTCATGAACAACTGCCCCACGACCGGATGCCCTTTCGGAATCTCCGGGAACAACCGGGTGAAGACGGGACTTAGGCCGCGCGCCAGCAGCGCGACGAGCCCGCCGCGTTCGCCTATTTTCATCACGCCGAGCCAGAGCGACAAAACACCGGTCAAACCGAGCGAAATCTCGAATGCCGTCTTGGCCGAGGCGAACGTCGAATCCATGATGGCGGGGAACACTTCCACGTCGCCATACACGAGAAGCCGGAAAGCCGCGATGGCGAACGCGATGAAGAAGAACGCAATCCAGATGTAGTTCAGTACCATGGGACGATTTGGGATAGGCCGTGCGCAAAGTTAGTCATTTGTTCCCGTTCAGGCGCGGGGGCGGCATGGTTTTAGTGTCGGGCGGTGCGGCCGTACAGGTCGGCTTTCCGTCGTGACAAGTCGGCGACCCGTCGCCACAGGTCGCCGACTTGGTCGCAACAAATGCACCGATGGCTTTTCGGCATGGGCGGGGCAGGCTTTCACGCAGCCCGCGCGGATAACGGGAAAAGCCGGTGCGGTTGCGCCATCGCTGGTCGGTTCCAGCGGGTTCGCTTTCTGGTTCGGATCTTGGCACACACGCAGTGTGCACCCTCCCGTATGATAGCCGCAAACCGTCCATTTCTGCGGAGAAACTGGCGTTCGCCTCTTTCGGGAAGGGCACAAAAAAGCCCGGACGGACTGCCCGGGCGTGTGGAAAGGTGGAGTAGCGTTTATTTCAGTACGCCGAGTTCCTTGCCTACCTTGATGAAGGCGGCGATGCACTGGTCGAGCTGCTCGCGGTCGTGTCCGGCCGAGATTTGTACGCGGATGCGTGCCTCGCCTTTGGGAACGACGGGATAGAAGAAGCCGGTGACGTAGATGCCTTCGTCCTGCATCTTGTTGGCAAAGTCCTGCGAGAGTTTGGCATCATAGAGCATGACGGCGCAGATGGCGCTCTGCGTGGGCTTGATGTCGAATCCGGCGGCCATCATCTTGTCACGGAAATAATTGACGTTATCGACGAGTTTGTCGTGCAGCTCGTTGCTCTCTTTGAGTATCTTGAACGTTTCGAGTGCCGCACCGATGATGGCGGGGGCGACGGAGTTCGAGAAGAGGTAAGGGCGACTGCGCTGCCGCAGGATGTCGATTATTTCCTTCCGGCCAGTGGTGAAGCCACCCATGGCACCGCCGAAGGCTTTGCCCAGCGTGCCGGTGTAAATGTCGACGCGGCCGTATGTGCCGAAGAACTCACTCACGCCGTGTCCCGTGGCACCGACCACGCCGGCGGAGTGGCTTTCGTCGACGAGGACAAGGGCATCGTATTTCTCGGCAAGGTCGCAGATCTTGTCCATCGGGGCGACGTTCCCGTCCATGGAGAACACCCCGTCGGTGCAGATGAGGCGGAAGCGTTGTGCCTGTGCCTCTTTGAGGCAGCGTTCGAGGTCTTCCATGTCGCCGTTGGCGTACCGGTAACGTTTAGCCTTGCAGAGGCGCACGCCATCAATGATGGAGGCGTGGTTGAGGGCGTCGCTGATGATGGCATCGTCGGCCGTGAGCAGCGGTTCGAACACACCGCCGTTGGCATCAAAGCATGCGGCGTAAAGGATGGTGTCCTCGGTCTTGAAGTAGTCGGAGATGGCGGCTTCGAGCTGCTTGTGGATGTCCTGCGTGCCGCAGATGAAGCGCACGGACGACATGCCGTAGCCCCGCTTGTCCATCATGTCCTTGGCGGCTTGGATGAGGCGCGGATGATTGGAGAGCCCGAGGTAGTTGTTGGCGCAGAAGTTCAGTACCGTCTTGCCTCCGACCTCGATGCCCGCCCGTTGGGGGCTTTCGATGATGCGTTCGTCCTTGTAGAGACCGGCTGCCTTGATGCTGGCCAGCTCTTCCGTAAGATGTTCTTTGAATTTACCGTACATATCAGTAAAGCTATATTAAAAATAAGGTGGCAGGTTTGGAACGAAGCCGGCACAGCGACATCCGGCCGGCTTTTCGGTATGGCCAAAGCAAAGGAACGTATTTTATCTGAATAAACAATGTGAAAACGGTGGAAATCTGGGAAAAAACCGTTTCCTTTGCAAAAGTCATAAACTAACTAATAGTCAAACATACAAGCGATGAAGAATGTTTTGGTCATAGGTGCCACGGGGCAGATAGGCTCGGAGCTGACCATGGTACTACGTGAGCATGTGGGCAACGACCATGTCGTAGCAGGGTATATCAAAGGTGCGGAACCCAAAGGAGCTCTGAAAGAGAGCGGCCCGGCGGAACTGTGCGACGTGACGGATGCCGGCATGATTGAGGGTGTGGTCACGAAGTATGGGATAGACACCATTTACAACCTGGCCGCCTTGTTGTCGGTGGTGGCAGAGAGCAAGCCGCTGCTGGCGTGGCACATCGGCATCGACGGTCTGATAAACGTGCTCGAAATAGCCCGCCAGCACGGCTGCGCCGTCTTTACGCCCAGCTCCATCGGCTCGTTCGGCCCGGAGACCCCGAGTGTGAAGACACCGCAGGACACGGTGCAACGCCCGAGAACTATTTACGGCGTGAGCAAGGTGACGACGGAACTGCTCAGTGACTATTATTATCATAAATATGGTGTGGACACGCGTGCCGTCCGCTTCCCGGGATTGATTTCCAACGTGACTCCTCCGGGCGGCGGTACGACGGATTACGCCGTTGACATATATTATTCGGCCGTGAAGGGCGAGAAGTTTGTCTGCCCTATCCAGGCGGGGACTTACATGGACATGATGTATATGCCTGATGCCCTGCGCGCCTGCGTGCAGCTTATGGAGGCGGATCCCGCGCGCCTTATCCACCGCAACGCATTCAACATCGCGTCGATGAGTTTCGCTCCGGAGGAAATCTATGCGGCCATCAAGAAATACAAACCCGAATTCGAGATGGAGTACTGCGTCGACCCCTTGAAGCAATCCATTGCCAGCAGTTGGCCGGACAGCTTGGACGACACCTGTGCCCGTGAGGAGTGGGACTGGAAGCCGACCTATGACCTCGACACCATGACCCGCGACATGTTGGAGAAGCTCTCCGCGCATCTGTAAGGCCTCTTCGGCTGTCCGATAACCTTTTCCGAGTGTCAACACCCCGCCACGGTGCCGCTATAAGGCAAAAGTGGAATTTTTACGGGGTGTTGACACTTTTTCAATGTCTTTTCGGCATGTTTTCCAAAGGTATGGCTTACTTTTGCCGCCAACTTCGGAGTCGGGGAACACTCTTTGAAGTTTGTAATAGAGGACGATAATACCACGGAAGGGTAATATGGAAAAGGAACGCTTTGACAGGCAGCTTCGTCTCATGATGCTATTGGCACAGAACCGGACTTCGGACATATCCATGCTGAGCCGCGAATTGCAGCTAAGCCGCCGTTCCATTTATCGTTATATCGAAACTTTCCGCGAACTGGGTTTCATCATCGAGAAGCGCGGTCACGGTTACCATCTCTCCTCCTCTTCGCCGTTCTTCAAGGCCATTACTGAACGAATCCACTTCTCTGAGGACGAGGCCATCACGATTAATCAGGTCCTGAACGCCGTCCATGACCAGTCGCCCCAAGTCCGTCATCTCCGGCAGAAACTCAGTTCACTCTATGACTTTGAAGTATTGTCCCGTCATGGCGTGGACGAACATATAGCACGGAATCTCTCGACCCTTTACGACGCGGTGAAGCTCGAAAGGGTCGCTCTGCTTCGTGGGTATGTATCGCCGAGCAGTGGGCGGGTGAGCGACAGAATGGTCGAACCGTATATGTTCATGTCCGGAAACACCGAGGTGCGTTGCTACGAGCTGTCTACGGGAATGAACAAGACGTTCAAGATTAGCCGGGCCGGGAGTGTGGAACTCCTTGATATGCTGTGGAGCCACAAGACGGAGCATACACCTTTTTATACGGACATGTTCGGATTTTCGGGGGAGCATCAGTTTCCCGTCACGCTCGTGTTGGGAGGGCTGTCGGCGCGTGTGTTGATTGAAGAAGCACCGAACGCACGGCGGCAACTGACCTTGCTCGACGACGGACGCTACCAGTTGGAAACGCTTGTGTGCGACTATAAAGGGATAGGCCGTTTCGTGCTGGGGCTTTGTGATGACGTGGAAGTCGTCTCGCCCGATGCGTTTAAGCAATATCTGAGGGAGCGTGTCCGCTTTTTAACAGAAAAAATCTGCGTGTGACATCATTTGTCACAAACGGGAAGTTTCTTTGCCTCATCAAACTGTTAGAGCCAAGTAAAGATGATGAGAAAAGAACTCCTCCTCCCTCCGTCGTGTGAAACACGTCGTTGTCCGAAATCAGACGCTGGTTTTGTATTCCGCATCACACGGATGCGCGTCTTGGTCGCCCTTTCCGCCTTATGTACCCGCCTGACGGGAATCCCTTTCACGCCCCGCGGCATTGTTCATCTGCTCCACGCACAAGTCGGCGTGTTTATCGCCTTGATTCCGGTGGAGATACCCCTCCTTTTCCGGCTGTTTGTTGCGGCGTGGGTCGTCAGTTCCGTATATCGTAGCTTGCGACAGGATTGATTCCTCCCGTCATGGGTGTGCCGGTGACACCTTCCTTCTTGCTGGCTTCACCGTCGGGATGTTGTAAAGTCCGGATAGATACGCAAGTTTCCCTGCCTGCGCGCAGTGAAGCATAGGACGC
>CAZYHW010000003.1:7912-35321 GCA_964647405.1 uncultured Prevotellamassilia sp.
TTCCCTGCCTGCGCGCAGTGAAGCATAGGACGCAGCCGACGGGTCGGCTGTCCGTCGTGACAAGTCGGCGACTAGATGCCACGGGTCGGCGACTAGACATCACAGGTCGGCGACTTGATGCGACTTACCGGGAGGGCATTTCTCCCCGTGGGGAACTGGCCGTATCAACGGGTGGGGAACAGGGTGCGCGGAACAGGGCTGCCCCGCAGAAGTCGGGTCGGTGTATTTCGAAATGGAGGATTCGCCGCGCCTTGTTGCATTTGCCGTCGGACGCGATCCACCGCCGGGGAAGTTTTTTCCGGCGGTGGAGTTTTCCTTTTCGGCGGTACTTTCTCCCGAAAAAGCACTACCTTTGCACGATTATAAGATGTAAAAGCAAAAAAGACAGTCACGATGAAAAAGAAAGCACTTTTGATGATTCTGGATGGATGGGGCATCGGCAGCCATGGTAAGGGTGATGCCATCTATAATACGCCTACTCCTTTCATGGACAGCCTTGTGGCAAATTATCCCCACTCCCAGTTGCAGGCATCGGGCGAGAACGTAGGTCTGCCCGACGGTCAGATGGGCAACTCCGAGGTGGGACATCTCAATATCGGAGCAGGACGGATTGTCTACCAGGACTTGGTGAAAATCAACCGGGCTTGCGCGGACAACAGTATCCTCGAAAATCCTGAAATCCGGTCGGCTTACGAGTATGCAAAGTCCACGGGGAAAGGCCTGCACCTGATGGGGCTCACCTCGACGGGCGGCGTGCATTCCTCGCTCGACCATTTGTACAAGCTGATAGAGATAGCCAATCATTATGGCGTGGCCGGAAACACTTTCGTGCACTGCTTCATGGACGGACGTGACACCGACCCGAAGAGCGGCAAGGGATTCATTGCCGACCTCACGGCGCATTGTGAGGCGAACGGGGCTCATATCGCCCATATCATCGGTCGTTTTTACGCCATGGACCGCGACAAGCGCTGGAATCGTGTAAAGGTGGCCTACGACCTCCTTGTTTCCGGAAAGGGAAAGCCTTGCACGGACATGGTGCAGGCCGTGCAGGATTGCTACGACGCTGACAGTGAGGACCACAAGGACACGGATGAGTTCATGGAGCCGTTGGTGAATACGGCTGTCGACGGACGTATCAAGGAAGGCGACGTGGTCATCTTCTTCAACTACCGGAACGACCGCGCCAAGGAGCTGACCATCGTCCTGACCCAGCAGGATATGCCCGAAGAGGGTATGCAGACTATTCCGGGGCTGCAATATTATTGCATGACTCCTTACGATGCGAATTTCAAGGGCGTCCACATCCTGTTCCCGAAGGAAAATGTGGTGAACACGCTGGGCGAATATCTCAGTGCGCAGGGTTTGAAACAGCTCCATACGGCTGAGACGGAGAAGTATGCCCATGTGACGTTCTTCTTCAACGGCGGCCGTGAGCAACCATACGAGGGAGAGGACCGCATCCTTGTCCCGTCGCCCAAGGTAGCCACCTACGACTTGCAACCAGAGATGAGTGCGTTCGGAGTCAAGGACAAGCTCGTGGCCGTGCTCCGGGAGAACAAATACGACTTCCTTGTCGTGAACTTCGCAAACGGGGACATGGTCGGGCATACCGGCGTGTACAGTGCTATCCAGAAAGCCGTGGAGGCAGTGGACACCTGTGTGAAAGAGGTGGTGACGGCAGCCAGCGAGACAGGCTATGAGACAATCATTATTGCAGACCACGGCAATGCAGACAATGCCATTAATCCGGACGGAACGCCGAATACGGCGCACTCCTTGAACCCCGTGCCGTTCATCTACGTGACGGAAAACAAGAATGCCGTGGTGAAGGATGGCATCCTGGCCGATGTCGCTCCAAGCATCCTGCACATCATGGGATTGCCCCAGCCCGCCGAGATGACGGGGCACGACCTGATTACCGATTAAAGTTGACAGCCGTTTCGCAGGACGGCGACTTCAATGTTTCGGGGGCACTTCCTTTTGCTTAGGAAGTGTCCCCGTTTTTGTGCATAAGTGTGGAATACAATATGAAAAACCTCCCCATTTTTAGTGGGGAGGTGATGAGGATAAATAATCCGGATAAGGAACGGTTGTCCGGGTGGTTAAGCCTCTTTCACGCGGTTGACGTAAGAACCGTCGCGGGTGTCGATTTCGATAATCTCGCCCTCGTTGATGAAGAGGGGAACGCGCACGGTGGCACCCGTCTCGACGGTGGCGGGCTTCGTCGTGTTGGTGGCGGTGTCGCCTTTGAGTCCCGGTTCGGTGTAGGTGACTTTCAGGCGTGTCTTCACCGGCATCTCGGCATAGAGGATGGTGTCCGTCGACGCGTCAATGACTGCTTCGACCACGTCGCCCTCTTTCATGAAGTCCACGCCCGTGATAACGTCTTTTGAAATCAGCACTTCGTCCCATGTCTCCTGGTTCAGGAAATGGAAATCGTTACCTTCCGCATACGAGAACTGGAACGGGCGACGCTCCACACGCACGTCCTCGATGGCCTCGCCGATGTTGAAACGCTTTTCAATGACGCGCCCCGTAACGACGTTCTTTAATTTCGTGCGCATAATCGTGTTGCCTTTACCGGGCTTTACATGGAGGAATTCTACGCAGAAGTAGAGTTGCCCATCCATACGGATACACGTCCCGTTCTTGATGTCTTGTGATTTAATCATGTCGTATGTGTTAAGTGATTGTTGTCTTGTCTTTTCTGTCCGCCTCACGGCAGCACCTGCAAAGGTACGATTAATTTTTGAAAGGGAACTTCCTTGGTCTGCTTTGTCTCCTTTCCGTGGGAGAAGGGGGCTCTGATTTGTGGCTTCCGTCGCTTCCCGACCCACGTGGCCGGACAGGTGTCGTCAACCGCGGACGGGCATCCCGCAGGTCGCTGCTGTGTCGGCCTGTGGCCGTGCCTGCGGGTCAGGCCTGTCCGCCGCTTTTTCCGGAAAAAGCGTAACTTTGCGTGCCTTAACCCAAAAGAACGATGCAAAGCGCCCCGATGGAATTCCGTCCGCTCAGTCTTTCCGACAAGGAGACTGTCCAGCGAATCACGATGGGTGGCCCGTATCGCAACTGCGACATCAATTTCATGAACCTGATGAGTTGGCGTTCGCTTTTCGGTACGGAGCTGGCCGCCTCGCCGGGTCGCCTTGTCTTCCGCTTTATGATGCGCGACCGTTTGGCCTATCAGGTTGTGGTGGCCGACGGGTCATGGCACGAAACGCTCGAACAGGTAGCCGCCGATGCCCATCGCAAGGGCTATCCCCTGCTCCTGATGGGCGTGTGCCGCCATGCGATGATTGAGATTGAGCACGCCTTTCCCGGGCGTTTCCGTTTCCTGCTCTCGCGCGACTTTTGTGATTATGTGTACCGCCGCGACGCGCTCGCCACGCTGGCTGGCAAGAAGTTGCAAGCCAAGCGCAATCATGCGAACAAGTTTACCCGCCTTTACCCTGACTACGAATTTGCTCCGCTCCGGCGTGAGGATCTCGACGATTGCCGTGAGCTGGCTGCCCGATGGGCTGCCGGGCGGACGGCGGCCGACGGGCTCATCGACTATGGCAGTGAGCAGCGGTCCATCCACTTTGTCCTTGACCACTGGGAGGCTCTTGGCGGCCTCGGTGGCGTCGTGCGGGTCGACGGACGCCTGGTGGCTTTCACCTATGGTGCTCCGGTGAACAACGACACGTTCGATGTCTGCGTGGAAAAGGCCGACACGGACTATGAGGGGGCTTATGCCGTCATCAACCGTGACTTCGTGCACAGCCTGCCCGCCCGTTACGTCTATGTCAACCGCGAGGAGGACATCGGCGCGGCGGGCTTGCGGAAAGCCAAACTATCGTACCATCCCGTCGTCTTGCTGGAAAAATTTGCTGTGACTGAATAACAACCCCACGACTATGCCGTTCCTTAATGATGAAGAGGTGAAACGCCAGACACGTGACCTGTGGCGCACCTGCTTCGGCGACCCCGAGGCTTTCCTTGACCTTTATTTCACGCGCAAGTACACCGCGCAATCGAACGTCTGCATCTTACACGACGACCGGGTCGTCTCCGCGTTGCAAGCGTTCACGTATCCGATGAACTTTTTCGGCACGGTGGTGCGTGTGGGCTACCTTTCGGGCGTGGCCACCCTCCCCGAGCATCGCGGGAAGGGCTTGGCCACCCGCATCATCGCCGAGGCGCATCGCCGCTTGCACAAGGCGGGCGCATTGTTCAGCCTGGTCATCCCGGCGGATGACGGACTATTCCCTTTCTACGAGCGTCATGGGGAATACCAGACGGCTGTTTACCGCGCCGAAACCGACGTGACGGACAGCACGGAGGCGGACACGGGAGCATACGAGGTAGAGGAGCCGCAGGATGAGGCTCGCGAGATTTATGTCTGCTACCGGAGTATCCGGCGGCGTACCGACTTGGCGCTCTGCCACGACCAGGCGTCATTCTTCGCCGCCCTGGCCGACTGGCGTCTCGCCGGACACACGTTCTGCACCGTGCGCCAGGGCGGTCGGCTCGTCGGGCTGTGCTTTGCGCGTCAGGGCGAGGAGGGAACGTGTCAGGTGGCCGAGGCTCTGGCCCGGACGGACGACGCGCTCGATGCCATGATAGCTTATGTCCGGCGGAAGTATGGGGCGCAGAAAGCCGTGATGAAAATTGGCGTGAGCGCCAATGCTCCGGACGCGCAGCCCTATGCGATGGCGCGGGTGCTCGACGTGCCCCGCTTCTTGCGCATCGCGCAACAGGCCGACCCCTCCCTGCGGCTCGACGTGGGCATTGGGGGCGACCGTGTATGCCCGGACAACAACGCTTTTTACCATCTTGCCGATGGCCGTCTGTCGCTGACCGCCGACGTGCCCCCCACGGTGACGACACCGGGCGGATTGGCGCGCATGTTCCTTGCCGGGCAGGCAGTCCAGCTCAAATTGATGATGGACGAGTAGGATTCTTTTGATTCGTCCGCCTTTTCCTTAACCTGTTGCGGCGACCGGTCTTAACGAGTCGCCGGATAGATTTGACAGGTCGCCGGTTCGTCGTGACGGGTCGGCGACTTGTTGCGTCGGTCAGGGAGCGGTTTCTCCCTCGATGAAGTTTTCCATGAACAAGTGCTCCCCGTCGAACACGGCGTAGGTGAACAGCGAAATCCAGTCGCCGAGTATGACCATCCGTGCCTCATGCGTGAGTTGCAGGTCGAGCTCTATGTGCCGGTGGCCGAAGATGAAGTAATTCACGTTCGGATGCATGCGCAGGTAGTCCTTGGCAAAGAGGACCAGTTCCTCCTTCTGTTCGCCCATGTAGGCCGGTTCGCCGGTGCGGATGTGTTTCATCCGGCTGTGCCTCGCCCATGCCAGCCCGAAAGCCATGCCCCAGCGCGGGTGGAGGGCGGAAAAGAGGCATTGGCAGGTTCGGTTGTGGAAGATTCGCCGCAGGAAACGGTATTTTCTGTCGGTCGAGCCCAAGCCGTCGCCGTGGGCGAGGTAGAAGATGCTGCCGTAGATTTCCGTCGTGCAGCTGTCGCGGTGCAGGGTAACGCCGCACTCCTTTTCCAGGTAGTCACCAATCCACAGGTCGTGGTTGCCGGTGAAGAAATGTACCTCGACCCCGAGGTCGGTCAGCTCGCTCAGTTTCCCGAGAAAGCGGGTGAAACCCTTGGGGACGACGGTGCGGTATTCGTGCCAGAAGTCGAACATGTCCCCGAGCAGGTAGACGGCGGCCGCCTTGTGCTTGATGCGGTCGAGGAAGTTGACTAAGCGCCGCTCCTGCGTGCGGCGGTGCGACAGGGCCAGGCATCCGAGATGCGCGTCGGAGAGGAAATATATGTTCTTCATGGCAGCAGTCTTTTCAGGAAGTTAGAGGAAACCGAGTTCGAGCTTGGCCTCTTCGCTCATCATGTCCTTGTCCCATTCCGGCTCGAACACCAGGTTGACGCGCACGTCGGTCACTCCGCTGATGCCGGCGAGCTTGATGCGCACGTCCTCCACTATGAAGTCGGCGGCGGGACAGTTGGGGGCGGTGAGGGTCATGTCGACATCCAGGAAGCCGTCGTCGGCCAAGTCGATGCGGTAGATGAGCCCCAGGTTGTAGATGTCGACGGGGATTTCGGGGTCATAGACCGTTTTGAGTGTCTCGACGATTTTCTCTTCGATGCTTGTCTTTTCTTCGGGTGTCATGGTTGCTTGGCGTGAAAGTCTATTCGTGGGTCGGTTCGAGGCATCCCTCGTCGGCGTAGCTGTAATAGCTGCCGTCGGCCAGGACGATGTGGTCGATGAAACGCAGGTCGAGCACACGGGCCGCCTGTCCCACGCGCCGGGTCAGGCGGTCGTCGTCGCTGCTGGGGCGGCAGGAGCCCGAGGGGTGGTTGTGGCACAGGGCGATGGCCGCCGCGCGGGCCGTGATGGCCTCGTACATGACGCAGCGCACGTCGACCACCGTGCTGCTCAGCCCGCCGCGTCCCACGCAACGGCTGTCGATGAGGCGCAGTTGCTGGTTGAGCAGCATCACGTGGCATTCCTCGGTCGGGAGGTCCTGCATGAGGGGCATGAAGTAGTCGTATATGTCGCGGCTCGTGCGCATCTGCGGCCGCTGTTGGGGTGTCTCGGCGGCGCGTCGCCGTCCCAGTTCGCAGGCGGCCATGAGGGTGACGGCCTTGGCCGGCCCGATGCCTTTATAGGCGCACAGGGCGGCGAGCGTAGACTTGCCCAAGCGGCGCAGGCTGCCCCCGTGGTCGTCCATGACGCGGCGCATGAGGTCGACGGCACTCTCGTCGGCCGACCCCGAACCGATGAGGATGGCCAGCAGTTCGGCGTTGGAGAGGGCTGTCGCCCCGAGCCTTTCGAGTTTTTCCCTTGGCCGGTCGGCTTCGTCCCATTGGTTGATGCTCAGCTTGCCCATCGTGATGCCGGGAGTTACTTGTAGAAATTCCCCCTGAACGCCTCGAATTCCCCGTGGCCGAGGACGACGCACTGCCACCAGGCGCGCAGGAATCCCGTGCCGTAGCCGGTGAGCTGGACGTAGGAGGCGGCCACGGCGAGCAGCCCGACGTGCAGGCTGCGGTTGCGTACCGTGGCATCGAGGAGGATGACAAGGGCGAAGAGAAGCAGGGGGGCGAGCCCCACGGTCAGGCACAGCGCGGCGGCTCCGTGGCTTGCGGAGGCCGGGCAGGCTGCTGCCATGGCGATGCCCGCGACGAGGACGGCCAGCAGCAGGGCGCAACCCACCGTGAACGCGGCGGGCAGCATGTGGACGAGTTTCAGCGTGCCGGGATGCCGTTTCGAGAGGTGGATGCGGGCGATGCCGGAGTTATGCACCTGCTTGAAGAACTTGCGCAGGTCGGTGCGCCGTTTGTGCCACACCCACGCTTCCGGCATGAGGCGGGTCTCGTGCCCGCTGTGCAGGATGCGCGTGCTCAGGTCGATGTCCTCGCCGAAACGCATCGCCGCGAAGCCGCCCAGCTCGCGGAAGACGGAAGCCCGCACGCCCATGTTGAACGAGCGGGGGTAGAACTTGTCCAGTTTCTTCTTCCCTCCGCGTATGCCGCCGGTGGTGAAGAAGGATGTCATGGCGTAGTTGATGGCTTTCTGCACCGGCGTGAACGACGGGTGGGCGCGGTCGGGACCGCCGAAAGCGTCGCAGGGTTCGCGGCGCAGCTCCCCGTCGATGGCGGCGAGGTAGCCGGGGGGCAGAACCACGTCGGAGTCGAGAATAATCAGGTATTCGCCGGAAGCCTTGGAGGCCGCGAAGTTGCGGGTCGGCCCCGGGCCGGAATTGGGCTTGGAGTAGTAGTGCACGTCAAGCCGCCCGGCATAGCGGCTTACGACATCGGCGCACGGCACAGCCGACCCGTCCTCGACGACGATGACCTCGAATCCCCCGACCGTCTGCGCGCAGAGGCTGCCGAGGAGTTCGTCCACCTCGTCGGGGCGGTTGTAAACGGGGATGAGGATGGAGTACTTCATGCGTCCGTGCTTTGTGGTGCCAAATGCCTTGCAAAAATAGGGAAAAAAAGCCATCCGCGCCCCGTGCGGGCTGTCCAAAAAGTGCCGTGCGGCGACCAGGCGCAACGGGTCGCCGACTCGTCGCGCCGGGTCGCCGGACAGTCGAACCTATCCGGCGACTTGTATGAACCCGTCGGTACAGGCGGGGATGGCCTGCGGCGGGTTTGCCGTTCCTGTCGGCTCTCTCCGTGATGGCGCATCGCTATCCGTCGTTTACCCCTCCTTGGAAAATCCCGCTCATGGCTGCACGGAGTGGGAGCGGATGGCCGACGGAGTGGCGGAAAATCCGGCTTCCGCGGGCGAATCCGGCGGGGCGGGAACAGGAAACCGGAAAGCGAAAAACAGTTTCACGGAAAACTTGTAAGCCTTACCCATGTTAATTTGAACTAAAAGTGCTACCTTTGCCGGCCTAACGACAAGTTATCCACTAACAAACTGATTTATGGAATTGACTCACCGATTCAAAGACGGTCTTTGGAGTAAAGAAATCAACGTGACAGATTTCGTTTCGACGAACATCACACCCTACACGGGCGATGCCTCTTTCCTCCAAGGTCCCACGGCACGCACGAAGCGCATCTGGGATCTTTGTCTGCAAGCTTTGGAAGAAGAACGCGCGCGCGGCGGAGTCCGCTCGCTCGACCCGGACGTGGTTTCGACCATCACGTCGCACAAGGCCGGTTACATAGATAAGGAGAACGAGCTGATAGTCGGCCTGCAAACCGACGAGCTGCTGAAGCGTGCCATCAAGCCTTTCGGAGGCATCAAGGTGGTTGAAAAGGCTTGCCGCGAGCAAGGCGTGGAGGTCAGCCCTAAGGTGAAGGACATCTTCACGCACTATCGCAAGACGCATAACGACGGTGTTTTCGATGTATATACGGAGGAAATCCGCAAGTTCCGCTCGCTGGGCTTCCTCACGGGACTTCCCGACAACTATGCCCGCGGGCGCATCATCGGCGACTACCGCCGGTTGGCTCTTTACGGCCTTGACCGGCTCATCGAGGCCAAGACGGCCGACCTGAAATCCCTGCTCAGCCCGATGACCGACGAGCGCATCCGCCTGCGTGAGGAAGTGGCCGAGCAAATCAAGGCGCTCAAAGAAATGAAGATTATGGGCGAATACTACGGCCTCGACCTCAGCCGCCCCGCCGAGACAGCCCAGGAAGCCGTGCAGTGGGTCTACATGGCCTACCTCGCTGCCGTGAAGGAGCAGGACGGCGCCGCCATGTCGCTGGGCAACGTTTCCTCGTTCCTCGACATCTACATCCAGTACGACCTCGACCACGGTTTGATTGACGAGACGTTCGCACAGGAACTCATCGACCAGTTCGTCATCAAGCTCCGCATGGTGCGCCACCTGCGCATGCAGTCGTATAACGACATCTTCGCCGGTGACCCCACGTGGATAACCGAGTCGCTCGGCGGACGCTTCAACGACGGCCGGACGAAGGTGACGAAGACCTCGTTCCGCTTCCTGCAAACGCTCTACAACCTCGGCCCGTCGCCCGAGCCCAACATGACCGTGCTGTGGAGCCCCGAGCTGCCCGAAGGATTCAAGGAGTTCTGCGCCAAGGTGTCGGTCGACACGTCGTCGATACAGTATGAGAACGACACGCTCATGCGCGAAGTCCGTGGCTCCGACGACTACGGCATCGCCTGCTGCGTCTCCTATCAGGACATCGGCCGCCAGATTCAGTTCTTCGGTGCCCGCTGCAACCTGGCCAAGGCTCTGCTGCTCGCCATCAACGGCGGCCGTTGCGAGAACACCGGTACGGTGATGGTTAAGGACATCCCGGTGCTCATCGGCGAACGGCTGAACTTCGAGGAAGTGCTGTCGAACTACAAGAAAGTGCTGTCGCAAATCGCGCGTGTATATAATGATGCGATGAACATCATCCACTACATGCACGACAAGTACTACTACGAGAAAGCGCAGATGGCTTTCGTCGACACGAATCCCCGCATCAACCTCGCGTATGGCGTGGCAGGACTTTCCATCGCTATCGACTCTCTCTCGGCCATCAAGTACGCCACGGTGACAGCCCGCCGCAACGACATCGGCCTGACCGAAGGCTTCGACATCGAGGGCGAATATCCCTGCTTCGGCAACAACGACGACCGTGTCGACCACCTCGGTGTCGACCTCGTCTACTATTTCAGCGAGGAACTCAAAAAGCATCCCGTCTACAAGAATGCCCGCCCGACTTTGTCGCTGCTGACCATCACGTCGAACGTCATGTATGGAAAGAAGACCGGTGCCACGCCCGACGGTCGCGCCGCCGGTGTGGCTTTTGCCCCGGGTGCGAACCCCATGCATGGCCGCGACAAGAACGGTGCCATCGCTTCGTTGAGCTCGGTGGCCAAGCTGCGCTACCGTGATTCGCAGGACGGTATCTCCAACACGTTCAGCATCGTTCCGAAGTCGCTCGGTCCCACGCCGGAAGAACGGGTGGACAACCTCGTCACGCTGATGGACGGATATTTCACCAAAGGAGCGCACCACCTCAACGTGAACGTGCTCAACCGTGAGATGCTCGAAGATGCCATGGAGCATCCCGAGAAGTATCCCCAGCTGACCATCCGTGTCTCGGGCTATGCGGTGAACTTTGTCAAGCTGAGCCGTGAGCACCAGCTCGAAGTAATCTCGCGTTCTTTCCACGAGAGAATGTAAACCTGCTTTGGCAGGAAATATTACGGGGCAGGCCGACCGTCGTGTTGGCCTGCCCTTTCACATCACGACAGGATATGGAAAAACTCAAAGTACATTCTTACGAAAGCCTGGGCACGTTCGACGGCCCGGGACTGCGCTACGTGGTATTCTTGCAGGGATGCCCGTTCCGTTGCCTTTATTGCGCCAATCCGGACACCATCGATGCCGTGGGCGAGAGCCGGGAAACGTCCATCGACTATATCGTGGAGCAGGCTGTCTCGATGAAACCGTTTTTCGGACGGCATGGCGGCGTCACGTTCAGCGGAGGCGAACCGACGGTGCAGGCGGCGGCACTCATCCCCTTGGTCGAACGGCTGAAAGCGGCGGGCATACACGTATGTCTGGACTCCAATGGCGGAGTATGGAATGCGGAGGTCGAACGGCTCCTCGGGTTGGCAGACCTCGTGCTGCTTGATGTCAAGCAATTCAATCCCGCACGCCACCTGCAACTGACCGGGCGCGAAAACACGCAGACGCTGCGCACGGCCGAGTGGCTCGAACAGCATGGCCATCCTTTCTGGTTACGCTATGTGCTGGTGCCGGGATGGAGCGATTTCGAGGAGGATATGCGTGCATTGGGGGAGCATTTCAAGGGATACCGGCAGTTGCAGCGCGTAGAAATACTGCCTTATCACACGCTGGGCGTACACAAATATGAAGCGATGGGGCAGGAATACCAACTGAAAAACGTTAAGGAAAATACGCCGGAACAACTCGAACGCGCCAAAGCCATCCTTGACGAGTATTTTCCCCTTGTGGTGGTGAATTGAAGCACTGCTGCGGGGACGGTGAAGCGACCTGCCCGGACGGCGGGCACGGGCGGCGGATTCCGTGGGCGGGGATGTAATTCCTATTTCCGCTTATCCGGGAAGGACGACCGACCGAATTACTTCCTCTTCGTCGAACGTGCAGATGCCGACGTGTACCGTGTCGCCCGCTTGGAGAATTCCCTCATAGGGAGTAAGGACAAAAGAGATGTAGACCGTTCGCGAGAACGAGGTCGGGTCGTCGCCTTGGTCGTGATAGAGCCCGAGTGAAAGCGAATGCCGTCCGTCGGGCCACGTTTGCAGTCCACGGTCGATGCAACCGAAGTATTGCGTCGCTTCGTTCCGGGTCAGCACGGAGAGCCTGAGGTTCACACATCCCCCTCCCGTCCAGACGCTTAGCATATTGAGCGGGTCAGTCACTTCGGTAGTATAAGTTTTCGGCGTAGCGGCCAAGACGTATTGTAAGCTCGTCAGGGTGGCACTCGCCGATGCGGTGGTGTAGGAGGCTACGACGCGGTAGCTCGTGTCGGGCTGCAATCCCGAAAGGTTGTTCGTGACGTTGAGCGTGTCGCCTCCGTCGGGTAGGAAATACGTCCTGTCGCCCGTATCCGACACGGACAACCACCCCATGTCCGAGCGTACAGACGGCCACACCGAGTCGTCATCCGAGCATGAGGGAAAGAGCATCGCAACGGTTGCTCCCAGTATCGCCATCCACGTCAGTCGCATCGGGCTGCGGCTTGGTTACGCACGGGATTGGCGTACATGGTGAGCATACGTTCGCGCAGGTAGTCCTCATCCTTGTGAGGCAGGTCGATGCGGGCGAGTTGCCCGTCAATGTATGTGTCGAAACGCTGTATGTCGTTGTCGGTGTAGTGGTCGGCATAACGGCCACCGCCGTCGAGCTTGTCAGCTGCGATGTAATTATTTGGGTAGAGGGCGTAGTTCTGATGGATGGCGCGGTCCATGCGTGTGGCGACGGCCTCGAAAAAAGCCTGCTTGGGCAGGTCGGCACATTCGTCGAGCCATGTATTGATGGGCTGGGCTGCCTGATAGTGTATGCGGCCTTTCATGCCGAATATGCCGGTCTGCATGTTGAGGAGGTCGTCTTCGCGTGTTTTCCGGAACGCCGGGTCGTCCCGTTTCTGCTGGAATTCTTTGGCTTTGAGGTAGTCGCAGGGGTCGTATTCGTAGGATATGGCCAACGGGACGATATGGAGGCTGCGCAGGCGGTCGGCCGGTGTCCCCTCTCCGCCCATGGCCATCATTTTCAGCAGGGAATCCTGCGTGCGGTCGTTGGAGTCCTTGGCACGTCCCTCCCGTTGTGCAATCCAGATGTTCTCCTGCTTTTCCGTGATGGCGAAGTGCATGTAACGGCTCAGGCGGGCACTGCTTTCGAGCATCTGCCGCATTCCGACGGAACGCTGCACGATGAACGACTTGTTGATGCGGACGAGCTTCTTAATCCAAGGATAAGCGAGCAGGTTGTCGCCGATAGCGATTTCTACGGTGGTCGGGAAACCATTTTTCAGCAGGAGCAGGCTCAGGAATGCCGAGTCAAGCACAATGTCCCGGTGGTTCGACACAAATGTGTAGTTGCTGATGGCCAAGCCTCCGGTGTTGAAATCAAGGCTCGTGCATGTCTGTCCGACCAGTCGCTCGACTAAGGGATAGAGTAGCTTCTTCTGCACGTCAAGGTTCGTCGTGCATTGGTGCAGCTGGCAGGCGAGCTGTTCCCGTGTCGTTCCGGGAAAGAACGAAAGTGCGATGGGGAGGAACTGCGGGTCGTCAAGGAGTTCCTCAAACACTTTGGGGAGTTCTTCGGGGGTATATGGACGGATTTCGTCGAATTCAGCGGGGATGTGCATGGCTGTGTCTTTTTTGTGGGAGTTAACTTAATTTCCCTTCTATAATGTCCGTAAGCACGTTCGTAATGTCTCGACCGGCGGCCTTTACTTGCTGCGGGATGAAACTGGTGGCCGTCATGCCCGGAGTCGTATTGATTTCGAGCAGGTTCACCGCCTCTTCTCCCGGATTGCCCGAGAGGATATAGTCGATGCGGATGAGGCCGTAGCAGTCCAGCTTTTCATATATATATGATGTGATTCGTCCCACCCGTTCAGCCGTCTCGGGCGCTATCCGGGCGGGCGTGATTTCGCTTACCTTACCATTGTATTTCGCATCGTAGTCGAAGAATTCCTCACTGGTTACGACTTCCGTAATGGGCAGGACGATGATTTCCCCGGTGGAGGATTTGTAACATCCGCAAGTTATTTCCGTCCCCGCGACAAAGCGTTCAATCATGGCATCCGGGCTTTCGAGGAAAGCCTTGTCGAGCGCATCGGACAACGCGGCGGCGGTCTTGACTTTCGTCACGCCGAAGCTGCTCCCTCCTGCGTTAGGCTTGACGAAGCAGGGGTATCCGAGGCGTTGCTCTACGTCAAGCCCGCTTGGGCGCTCGCCGTCCCGGTGCACGAGAATGGAGTCCGCGATGTGGAAATGGCCGTCCGATGATAAGGAGCGGAGGTAATTGTTGAGTGCGAACTTATTGAACGTGAGAGCCTCCACGAGAACTCCACTGGTCGAATAAGGAATCCCGACGAGGTCGAAGTAACCTTGCAGGATGCCGTTCTCCCCCGGGGTGCCGTGGATGGTGATGTAGGCGAAGTCGAAGGCGTGATGGCCGTCGGGGGCGGTGAAGCTGAAATCGTTGCGGTCTATCGGGCATGGCGTGCCGTGGTAATCGACGTGCCAGTCATTCCCTCGCATTTTCACGATGTAGCTGTCGTATTTCTCGGTGTCCATGTACGACAGGATGTTGGCCGCACTGTGTAGCGAAACGTCGTGTTCGGAAGAGTCGCCACCGGCAACGATTGCAATAGTCCGTTTCATAATTGGTTCATAAGGTGTTTGATGGAACAGGAAAATAGTAACGGGATTAGTGGGTGGAGAGACCGTGGCAGAAAGTCCGCCACCGCTCGATGAGTGTCGCCATGTCGTCGGGAAGGGCTGCCTCGAAGTCCATGTCCTGACGGGTACGCGGGTGGCTGAAACCAAGCGTGCGGGCGTGGAGAGCCTGCCGCGGGCAGCACGCGAAGCCGTTGAGGACAAACTGGCGGTAACTGCCGGACAGATTGCCTCGTATGATTTGATCCCCTCCGTAGCGGACATCGTTGAAGAGGGGGTGTCCAATGTGTTTCATGTGCGCCCTGATTTGGTGCGTGCGGCCGGTTTCGAGAATGCACTCGACGAGTGTGACATAGCCGAAGCGTTCGATGACTTTCCAATGCGTGACGGCGTTTTTCCCGATGCCGGAATCAGGTGGGAAGACCGCCATCTGCATCCTGTCCTTGGGGTTCCGTGCGATGTTTCCCTCGATGCGGCCGGTCTCTTCGGCCATGTTGCCCCACACGAGGGCGCAATAACGCCTCCGGGTGGTCTTGTTGAAAAATTGCAGTCCAAGACTGGTCTTGGCTTCCGGTGTCTTGGCGGCAACGAGCAGCCCGGACGTGTCTTTGTCTATACGGTGTACCAGTCCTACGGCCGGGTCATTGGGGTCGTAGTCCGGATTGTTGCGCAGATGCCAGGCCAACGCGTTGACCAATGTGCCGGTATAGTTGCCGCAACCTGGATGAACGACAAGGCCGGCCGGCTTGTTGATGACGATGATGTCGGCATCCTCGTAAACGATGTCGAGGGGGATGTCCTCCGGCTCTATGACGTTGTTGCTGCGTGGACGGTCGAGCAGGAGGGTCACCACGTCGGAAGGTTTCACCCGGTAGCTGCTTTTGACGGGTAGGCCGTTCACATGGACGAATCCTACTTTGGCCGCCATTTGTATGCGGTTGCGCGACGTGTCGGGCAGATGCTCGATGAGGAACTTGTCGACACGCATTAACTGCTGCCCGCGGTCTGCCACGACGCGGTAGTGCTCGTATAATTGTGTGCCGTCCTCTTCGTCGGCGATGTCGGCCGCCACGTCATCCGCAGGGGAGTGGCAGAGGCTTCCGTCGTTATTCTGGATAGGGATAGTATTCATCGTCATTCGTTATGGGAAGCCCGTCGTCCGTGGAACTGCTCTCCGTCGTGCCTGTCAGGCTGTCCTCCACGCCGTATGCGGGTTCGTCATAAAAGAAGTCGTCGGAATAGTCTATGCTGTCGCCGTCATAGAACTCGTATTCCGTTCCGCCATTGCCGACAACGAGAACGATGGGTGTGTCCACGGACACGCGTGTGCCGGCACTCACCACCCGTCCTCCGGCCTTTACACTGTAAACCCAGTCCTTCTCTCCGTCGATGAACTCGGTCTGCCCCAGTTTGAAGCCGATGGCTATCAGGCGCGATTCCGCCTCACGCAGCGAACAGTTGTCGGCCAAGTCGGGGAGGGCGATGGTGGGCTGCGTGCCCGAATTGAGCGTGAGGAAAATCGTACGTCCGGGTTTGACTTCTTTTCCTGCACGCACGGACTGGCCGAGTACGGCTCCGACAGGGAGTGAACGTACAAAACCGGAATCGGACACTTCTGCTTGCAGGCCGAGCTGTCGTAGTGTGAGCTCTGCCTCGCTTTCAGAGAGACCGCGAAGGTCGGGAACGATTATTTTCTCGCCGTGGCGTGTGTAGCGGTCGAGGGCATAGAGTGTTCCCGCCACCAAACCAGCCGCAAGGATGGCCATGGCCAGAAAATTCCCCCATAAGATGGGGCTTCCGAGTTTCTTGAAGAAATTACGAATCGTCATCGTCAGGGCTCCTGAGGGCGGCCTGTCCGGGCAGCCATGTCATGGGACAAAGTTACGATAAAGAACGTGAGGAATAAAGGCTTTTCTGGAAAAACATTCCGTCTGATGCAGGCTGTTGTCGTTGTTTGCGTGGCAGTGCTTGTCTCTCTGCTCAAAAGCTAAGGGGCATGTGGAAGTCCTTTCCGGTTTTATGATAACGTAACTTCTTGGATTGTTCCTCCTGTCTGCCCGAATGCTGAAAGGAGTGCGTCACCCTGCCCACGTAATCCGATATGTTCCGCCATTCCGGGGGAGCTGACCGTGACGGGTTTCCTTTACAAAAGGGACAAAACACAACTACCACGCAACAGGAGTTGCGTGGTATTATCTTATTGCGTCACGTTGCCGCTTATGGGGCGACCTCTTAGCGCCGTTTGCCGTGGAGTTCGTCGGAAACGGTCAGCTTGCGACGGCCTTTCGCACGACGGGCAGCCAGCACACGACGACCGTTGGCGGTGGACATGCGTTCACGGAAACCATGTTTGTTCTTTCTCTTCCTGTTGTGCGGTTGGTAAGTCCTTTTCATCTTATGTTTATTTTATTTGTTGCCTATCATGAGTTTGGGGTGCAAATGTAGGCAGTTTTCCTGAACGGACAAAACTTCGTGCGCCTAAATTGCTGTTTTGGGGCGCGATTCTTCGTGAAGGGGCGGGGGATTCCGTCAGGGTGTCTGCCCTCCAAAGGAAGGCCGAAAGCCTGTTTACCGGATTTTCCGGCAGAGGATGAGGCAGTGGCTCGCCGGGTGGAGGGTGGTGGCAAAGAGGTAGGCATCGCCGCCGTCGCGCAGCTTCCAACGCCTCCGCAGTTCCTCCACTGTGGCGGGGAAGTTGCGCACCGTCAGATTGGCCCGCGTCAGTCCGTCGAGCGTCCGCGCCACGTCTTTCCGCCCGGTGCCGGACACGCTTCCTACTTCAAAAATGCGCCCCGGGAAGTCCGTCACGCAGCGGTCGGAAGTGTACAGGTGGCTGTGGGGATGCAGCTTTTCGAGGCCGTATCTTGTGGCGACCGTCCGGAACGCCCCGGCTTTCATCACGGTCGCCTCGGGTTCGTAGAGGTAATGCCGGATGGTGCTGGCGTAGGGAACGACGGCTCCGTCCTCCTCCGAGGGCGTAAAGGCTAACTGACCGTTCGCACAGACTATGCGCGGCTCGTCCCCGGCGGCGTGGCGGAGCACGGCAAGCACCTCCTTGCATTCGCCGCGGTCGCCGACGACGTGGATTTCCGCCGTGCGGGGCAGGCCGTGCAGCACTTCGCTGAGGTCGAGCATGGGGGAAAGTTTGACGAGCACCGTGTCGGCCTTTTCCAGCAGCGCGTCGGCCAGTTGCCCTACGTCGGGCGTGCAGTCGGACAGGGCGACCGTCTTCCGTCCCGCCTTGTCGCGGCGTGCCGGGTCTATGTAAATCAAGTCCACCGGCGACAACGAGGGGAGCAGTTCCGTGGCATCCGCTTCGACGACCGTGGCGTTCCCGATGCCCAGCAGGGGCAGGTTGTGCCGGACGACATCGCACAGCTCGGGCGAGCGTTCCACGTAGATTGCCCGGGCGAAGAGGGGAGCCAGGTGGGCGAAGTCGACACCGAACCCGCCGGTCAGGTCGGCCATCGTCCGTTTCGGCATGGGCAGGCGCGCCACGAGCCGGCTCTTGTAGCGGGCGGCGGTTTCGCCGGAGCACTGCTCGACGGACAGCCGCACGGGGTAGCGCAAGTCGTCGACGGCTGCCCACGAGGGCAGCTTTTCCCGGATGCGCTGCCAGCCCTCTATTTGGCGCAAGGCCAGCGGCAGGTCGATGTCTGTCCGTCCCGCGTATTTCAGGGCCAGTGCGGCGGGGTCGCCGTTCCGGTTTTCCTCGATGAAAAGGCGTGTTTTCTCGTCTATGGGGAGCATCTCGCGTGTGGGTCAGCGTATCACGTCGTAGTGTGCCTTGGCTTCGGCGCGCGACTTGAAGTTAAAGTGCCACCACTCGGTGCGCAGGGGCATGAAGCCCGCCTCGCGCATCACGCGGCGCAGGAGCCGGCGGTTTTCCACGGCGGCTGCCGAGATTTTCCCCTCCTTTTGGAGTTCCTCCTCCCGGTCGATGTGTGACGCGGCTCCCATGTGGTCGATAGGCGTTCCCATGTCGAGGGTGTCGCCGGTGGCCGCGTCGCACAGGGTCAGGTCGACGGCAAGGCCGTAGTTGTGCAGGCCGCCCCCGTTGGCCGGGTTGCTGACATAAAAGTATTGTGGCGTGCCCTTGACGGTGTCCCACATCTTTTGCTGCACGCTCATGGGACGCGCAGCATCATACACGGCGAGCGACAGGTCGGGGCGCAGCTCGCGCAGGATGGCTTGCGCGCGTTTCAGTGCCTGTGCGGCCTGCGGGTGGAGGTAGGCGCGGTGCAGGTCGGTATAGAGCACGCGCCCCGTGAAGTTATCGGCGCGCCCGTACATCAGGCTGACGCGGATGGTGGAGTCCACTTCGGAAATGTCCACCATGCCTTGCCGTTCGATGGACAGCTCGGTAGCCGTCTTTTCCCCGGAGGGCGGCGCGGCGGCCAGCAGGATGGAAAGGAGGAATGCAGTCGTCATGCGTCGTGGAATAAAAGCCGGGACAAAGGTAAGCAATCCCCGCGAAACGTGCCGGGCGGTTCGCGCTCCCGGAGGCTTTGCGGCGGATGCGGGGTCGGCGACCCGTCCGCACAAGTCGCCGGATAGTTTTCACAAGTCGCCGGATAGAACGAACGGGTCGCCGACTCGTTTCTCCGGGTCGGCGACTTGTCAGGACAGGCAGGCGGAGAGGTATTGCCACTTGCCGGGCAGGCTGTCCCTGCCGCGTCAGGAGAAAAGCGCGTGCAGCACGTCGAGCGACTTCAAGTCGGGGAATGTCGGCAGATGGAGCCGGTAATAGTCGTTGATGCCCGCGAGGAGCCGCTGCCGCTCATCGCGTCCGAAGCGGAACAGGTGCATGGTGTCGTAGTTCATCCTCATGAGCAGCGGGAGGCGTGCGGCATCGGACGGCATGAGAAAGTGGTCGTGCAGGGGGGCGGCCGCTGTGAAGCTGCCCGTTTCCAGGTCGAAGTACATCCCCTCCCGCCAGTCCGAAAGGTTGGGGTAGATGCCCAGGAAGCGCGTCATCCGCAAGAGGAACACGAGATGGAAATTGGCGAAAGGCCGTCGGCAGAGGTCGAGCCAGACGACGGAAGCCCGGAGGTAGGCGAAGAGCGGGCGGTCCGCCGGGTTCTCGTGCAGGGCGGCGTGGAGGACTTCCGAAAGGAAGAGCGCGATGCTCGCCTTGTAGGGGTCGTAGGGCGTGGAAGTCTCGATGTAGTCGGGGCGTGCGGATTTCACACGTTGCAGCCGGGCGGCCGGGCGTTTGTCCCACTCCACTTGGAGCAAGGCCATAGGCCGGAACAGGCGCGACTTCACCGCGGCGCGCTTCGATGCCGACACCCGCACGAGGAAGGACACCGTGCCGTCCTCCTCGGTGAACGTCTCGACGATGTTTGTCTCGTCATTATATTTAATGGTGCGCAACACCAGGCACCGTGACGTAGTGAGCATGTTCCGGAAAAGTGGATATGAACCCGCGTGCAGCCCCCGGCTCGTGGCCGGACGGCGGACACGCCGCCGGCGAAGATACGCCAAAGGCCGTGAAGCCGCGATGAGAATGCGCCATAAAGCACAAAAAAAGAATTTTTTCTCTCCAAACATTTTGCCATGTCGGAATCATGCACTAATTTTGCACTCGCAATTGAGCACCGGAGTGTCTGGTGCTTATTTCTACGGCAGGCCCATTCGTCTATCGGTTAGGACGTGAGATTTTCATTCTCAAAAGAGCGGTTCGATTCCGCTATGGGCTACACAATAAAAGCAACAAGACAAAGATGGCAAACCACAAATCTGCTGAAAAGAGAGTCCGCCAGGCTGCCGCCCGCAGACTGCACAATAGATACTACGCCAAGACGATGCGTAACGCCGTGCGCAAGCTCCGCGCGACGAAAGAGAAAGAGGAGGCCGTAAGCCTGCTCCCGAAAGTGCAGGCCATGCTCGACAAACTGGCTGCGAAGCATATCATCCACAAGAACAAAGCCGCCAACATCAAGTCCAGCTTGATGCTGCATATCAGTAAGCTGGCTTAAAGTTCCGGAGAAAGATTACGGAAAGAGGTGGAGTCGTCATGATTCCGCCTCTTTTCGTGTCCGGTTGCCTTGCCGGAGGCATCGCGAGGCCTACATCCGTTCTTGGGACGGCAGGGCACGACGGAGAGGGCAGGAGGCGGTAGCTCTCTCCTTAGTGCAAAAAAGCATGAAAAAACACGCTGTTTTTTTGGAAAGGACAGTTTATTCCCTTATCTTTGCTGACAAATAAAAGCAAAATAGATTCATGACCTTGACAATGGCCAATACATCCCGTTGGTGGCGTCGCTTGCAACTCCCAAAGTCGTAAGTCGACAAGTCATGCGTGCGGGTCATTCGAAGAGGTCACCGTTTATCAGATATAGCAAAGGCTGTCGTTTCTTACGGCGGCCTTTTTTTGTTTCACTCACATACAAATCAAAAGGAATGAATAAGTACCATGTAGACGAGAACGGCTTTTACGGGGATTTCGGGGGCGCATACATACCCGAAATCCTCCACCGGTGCGTGTCGGAATTGGCGGATGCTTATTTGGACATACTGGAAAGCGATGATTTCAAGGCAGAGTTTTCCACGCTCCTGCGCGATTATGCAGGCCGTCCGTCGCCGCTTTATTTCGCCCGTCGTCTCTCTGAGAAATATGGGACACGGATTTATCTCAAACGGGAAGACCTGAACCACACGGGTGCCCATAAGATTAACAATGCCCTCGGCCAGGTGCTGCTGGCCCGCCGCCTGGGCAAACGGCGCATAATTGCGGAAACCGGGGCGGGGCAGCACGGTGTGGCCACGGCGACAGTGTGCGCCCTCATGGGTATGGACTGTGTGGTCTACATGGGAGAGACGGATGTCCGGCGGCAGGCCGTGAACGTCCGGAAGATGCAAATGCTCGGTGCGACGGTACAACCCGTCACGTCCGGCAATAAGACGCTTAAAGACGCGACTAACGAGGCAATCCGCGACTGGTGCTGCCATCCGGAGGACACGTACTACGTGATAGGCTCGACCGTCGGCCCGCATCCTTATCCCGACATGGTGGCTCGCCTGCAATCGGTCATCAGCAAGGAAATCAAGGAACAGCTCGCGGAGCATACCGGTCGCGATTACCCGGACTGGCTGATAGCCTGCGTGGGCGGCGGGAGCAACGCCGCCGGAACGGTTTACCATTATCTCGATGACGAGAGGGTGAAAATCGTGCTGGCCGAGGCGGGCGGCGAGGGTGTCGACTCGGGACGCTCGGCGGCGACGATACACCTCGGGCGCGTCGGCATCCTCCACGGGTCAAGGACACTGGTGATGCAGTCGGCCGACGGGCAGATAGAAGAACCCTATTCGGTTTCGGCCGGTCTGGACTATCCGGGTGTCGGTCCCCTGCACGCTTGCCTGGCTGCGCAACACCGCGCCACGGTCTTCGCCATCAATGACGACGAGGCTATAAAGGCGGCCTATGAGCTGACCCGCCTGGAAGGAATTATCCCGGCACTTGAATCGGCGCATGCTTTGGGCGTACTTCCGAAGATGACTTTCAGTCCCGACGACCTCGTCGTGCTGACTGTCTCCGGCAGGGGCGACAAGGATTTGGAAACCTACTTGAAATATCTGTCATAGAAAAGAGAAAGCACCATGAAGACTTTCGAGTTCCGCACCCGGCATAAAATGCTGCTGGGTGACCTGCATACGCCGGTTGGCACTTACCTTAAAGTGCGCGACCTCTTCCCCCGTAGTTTCTTGATGGAGAGTTCGGATTACCATGGCACGGAGAACAACCGCTCCTTCATCGGTCTGCATCCCTTGGCCTGCCTCAGCGTTAACCATGGCGTGGCCACGGCCACCTATCCCGACCATTCGCGCGAGGAAATGCCCGTCAGGGACAAGGGAGACGTCGAGCGGGTGATCAATCACTTCCTCTCACGTTTCCGGGTGGCGGGAGAGTATGCCCGTTACTGCGGTGTGTACGGCTATACGGCTTTCAATGCCGTCCGTTACTTTGAGCCTGTCCCCGTGCCCGACAGTAGTGACGAGAAGAACGACGCCCCGGACATCCTGTATATACTTTACAAGTACCTGATTGTATTTAATGATTTCAAGAGCGAGCTGGTTCTGATTGAGATGCAGGCCGATGGGGAAGCGAGCCGTATAGGAGAGGTTGAACAGGCTATCCACAACCGCAACTATACGACCTATGATTTCCACCCGGTCGGCGAGACGGCCAGTCCGTTGACCGACGAGGAGCATAAGGCTAACGTCCGGAAGGGCATAGCCCACTGCCTGCGGGGCGACGTGTTCCAAGTCGTCCTGTCGCGCCGCTTTGTGCAAAAGTTCCAAGGCGATGACTTCAAACTTTATCGCGCCTTGCGCAGCATCAATCCGTCGCCCTATTTGTTCTATTTCGACTTCGGCGGTTTCCGTCTGTTCGGTTCGTCGCCCGAGACCCACTGCAAGGTGGAGGACGGGCAGGCCACCATCGACCCCATCGCCGGAACGACACGACGGACCGGCGACAAGGAGACCGACTCGGCCTTGACCGCAGCCCTGATGGCCGACCCCAAGGAGAATGCGGAGCATGTCATGCTGGTCGACCTGGCCCGGAACGACCTCAGCCGTAATTGCCACGACGTGCAGGTGGCTTTCTATAAAGAGGCGCAGTATTACAGCCATGTCATCCACCTTGTGAGCCGCGTCCGTGGGGCGTTGAATGCGGACACGAACGCCGTCCGCACGTTCATCGACACTTTCCCGGCCGGCACGTTGAGCGGTGCGCCCAAGGTGAGGGCGATGCAGCTCATCAGTGAGATAGAACCGCACAGCCGCGGGGCTTATGGCGGTTGCATCGGCTTCCTGGGTTTCGGCGGGGAGCTTAATCAGGCCATCACCATCCGCACTTTCGTGAGCCGAAACCACGAGCTGTGGTTCCAGGCCGGCGGCGGCATCACGGCATTGAGCAACGAGGAGAACGAGCTCCAAGAGGTGAACAACAAGCTCGGGGCATTGAAGAAAGCCATCCTGATGGCAGAGAAAATGTAATAAGTCATGGATATGAAAATCGTTATTATCGACAATTACGACTCCTTTACCTATAATCTCAGTCAGGCCTTGCAGGCACTCGGAGCCGCCGTCACGGTGTGGCGCAACGACGCTTTCGAGATGGCGGCGTTGGACTCGTTCGACAAGATTGTCCTGTCGCCCGGGCCGGGCATACCTTCCGAGGCCGGCCAGCTGCTTGACGTAATCCGGGAATATGCCGGGCGGAAGCCTATCCTGGGCATCTGTCTGGGCGAGCAGGCGATTGGTGAGGTCTATGGCGGGCAGCTCGTCAACCTGTCCACCGTGTTCCATGGCGTGCAGACCCCCGTGGAAATCATAACCGACGACTACCTCTTCCTCGGCCTGTCGCGCGAAATCCCCGTCGGCCGTTACCATTCGTGGGTCGTCGACCGCGCTTCCCTGCCCGGCTGTCTCGAAGTCACTGCCGTCAGTCACGAGGGATACGTCATGGCCTTGCGTCATTGCGAATTCGACGTGCGGGGCATACAGTTCCACCCGGAGTCCGTCCTCACCCCCGACGGGAAACAAATCATCCAGAATTGGTTACAACATTAATTACGCCAGATGAAAGAAATACTTTTACGGTTGTTCGCCCATGAGGAACTGTCGCATGAGGAAGCCTGCCGGTTGATGCTGGGTATCACCCGCGGCGAATATGACGACGTTCAGCTGGCTTCGCTCCTGACGGTGTTCCAGATGCGCGGCGTGAAGGTGGACGAGCTCACGGGATTCCGCGAGGCGCTCCTCTCCACGCGCGTGCCGGTCGACCTGTCCGATTACAGCCCGATAGACATCGTGGGCACGGGCGGCGACGGGAAAAACACGTTCAATATCTCCACGTGTGCCTGTTTCGTGGTCGCGGGTGCCGGTTACGCCGTGGCCAAGCACGGGAACTACGGTGCCACGTCCGTCAGCGGCGCGAGCAATGTGATGGAGCAGCATGGGGTGAAGTTCACCGCCGACGAGGCTCGCCTGCGCCGTTCCGTGGAGGGCTGTGGCATGGCTTACCTGCATGCCCCGCTTTTCAACCCGGCCATGAAGCACGTCGCGCATGTGCGGAAAGCCATACAGGTGCGCACGTTGTTCAACCTGCTCGGGCCGTTGATTAACCCGTGCCTCCCGGCCTACCAGTTGCTGGGCGTGGCCGACCTTGCGCAGATGCGACTTTATACCAACACGTTGCAGAAGTTGGGTGTCGGTTTTGCCGTGGTCAACAATCTCGACGGCTATGACGAGATTTCGCTGACCGATGAGTTCAAGGTGATGACCAATCGTTACGAAACCATCTACCGTCCGACCGATTTGGGCTTCCCGCTGGTACGCCAGGAGGAGCTCTCCGGCGGTGCCACGGCGGAAGAGGCCGCCCGCATTTTCGATGCCGTCTTGCAGAACCGTGCCACGCCGGCCCAGACAGGCTGCGTGCTTATCAACGCGTCGTTTGCCATACAGGCCCGCGAGCCGCAACGCCCGATAGCCGAGTGCGTCGACATGGCGCGGGAGTCCTTGCAGGGCGGTAAGGCATGGCGGGCGTTTTGCCGTTTTGTCGAACTCAACAGTTGATGTCCCGCGTTCTCTTACCTTTCCGCCGGGTCGCCGACTTGTCGCAACGGGTCGCCGGATAGTTTTTCCGGGTCGCCGACCGCGCCTGCGGAAGTCGCACCCCGGCGTTCCCGGTAGGGACTGAATAAAAACATATAGCCATGCAACAAAAAGACATTCTGGATGAAATCATCGCCCGGAAGCGGCAGGACCTCGCCACATGGATGGAGGAGCAGCCGCTCGCCGACCTGGAACGGCGGCTGGACGGCACACCTGCCTCGTTCAGCCTGAGCCGCAACCTGAAAGGGTCGCCCACGGGCATCATTGCCGAGTTCAAGAGGCGTTCGCCCTCCAAGGGGTGGTTCAACCGTGCGGCCGACCCTTGCCTTGTGCCGGCCGCATACGAACGCGCCGGTGCGGCAGCCCTGTCCATCCTGGCCGACACGCCCTATTTCGGCGGTTCGGTGGACGACATCCGGCTGGCACGCCCTACGGTGAGCCTGCCCATCCTCTGCAAGGACTTCATTGTGAGCCGCTATCAGCTGGTTCGTGCCAAGCTGGCGCAGGCCGATGCTGTCCTGCTCATTGCCGCGGCCCTCACGACGGCGGAGTGCCGGGAACTGGCACGGGCGGCGCACGAGCTGGGGCTGGAAGTGCTGCTCGAACTGCACCGCGAGGAAGAACTGGACTACGTGGACGACGACATCGACGTAGTGGGCGTGAACAACCGCGACCTCGGCACGTTCCATACCGACGTGGCGCGTTCGCTCGAACTGGCCGACCGGCTGCCGGAAGACCGTCCCCGTGTCTCGGAGAGCGGAATCTCCCATCCCGAGGCACTGACGGCGTTGCGCCGTGCCGGCTTCGACGGCTTCCTGATAGGCGAGGCCTTCATGCACAGTGCCGACCCCGGCGAAGCCCTGTCCCGTTTCATCCGCGAGACACTATGATTGTGAAAGTCTGCGGGATGGTTCATGCCCGCAACATCCGCGACGTGGAGGCGGCGGGAGCCGACTGGATGGGATTTATCTGCTATCCCCGGTCGCCGCGTTGCCTGTCGGGCGTGCCTGCCTGTATGCCGCGCCGTGCCCGGAGGGTCGGGGTCTTTGTCGATGAGGCCGTCGGCACGATTTTGTCGCGTGTCCGCGAATTGGGACTGGACACGGTGCAACTCCATGGAGCCGAACCGCCCGCCCTGTGTGGGCTGCTGCGTGCACAGGGGCTGCGGGTGGTGAAGGCTTTCGCCCTGCGCGCTCCCGACGACATGGCGGCTGTGCGCGACTATGCCCCCGTGTGCGACTATTTCCTCTTCGACACGCCCTGCGCGGGGCATGGCGGCTCGGGCCGGACGTTCGACTGGTCCTTGCTCTCGGCCTACGAAGGCGACGTGCCGTTCCTTCTGAGCGGCGGCCTCCGTCCGGAGAGTTTGCAGGCGTTGTCCCGCTTCGCCCATCCCCGTTGGGCGGGCATCGACCTGAACAGCGGGTTCGAGACATCGCCCGGCGTGAAGGATGCGGCGGCCTTGGCCGACTTTATAGCCCGTTTTAAGAAATTACACCATCAACACTAAGAAAATGAATCGTATAGACACGTTGTTCCAACAGAAGCGGCACGGCATCCTGTCGCTCTATTTCTGTGCCGGATGCCCGGTGCCCGACGGCACGGCCGACGTCATCCGCGCCCTCGAAAGCGAGGGAGTTGACATGGTTGAGGTGGGCATCCCGTTCAGTGACCCGATGGCCGACGGCCCCGTAATACAGGATGCCGCCACCCGGGCGTTGCGGGACGGGATGAGCCTGCGCCGGCTGTTCGAACAGTTGCGCGACTTGCGTCCGGCTACCCATCTGCCCGTCATACTCATGGGCTATTTGAATCCCATCATGCAGTACGGCTTCGAGGCGTTCTGCCAGAGTTGCCAGGCGTGCGGGGTGGACGGCATGATTATCCCGGACCTTCCTTTCCGCGACTACATGAAGGATTACCGGCCGGTGGCTGAGAAATATGGCCTGCACGTCATCATGCTCATCACGCCCGAGACGAGCGACGAACGTATCCGCGAGATTGACGCGCATACGGGCGGATTCATCTACATGGTCTCCTCGGCCTCCGTGACCGGCGCGCAGCACGACTTCGATGCCGCCCGGCAGGCCTACTTCCGGCGCATCGAGGGACTGGGGCTGAACCATCCTTGCCTGATCGGCTTCGGCATATCGAACAAGCAGACCTTCGAGAGCGCGGCGGCACATTCCGCCGGTTGCATCATTGGCAGCCGTTTCGTCACCCTGCTCGACGAGGAGCAGGGCGATGCCGTGCGGGCTGTCCGTCGGCTGAAAGCATTGCTCGCGCAGTGAACCGTGCGGGCGCGCCTGCGCGTCCTGACATTCCCGTATCCTTGGCGACCCGGCCGGCTTCCGCACAAGCCGCACCGGGTCGCCGACTTGTTCCGCCGGGTCGCCGGATAGTTTGAACAGG
>CAZYHW010000003.1:35421-41492 GCA_964647405.1 uncultured Prevotellamassilia sp.
GGTCGCCGACTTGTTCCGCCGGGTCGCCGGATAGTTTGAACAGGTCGCCGACTTGTTTCCATGAATCCGGCGACCCGGTTGCTCCCGTGCTCCCCTGCTGTTCCGCGTCCGCCGCGTGCGCTTTCCGTATGCGCGGAAGGATTTTTCCGGCCTTGCGTCTTTCTGTCCCGTTCGTTCGTCTGTTCCGTCAGTTTTTTGTACCTTTGCTCTGATAAACCATACAGGAAAACGAAATCCCCTTATATGGAAGAAGAAACGAAGCAAGGCGGGTCTTACTCGGCGAGTAACATCCAGGTATTGGAAGGTTTGGAAGCCGTTCGTAAGCGCCCGGCCATGTACATCGGCGACATCAGCGAAAAGGGTCTGCATCACCTTGTTTACGAAACGGTAGACAACAGTATCGACGAGGCACTTGCCGGTTACTGCACCCGCATCGACGTGACTATCTGCGAGGACAACTCCATCATCGTACAGGACAACGGTCGCGGTATCCCGGTAGACATGCACCCCAAGGAACACCGTTCGGCTCTCGAAGTGGTGATGACCGTGCTCCATGCGGGCGGAAAGTTCGACAAGGGATCTTACAAGGTGTCCGGCGGACTGCACGGCGTGGGTGTCTCGTGCGTCAACGCGCTCTCCGTGAAGATGGTCTCGCAAGTGTTCCGCGACGGGAAAATCTACCAGCAGGAATACGCCAAGGGACATCCGCAGTATGATGTCAAGGTGGTCGGCGAGACCGAACTGCGCGGGACGCGCCAGCACTTCTGGCCGGATGCGGACATCTTCACCACTACGTCCTACAAATACGACATCCTGGCCAACCGGATGCGCGAGCTGGCTTTCCTGAACGCCGGAATCACCATCACACTCACCGACCTGCGTCCCGACGAAGAGGGAAAGACACGGCAGGAGGTGTTCCACTCGAAAGACGGACTGAAAGAGTTCGTGCGTTACATAGATTCCAGTCGTGTCCATCTCTTTGACGATGTGGTCTACCTCAACACCGAGAAGCAGGGAATGCCCATCGAGGTGGCCATCATGTATAATACGTCCTACACGGAGAACATCCATTCTTACGTAAACAACATCAACACCATCGAGGGCGGCACCCACCTTGCAGGCTTCCGCCAGGCGATTACCCGCGTGTTGAAGAAGTATGCCGAGGACACCGCCGCCAAGCAACTGGAAAAGGCCAAGGTGGAAATCACGGGCGAGGACTTCCGCGAGGGACTGACCGCCGTCATCTCCATCAAGGTGGCCGAACCGCAGTTTGAGGGACAGACCAAAACGAAACTGGGGAACAGCGAAGCCACCGGCGCAGTCAACCAGGCGGTCGGCGAAGCCCTTTCTTATTACTTGGAGGAACATCCCAAGGAAGCGAAGCTCATTGTCGACAAGGTTATCCTGGCCGCGACGGCTCGCGTGGCTGCCCGGAAAGCCCGGGAAAGCGTGCAGCGCAAGAACCCCCTTTCGGGCGGCGGGCTGCCCGGCAAGCTGGCCGACTGCTCCGAGAAAGACCCCGCCCGTTGCGAGTTGTTCCTCGTGGAGGGCGACTCGGCAGGCGGGTCGGCCAAGTCGGGACGCAGCCGCGCCACCCAGGCCATCCTGCCCCTGAGGGGAAAAATCCTGAACGTAGAGAAGGCCATGTGGCACAAGGCTTTCGAGAGCGACGAGGTAAACAACATCATTCAGGCGCTCGGCGTGCGTTTCGGCTTGGGCGAGGACAGCAAGGAGGCCAATATCGACAAGTTGCGCTACCATAAGATTATCATCATGACGGATGCCGATGTCGACGGCTCGCATATCGACACGCTCATCATGACGCTGTTCTATCGCTACATGCCGCAGATCATACAGGACGGCTACCTCTACATTGCCACGCCGCCGCTTTATCGTTGCAAGAAAGGCAAGGTTGAGGAATACTGCTACACCGATGCCGACCGCCAACGCTTCATCGAGAAATATGGCGGGGGCACTGACAGCGGCATCACGACGCAGCGTTACAAAGGTCTGGGCGAGATGAGTGCCGAACAGCTGTGGGAGACCACGATGAACCCCGAGACGCGCATCTTGAAGCAGGTGACGATTGACAATGCCGCCGAGGCGGACTACGTGTTCTCCATGCTCATGGGCGATGACGTAGGCCCGCGGCGCGAGTTCATCGAGCGTAACGCGCACTACGCCAACATTGACGCCTGACCGCCGTTGCGGCGTGACGGGTCGGCGGACGCGCATCCGCCTTTCCCCGCTGCCCCTGCCGGGAAGCCGGTGCGGACACACGCTCCGCCCGCCCCGATGAGGCGAAGCAAGGCAAGACATACAGACGAGGCCGTTCGGATTATGCAATCCGGGCGGCCTCGTTTCTGTCCGGCGGATGCGAGCCGCAGTTATGCCGAGCAGCCGGACAATTTCCATAAAAAGCCGTGTCCGGCGGCGACATCAGGCGCACAAGGTCAGGATTTGTCGGAACGGAAAGCAAAGTCTATCGAACGGGCAGCGGTGTCGGGCGGACAATCTCCCAAGACCATGATGACGGGTCGCCGACCCGGAAAAACAAGTCGCCGACCCGTGGAAACAAGTCGCCGACTTGTTACGCCTATCCGGCGACTTCGTTTTCCATTCTCCGTTCCCGTAAAAGGCAGCCCGCCGACCTGTCGCCGTATCGGGCTTTCAAAATAAATCACTATCTTTGCCCCTGCATCGGTTCGGGCGGCGCGCAACCGCCCGATTAAAAGGGAATCGGGTGAAAGTCCCGGACAGTCCCGCTGCTGTGAGTTCCTTTTTTAGCAAGCACTACGTACTGGCCACTGGTTGGCCTCGGAGGTCAACCGGGAAGGCGTGCTTGCAGGAATAAGTCAGAAGACCTGCCGTTGTTGTCGCTGATAAGGCGGTTGCCCTTTCGAGGAAGAGGACACCGCGAGAGAGAACGGTTTTTCCGCGTAGATGTGCCCGAATGTGATTCATGGTAGTCTCATGGCCGTGGGGCTGATGTGCCTGTCCCCAGCCCGCCCTGCGTATGCCGCGGAGGCGCGCCTCGACACGGTGCGTCTGTCCGAGGCATCCGTGACGGCCGTGCGCCATGCGCCGGAGGCCGGACGGGTCGTGCAGGTCGACACGCTCGACTTCCGCCGTCAGGGCATCACGTCCGTGGCCGACGCTCTGGGGCGCATGCCCGGCGTGACGGTGCGCGACTACGGGGGAGCCGGCGGACTGAAAACGGTGGCCGTCCGTGGGTTCAGCCCGTCCCATACGCTGGTCGCCTATGACGGCGTTGCGCTGAACGACACGCGCGGCGGCCAGGTCGACATCGGGCGTTACGGGCTCGGGGAGCTGCAATCCGTCAGCCTCACCACGTCGGCGGGCTTCGCTTTCCCGCAGCCCGCCCGGCTGGCCGCCGCGGCCTCGGTCGTGGCCATGCAGTCCGATACGGTCATCTCCCGCCTCCGTCGCCCCGGCCTGCGCGGGCGGTTGGCGGGCGGTTCCTTCGGGCGGGTCGATGCGTCGTTGCGCTATGCCCAGCGTTTCTCGTCCCGCTTTGCCCTGACGGCCTCGGGCAGTTACTATTACGCCGATAACGACTACCCTTACACCGTGACCAACGGCCCGGAAGTCTATCACCTGAACCGTGAGAACAGCCGTATGGAGCGCACCGTGGCGGATGTCTCCGCCTTTTGGCGGGTCGCCGGTGTGCAGTCGCTGGAAGCCAAGGCATATTATTACGATGACCACCGGCAGCTCCCGGGCAGCGTCGTGCTCTACAAGGAGGGGAACCACGAGCGGCAGGCGGCGCGCGAGGCTTTCGGGCAAGCCGTCTACCGCCGCCGTCTGGGCACGACCGTCGACCTGTCCGCCCGCGCCAAGTACGACTACCGGGACAGCCGCTATGCCGATGTGCGGGATGTCTATCCCGACGGCGCACTCGTGCAGACTTACAGGGAACGCGAGGCCTACGCCTCGGTGGCCGTGGCGTGGCATCCGCTGCGGGTGCTCGCGATGTCGCTTTCCGCCGACTACGCCTACACCACGCTTGGCAGCAACCAGGCGGACGAGGACGGCGCTTACCGCCATTCGGCCTGGCAGAACCTGTCCCTGCGGTGGCAGCCCGGCCGCCTGACGCTCGCCGCGTCGCTCACGGCGCAGGAGTTCGCCAACGGGATGGAAGCCGGGGAGGCCTCGCGCAACCTGTCGCGCCTGACGCCTTCGTGCCTCGCCGAGTGGCAGCCGTGGCGGAGCGATGTCGTCCGCCTGCGTGCCTATTACAAGGAAACGTACAGGCCGCCCACGTTCACGGAGAACTACTATTACCACTACGGCAGTACGCGCCTCCTGCCCGAGCGCGCCCGACAGCTGGGCGGCGGGCTGACCGTGAGGTTGTGGGACGGCGGACTGGAATGCTCGGCCGACATCTACCGCAACAAGGTGCGCGACAAGATAACCGCCGTCCCGGTCAACCTTTACATCTGGCGTATGACCAACACCGGCATCACCGACATCACGGGCGCGGATGCCGCCCTGCGCGCCAGCCGTGCCCTGGGTCGTCGGCACCTCCTGGCTCTCGCCGCGCGTTACACCTACCAGCGGGTGGTGGACCATACGACCCCGGGCACGTCGACCTATGGCCGACAGCTCGCCTATACGCCCGTGCATTCCGGAGGGGCTTCGCTGGCCTACGAGAACCCTTGGGTCAACGCCGTCCTCTACGTCAACGCCATGGGCGAGCGTTATTCGCTGCCCTCGCACGTCGAGGGGACGCGCCTCGCCCCCTATGCCGAATGGGGGGCAGCCCTCTACCGCAGCTTCCGGGTCGGTGCGGTGGACGCGTCGGTGCGTCTCGATGTGACGAACCTCTTCGACCGGCAATACGAGGTCATCGCGCGCTATCCCATGCCCGGCCGGGCGTTCGCGCTGGCCGTGGAAGTGAAATGGTAAACCTTTTTGTATCACCTAAACATAGCAACAATGAGAATGACATGGAAGAAAGGGGTAATCGCCCTGCTGAGTTTGACGCTTTTCGCCGCGTGCAGTGACGACGATCCGACGGACGACGGCCCCGGCTCGGGGGCTGGTAGCGACTCCGGGCTCACCGTGGCCGACGGCACGGGAGTTTACGTACTGAACCAGGGCTCTTATGGCTACGTCGACGGCACGCTCAATTACGTCGACCTGGCCACGGGAACCGTGGAGAGGACTGACCTCTTCGCCAACGCCAACGAGGGGCGCAGCATGGGCGACACGCCGCAGGACATCCTCATCTACGGGTCGCACCTGTACCTGGCGGTCTACGGGTCGGACAGGCTGTGGGTGCTCGACAGTGCCACGCTGGTCATCGACACCTTCCTCACCGTCAGCCAGCCCCGCGACCTCGTGGCCGAGGGCGGTAAGATTTACGTGAGCAACTACAACGGCTACGTCACGCGCGTCGACACCGCCTCGCTCGCCATCGACGGCGAGTGTGCCGTCGGTGTCTATCCCGAGCAGATGGCCGTGCGCGACGGCTACCTCTACGTGGTCAACAGCTACGGCCTCACCGCCACTGCCGAGGGCTGCACGGTGACGAAGGTGGACTTGCAGACGTTCAGCAAGGCCGGGACGATTGACGTGGGGCTGAACCCGACGAAAATCATCGCCGACGGCGACGGCAACCTCTTCGTCACGCTGCCCGGCGACTACTCCGGCGCGACGCAAATCAAGAAGATCGACGCGAACGATGCCGTCAGCTACGTCACCGACGGCGTGCTGGCCGCCGCCTACGACGGAAAGCTCTACGTCATCAATACAATCTATGACAGCTACTGGCAGTTGGAGGCCAACGAGGTGACCTGCATAGACATCGCCACGGGCGAGGCGGTCGACCTGTCCTCACCCTTCGAGGTGACGGTCGACTGCAACCCGCAGAGCCTCACCGTCGACGAGGCTACGGGCCTGTTCTACGTGACGGGCTATCCGAGCGACGACTTCCTCGGGTCGGGCTACTTGCAGCTTTACACCGCCGCGGGCGATATGCTGGTGCGTTACAGCGTCGGGCTCAACCCCGTGGCCGTCGCTTTCGTGCATCCCGAATAAGTCCGGGC
>CAZYHW010000004.1:0-36220 GCA_964647405.1 uncultured Prevotellamassilia sp.
CCGCGTGCATCACGATGGAATCGTTCAAATTCCATGTGCCTGCGGCGAACATACTCGGGGATGCCGTCATGCTCGTCTTCGTCACTGAACTTCCGGCGGAACTCGTCGCGATTCTGCTTGATACGATGCTTGTCGTCCTTGCGGAGCAGGTCGGACTCGTTACGGATGTCCTCCCCACTGGTTCGGAAATCCTCATATTTCCCGTCAAACATCTTATATTTCCGAATCTCACAGTCCAACGCCCCGTTGAACAGCTGGATGCGTATACTGGGCTTCAACCCGATTTGTTCGAAAAGCTCTTCGCGGTTACTGATGACCCAAGCCGTGTTCCCGACAAACTGGTGTTTGAGACGTTCGCCGAGAGTGCGGTAAAGCCCAAGCAAATCGGGCGACGTGATGCGCTCACCGTAGGGTGGATTTGTCACCATGAGGGCGGGCTCTTCGGGCTGGACGAACTCCTGAATGGCACGACGTTCCACGGTGACACAGTCCGACACGCCAGCACTCTTGACATTGTTCAAAGCAATCTCGACTGTGGGCTGGTTGATGTCGTAACCGTAGATTTTATGGGTGAATTCACGCTCCGCCGAATCGTCATTGTAAATCCGGTCGAACAACTCGCGGTCGAAGTCGTTCCACTTCTCAAAAGCGTACTCTTTCCGGAACACGCCGGGATAGATGTTGCGCGCCATGAGCGCCGCCTCAACGAGCAGGGTACCCGACCCGCACATCGGGTCGATGAAATCGGTCTGTCCGTCCCACCCGGCAAGTTTCAGGATGCCTGCCGCCAGCACCTCGTTAATCGGTGCCTCGACCGTGGAAGTGCGATAGCCACGACGATGAAGGCTTTCGCCGGACGAGTCGAGGGAGAGCGTGCAGTCCGTGTCCGCAATGTGGATGTTGAGTTTCAAGTCCGGATTTGTAATCCGTATGTTCGGGCGTTGTCCCGTATGTTCCCGGAAATAGTCGACAATGGCATCCTTCACCTTATAGGCGACAAACTTGGAATGGCGGAACTCATCGGAATAGACAACGGAGTCGACGGCGAATGTCGTGTTGAGGTCGAGCAGTTCGCTCCACTCGATGGACTTCACTGCGTCGTAAACCTGGTCGGCATCGGCGGCCTGGAAGTGCTTGATGGGCTTCAAGACGCGCACAGCCGTGCGCAGGCAGAAGTTGGCACGGTACATCATTTCCTTGTCGCCGGTGAACGAAACCATGCGATGGCCTATCTGCACGTCGTTTGCCCCGAGCTCAATAAGCTCCTGGGCAAGTACTTCTTCTAATCCTTGGAATGTTTTCGCGATGAGTTCAAATTGTGATTCCATTTATCTGATAAGGATGTTTATCGTTGAACCAGCCGTGCCCCGGGCGGGACATCTTCCGTCACCCACAGGTTCCCGCCGACCGTGGCTCCCTGACCGATGGTAATTCGGCCGAGGATGGTGGCATTGGAGTAGACGATAACGCCGTCTTCAAGGATAGGATGGCGTGGGATATGCTTGATGGGATGACCGCTGGCATCGAGCGGAAAGCTCTTCGCCCCCAAGGTGACACCCTGGTAGAGCTTGACGTGGTTGCCTATGATGCACGTGGCACCGATGACCACTCCCGTACCGTGGTCGATGGTGAAATGATGGCCTATCTGCGCCCCCGGATGGATGTCGATGCCCGTCTCACTATGCGCCATCTCGGTGATGATGCGCGGGATGAGCGGCACGCCGAGCTGGAGCAGTTCGTGGGCAATGCGGTAGTTTGTCAGTGCCTTGATGACGGGATAGCAGGAGATGACTTCGCCGTAATCCACCGCGGCGGGGTCGCCCTGGAAAGTCGCCTCGACATCCGTAGCCAACGTGCGGCGGATGGCGGGAAGCCGCGAGACGAACACGGACGCGATACCGGCGGCCTTGGCGCGGTTCTCGACACAAGGAGTTTCGGCAGATTTCTCCGGTGGACACGAGAAACACAGTCCGGCTTCGATTTGTTCGGCCAACATGACGTAGATACGCTCCACATCCACGCCGATGCGGTACTTCACCGTGTTGCTGTCGACCGTGGAGCAACCGTAATAGCCGGGAAAAAGGACGGCCCGGCACAGGCCAATCACTTCCTCCAACACTTTCCCCGACGGCAAGGGGTCGCCTTGCCGATGCTGATGAAAGAGTTCTTTCATGTCGGCGGTGTCCGCAAGCTCATCCACGGCACGCGCAAACACATGTGTAAAATCGAAAGGATTCATCTCGCCTCGGGAATCATTAGGCAAAGGTAAAAAGTTTTTTCACAAAGTTCTGCTAAACTCTTCTTTTTTTGACGCAGAAAAGGAAAAGGGAGGGAACGGGGATTCCTCCGATTCGCGGAAAGCGCGCCTGTCCTTTCGGTTTGCGCACGGAGGCACAAGCATTTTCCGGCGTAAAGCACGTTTCTGTTACCCGGCGGACATTTTGTGCCGTTTCACCGGAGAAATGCACCACGTCGACACGGGCATGGACTCGTCTGTACAGAGCGGCGCAACGAGTCGGCGACCCGTGAAAACAGTCAGCCGGACAGGATTTCCTATCCGGCTGACTGTTCTTAGCGGCAGCCGAGCACGATGAGCGAGGCGCGCGCCCCCAGGACGCGACGCAGTGCCTCGACCACGCACCAGGAAACGGTAAAGGTCACGACGGCGGCCACCGGTATCTGCGCGCCCAAGGGAACGCCCAAGGCGCGCATCAGCATGACACCGGGGCCGATGAAAAGGTAGTGAATCATGAATATGCCGAACCCGCAGGTACTCAGGTTGGCCAGCAGGCCGCGCACACGGGCAGAACGGGGATGGACGTGTTGCATCAAGGCGAAAAGGGGTGCGGACATGAGCACCACGTTCGGCGTGCAGTAAGTCCAGAACAGTTCGAGGATGTCATAATCGCCCGTGGCGTTGCTCACGCCGCGCGTGTAGTCGAAGCCCAGGTACGTGATGACGTATCCGACCACGAACATCGGCACGCCCCACGCGAGCACCGTGCGGAGCGGAAGCACATGACGGCGCAGCACATGCCCCAAGAGCAGGTATCCGTTGAAGCCGCAGAAGTAGTAAAGCATCCCGAAGTCATTCCATGCGCATTCGCCCCACACCTGTCCCGACACGAAGTGATGATAGTAGGGCAGGAGCAGCGTCACGCCCCACACGCCAAGGAACCACAGCTTGGCACGCAGCGACACCTTCTCGACCCAGGCGGAAAACACCGGCAGATACAGGTAGAGGCCTATCAAGAGGTAAATGTACCACATCTGGACGGCCAACGGATTGAAGTTCAGCGGGATTTGGACAATCCGCATAAGGGCGGCAGAAAACGTCCGGGGCTCGTCGACGGCATAAGGGAAGAAACTCAACATCACCTCCCGCCCGCCGCCGAGCAGGGCGACGAACCAGGGGAACAGATAGTAGACACACGACCAAATGACAAAGGGCCAGATGACGCGGGGCAGGTAACGGCGCAGGAACGGACCGGTGTCGCGTTTGAGCGGAAGCAGCAACGCCCCGGTCATCATCACGAACAACGGGACGCACGGCCGTACCATACTGCCCCATGCCCCACCCCAGAATTGTATCTGGGCGAGAGTGTCCGGGCTCGGGCTGTCGTCGAAATTAAACGGGTCGGCGCTGTGGCAGCATACCAGGAGGAACATGGCCAGCAGGCGGCAGGCATCAATCCACGTCTGGCGCGGAGCATCAGAGGGAAGCGAGGAATGTGTCATCTCTGTCTTATGTAAACATAAAAGGGGATTACGGCTGTTCAATACTTGTGCTCGCCATTTTCGAGTTCCTTCCGTGTCAGCGGCTCACGGTCGATGGCATACCAAGCGTAGGCGATGTAGGCAATGACAAAGGGAACGGCCAGGGAGACCCACGCCATGGTTTGCAGGGTGAAGAAGCTCGACGAACTGTTGGCCAATGTCAGCGAACTCTCCGGCGACACGGACGACGGGTAATAGGCCGTCGAATTATAGCCCGCCATGAGGAAAAGCGCCAACACCGTGAGGACGGTGCCCGTCCCGGCAGACCAGATGCCATAAAGGAAGCCCGTATGCGCCAATGTGCGGATTATGCCGTAGAGAACCAGCAACACACCCACGACAAAGGTGATTCCGACCGCCGGCATCTCCAACAGATTGGACACATATTTATAAGGGGTCAACACGACCGTACCCGCGTCGTCAACCGCATAGCCTGCCCCAAGCAATACCCGGCCGACAAAGGCAACGAAAAGCACGACAAACGGGACGGCATCGCAAAGCAGCTGGTGGCGCAGCCGGGGATGCAAGCCGGCATCCTTTATGTTATTGATGAAATAGAGTGTCCCCAGCACGCGGGACAGGAAGAACACGGCCAGACCCAGCACCCAGTTCCAGGGATTGGCCAAGGCATCAAGCCCGTGCCAGCCATTGGCCCAACGGCTAATGACGGGCGACAGACTGTCGCCCATGGAGGCCTTGTCGACAACGAAGGCCGCACCGGTGAAAAAGGTAGCCACGGCCACGCCCAGCAGGAACGGACCGACAAAACCGTTGAACACGAGGAAGCGGCGGTACATCGTGCGTCCCACGACGTTACCCGGCTTCGACTGGAACTCGTAGGCGACAGCCTGGAGTACGAAACTGATCAGGATAAGTATCCACAACCAATAAGCCCCTCCGAAACTCGTACTGTAAAACAACGGGAAAGAGGCAAAGAATGCACCGCCGAAGGTGACCAGCGTCGTGAAAGTGAACTCCCACTTGCGTCCTGTCGAATTGACCAGCAGACTGCGTTCGGCCTCGTCGCGACCCAAGCGGAATATCAGGGAATTCCCGCCTTGCACGAACAAGAGGAAAACAAGCAGTCCACCGAGCAACGATACGAGAAACCACCAGTAGTGTTGCAGGAATGAGTAGGTTATCATAACTGTTGTCGTTTTTGATTTTCTTATTTGTCTTTTCGTCTTGAACAGCACCGTCGACGACATTCCCGTCAAGGCATCCGGGAAGCCTGCACATCCTCAGCGAGGACGGACAAGCCGTCTGCCCCGACTTACTTCTCCGGGCCTTTCTTGATGGCCTTACAAAGAATGCGCAGCTCGGCGACCAGCAACAAGGTGAACAGGGCAAGGAAAATGAAGAAGGTCGTCTGCACGGCCGACGGGTCGAGACGGGACACCGCAGCCTCCACCGGCAGCAAGCCCTGTATGGCCCAAGGCTGGCGGCCGACTTCGGCGACAATCCATCCCGCCTGCCCCGCCAGATAGACGACGGCTATGCTCCACAGACCGACATGGAGCAGCCAGCGCCATCGTTCGAGCGCGCCGCGGCGGTCGGCCCAGAGCAAGGCAACCAGCAGCACGAACAAGAAGAAGCCGCCGCCGACCATCACACGGAAAGCCCAATAGGTCAGGTCGACGGGAGGCACAAGACGTTCGGGCGAGGAGAGATATCCATAACCGAAATATTCCATGTTCTCCATTAACACCTGCCGGGCTTCTGCGCGGTTCGCAGGCATCACGGAGTCTGCCCGGTAGACGCGGAACGCTTCGAGCGTCATGTTGCCGCGGCGTATCTTTTCCTCCGCCGGGAGTGCCACGATGCTGTCGCCCACCGCCTTTTCCCCGGCCAGGAGCCGGCCGTCGCCGAAGGGGCGGGCGTAGCCGTCAATCATGTCCCTGATGCCCGGCACGTAGCCATCGGCATCATGGGTCGCCAGGAGAGAAAGCATACCGGGGATTTCCACGTTCGGGACGAGGGAGAAAGGCACACGCGTTCCGCCACGGTCGAGCCCCTCCATGGCGGCGAGCTTCATAGGTTGCAAGCGAGCCACGTCGACTGCCGAACTATCGCCCGTGACCATCACGCCAAGTGCCGCCACCAGGCCGACGACAGCACCGACACGCAGACTGGCCTTGGCCATCAGCTGCTCACGCCGTCGGAGCAGAAACCAGCAACTCACGCCAACGACGAAGATGCCTCCCGTGAGCCAACCCGAGAACACCGTATGGAAGAACTTGACAACCGCCACGGGCGAGAAGGCCACGGCAAAGAAGTCCATCATCTCGTTGCGCACCGTATCCGGGTTGAACTGCATGCCGACCGGATGCTGCATCCAGCTGTTGGCCACGAGAATCCACCACGCCGAGAACGTTGCCCCGACACCCGTGAGCCACGTGGAGGCAAGGTGGAAACGCCGCCCTACCTTGTTCCATCCGAAGAACATGACGGCGATGAACGTTGCCTCCATGAAAAAGGCAATGATGCCCTCGATGGCGAGCGGGGCGCCGAAGATGTCGCCCACGAACCAAGAATAGTTGCTCCAATTGGTACCGAACTGGAATTCGAGGATAAGCCCGGTGGCCACGCCTACCGCGAAGTTGATGCCGAACAGCTTCATCCAAAAACGGGCTGTCCGTTTCCAGAACGGGTCTTTCCTGACGACATAAAGCGTCTCCATGATGGCCATGATGAGCGCCAGACCCAGCGTGAGCGGAACAAAGAGCCAATGGTAACACGCGGTGAGCGCAAACTGCGCCCGAGACCAATCGATTAGCGCCGGTTCGATAAGATTCAACAACATAGGCTTACTTGTTTTGGGGTGGTCACTGTCCCAAAGGGCGGGCTTCCAAGCCAGTCGCAGGCACATCCTTCCCGCCCTGCCGAAGCAGCTCATCCGCCACGGCAGCGGGCTTCTCGACGGCATCAAGACCGGCCAAGGCCGGCCGGAAAAAGAAGACGCGCAAAACGGCAAAGATGATGAACAACTTGACAAGGATGATCACCCACAACGTCCGCCCCCACGTCATCTCGCGAAAGCCGTCGCGATAAAAGCGCCATACATTAGCAAGAAACGCCATTCCTTTCGAGGTCACGGCAAATATATAGGGATTTTTTCGATAATGCCAACAAAATGAGCCATTTTCTTTGACGGGAAGCGTCAATCAGCGTCCGGAAAATGCTCCGGCGGCGCTTGCATACGGCAAAAAACGGAAAGCAACTGCGGGAACAGCGCGTCCCGACTTTTCGCGACAGGACAAGACCGAACCGCCACGGGAGGAAGAGGAAACAAGTCGCCGGATAGAAAAAACTATCCGGCTGACAGGAAATCCTATCAGCCGGATAAGATAAACGGTAAGCCGACCCGTTCAGGGCAGCAGCCGGGAACAGAGAGCATCTACCGGGATGCGCACAACGGAACGGGAAGCTGACGACCCTGTTTGCCGGAGAGGGAAGTCTCCCCGCCGGCGACATTCCGCCAACGGCTATCCCTTACTTCAACACCGCCAATGCGGCTTCATAGTCCGGCTCGTTCGTAATTTCACTGACGAGCTGTTCGTACAGAATCCGGCCATCCGTATCGACCACGACGACTGCCCGGGCGAGCAGTCCGCGCAACGGGCCGTCGGCCAAGGTGATGCCATACTTCTCGTCGATGCACTTGCAACGGAAAACGGACAGCGGCACCACACGGTCAATCCCCTCGACCGCACAGAAGCGGCTCTGGGCAAACGGAAGGTCCTTTGAGACACAAAGCACGACCGTGTTGTCGAGCGAGGCCGCCTCCTTGTTGAAACGGCGAACCGACGCGGCGCATACGTCCGTATCGAGGCTCGGGAAGAAGTTAATGACGACACGGTGGCCCAGCAAGTCGGGCAGATGGAGCACGCTGAGGTCGCCCCGCACACCGCCGAAACGTGGGGCTTCCGTGCCGACGGCGGGCAGTTCGCCCGTGGTCGTCATCTCTTGTCCCTGGAAGGTTACTTTTGCCATAACAAATGAGCTTTTTAGTGATTAAGACAGAATCTACACCGATGCGGACAGTGACAGGCGTCCGGCTTTCCAGTCGGGCAACAGGCGTTCTACCCCCGCCCGGACGGACGACAGGCCGAACAGTTCCGGACGGGCTTCGTCCGGAGTGAGCCACAGGAGTTCGGCCGCGTCGTCACTGGGCATCAGACAGGCCTCCGACACCAACCGGCAGAGGAAGAAGCTGTCGGCCGTGTGCACGTCGAAACCCGAATAGCGATAGACATTGGGCAGGGAGAACAGAAAGCGCAATGCCTCGACGTGGCCACCGGTCTCCTCGGCCACTTCGCGGCGGCAGCCGTCCTCAACGCGTTCGCCGATGTCGACAAATCCTCCCGGAAGGTCGAGCGTACCCCGCGCGGGGTCGAGTGCACGACGGCAGACCAGCATCCTGTTCGACGAGTCGACGATGACGGCTACCGTGGCCGCCGCCGCATTATGGTAATACGTGAATCCGCACGAGCGGCAACGCTTGGACTTGAAGTCGTTCACCTCGAAGGCAGGAGAACCGCACAGGGGGCAATAACGGAAAGCGGTCAGAGGATGGTTCATAAGGCATATGTCAATATAGGCGGGGCACCCGGCCGGGGCAACCCGCAACTAACGGGAATAAATCAAGGTAGTCAATTTCTCGGGTGCGTAGACTTCCTGCGCGATGTCCTGCAAGGCAGATGCCGTCAGGCCGTCTATCCGCGCGAACAGGCGTTCCACATCACGGGGTCGGCCATAATGGGCATACGACTTGCCCATCGCGAGGGCGTAGTTCTCAAAGCCATCACAGGAGATGCCTATCTGTCCTTTCAGCTGCTTCTTGGCAGCGGCCAGTCGGGAGGCTGACAAAGGCTCCTCGGCCAAACGCCGGAACTCGCGCTCCACCATGCGCCGGCATCGGGGCGCATCGGCTTCGTCGCAACCGAAATACACGCACCAGGCTCCCGCGTCGGGATAGGAAAGAAGCGTTCCCTCGACCGTATAGACCAACCCGGCACGTTCGCGGAGCAACATGTTCAACCGGGCGTTCATGCCCGGCCCGGCCAACAGGTTGTTGAGCAGGACAAGTCCGACATGACGCTCGTCGCCACCGCCGAAGGCACGGCTGCCCATAAGGACGTGCGTCTGGTGCGTGCCGCGAGAGACGCGGCGCACCTCGGGACGATATTCGGGCAAAGGCTGCGGGGCGACCGGCAGGAAATCAGATGAGAGGTCGGAGGTAGCTTTCCAGACAGTCCGCACGACCTGCGCGAAATCTACCCTGCCCAAGCAATAAAAAACGACATTGGCGGGACGGTAGTAACGTCCCGTGAAGCGCAAAGCGTCCGCCGTGGTATATTGCCGCAGGCGGGCAGCATCGCCAAGGATATCGCGTCCCAGCGGATGGCCGGAAAAGACCATCCCCTCGAACTCATCATAAATCAATTCGGCGGGTGAGTCGTTATAGCTCTCTATCTCGTCGGCAATGACGTCGACCTCGCGGTCTATCTCGCGTTGGGCATACACGCTGTGGAACACTATGTCGGCCAAGAGGTCGACCGCACGGGCGAAATCGCGCCGAAGGACGGTGGCATAGTAAACCGTTTCCTGCTTCGAGGTATAGGCATTCAAGTCGCCGCCGACCCGTTCCAGCCCGTTGCTGATATGGCAAGCCCGCCGTCGCTGCGTCCCCTTGAAAGTCATGTGTTCGCAAAAATGAGCCATACCCGAGTCCGCATCGTCTTCATGACGCGTACCGGCTTTCACTACGAAACCACAATAAACAACGTCGGTCGGCGATTCTTCATGTACGATACGAAGGCCGTTGGGCAGGATATGTTCGTCGAAAATCCCCATAAACAGCACAAAAGTAGAAAAAACAAATGAGGCTTGTATCAAAAGAAATTTCTATTTTTGCGTTGTAGCTCATAAGTATATTGCGATAGACATGAAAAAAACAATCTCTACGACTTCCGCCCCCGCAGCCATCGGGCCGTACAGCCAGGCGGTCGAGGCAAACGGCATGGTGTTCGTTTCTGGACAGCTTCCCATAGTTCCCGAAACGGGGAATTTTGCAGAGGGCGGCATCCAGGAATTGACCCGCCAGTCCTTAGAAAACATCAAAGCCATATTGGCCGCAGCAGGTCTCACGATGGCCGATGTTGTCAAAACGACGGTCATGCTGGCCGATATAAACGATTTCGCCGGAATGAACGAAGCGTATGCCTCTTTCTTTGGCCAGTCTGCCCCGGCACGGTCCGCATTTGCCGTCAAAGAACTACCAAAAGGAGCGCGGGTCGAAATCGAATGCATAGCCGCACGCAGCGAATAACGGAAAGACATCCATAGGCAACACTATCAGAGATAACTCCGGCTGTTACGCTTCCTGCGCTTGCAGCCGGAGTCTGCGTAAATCAAGATTGCTTCCTACCGGAAACAGATAAAGGACAAACAAAACTCGCTCATGGATCATATAGGGGTATTCCTTAGTTCAAAGGAACAAGTGACGGATGAAATAAAACAATCCATCATTGAATTTGGCCGATGGATTGGGCAAGAACGTAAAACGCTCGTTTACGGAGGAAGCCGGTGCGGAATGATGGAAGAACTGTCGCGCGCCGTAAAAGAAAACGGCGGACGGGTGTATGGAATCGTGCCACAAAGCCTCATAGACAGAGACCTGGTCAGCGAAATGATAGACATTGAGTTTCGCTGTGCCGACCTGACGGATCGAAAAGCCATCATGATGCGCGAAAGCGACGCATTTGTTGTTCTTCCCGGTGGAATCGGCACTTTGGACGAACTTTTCACCGTCTTGGCTGCCCACACATTCAAGATGCACAGTAAACCCATCATCCTTTACAACATTCATGATTTCTGGTCTCCGCTGCTTGATATGCTCAGTCGGATAGAACAGGAAGGTATGGTGGACAAAGAAACGCTCAATGCCTTACGAGTGGTTCAATCACTCGACGAACTGGAAAGTTTACTTCGGGCATGAAAGAATGAGACGAAGCTTTAATTATCGATAAAACCGTTCTAAAACGGGAAGACACTATTCACATGGAAATGGATTCGCATTTTGATGTCATTGTCGTCGGAGCAGGACATGCCGGCTGCGAAGCCGCAGCAGCGGCCGCGAAGTTGGGGGCAAGAACCTGCCTATTAACGATGGACATGAACAAAATCGCTCAAATGAGCTGTAATCCCGCGATAGGTGGTATAGCAAAAGGGCAAATCGTCAGGGAAATCGATGCTTTGGGAGGGCTGACTGGCGAAGTGACCGACGCAACCTCCATCCAATTCCGGATGCTGAATCGCTCCAAAGGGCCTGCCATGTGGAGTCCTCGCGCACAATGTGACAGAATCCGTTTCATCGAAGAATGGAGAAGACGACTCGAAAATACGCCTAACCTATATATCTGGCAGGATGAAGCGACAGAAATTATCGTAGAACACGGTAGAATCGCAGGAATACGCACAATATGGGGCGTTGAGCTTTATGCCGGTGCGGTCGTAATAACCACGGGAACATTTCTCAACGGCCTCATGCATATAGGACGGAAGAAAGTTCAAGGAGGCAGAGCAGCCGAACCAGCATCTCTAAGATTTAGCGATTCCATCGTAGCACATGGCATACGGGCAGGCCGGATGAAAACAGGAACTCCCGTTCGGATTGATGCGCGTTCGGTGCATTTTGAAGACATGACACGACAAGATGGCGAGAATGACTTCCATCGTTTTTCGTACATCAGCGACCGACGCACTCTTCCCCAACTTCCATGCTGGACATGCAACACCAATGAGGAGGTTCACGATATTTTGCGTACCGGATTATCCGATTCTCCCCTTTTCAACGGACAAATTCAGAGCATTGGGCCTCGTTATTGCCCCAGCATAGAAACAAAGATCACGACATTCCCCGATCGTCCACAACATCCGTTGTTTCTTGAACCAGAAGGAGTGGACACGAATGAAATGTATCTGAATGGTTTTTCATCGAGTTTACCGATGGAAATACAGATATCTGCTCTCAAAAAGATTCCGTGCTTTCGCGATATAATCGTATATAGGCCAGGATATGCCATTGAGTATGATTTTTTCGACCCAACCCAGCTCACGCATTCTTTGGAGAGCAAGATTATCGAAGGATTGTTCTTTGCAGGACAAGTTAACGGAACGACCGGATATGAGGAAGCCGCAGGACAAGGTTTAATCGCCGGAATAAACGCCGCCCGAAAGTGCGGGGATGCATCACCCGTCATATTGAATCGCGACGAGGCATACATCGGTGTCCTCATCGACGATTTAGTCACAAAAGGAGTGGATGAACCATACAGGATGTTTACTTCCCGTGCAGAATACCGCATACTCTTACGGCAGGACAATGCCGATGAAAGGCTCACTCCCCTTGGTATAAGATTGGGACTCGCCTGCAAAGAACGAACAAAACGCTTTCAGAGAAAGCACCAGCAGATACAAGAGATAATCAGTTTCTGTCAAGACACACGCATCCATGCCGAAGATATTAATTCCTTCCTTGAAAGCATAGGCTCTGCTCCATTGCACGGAAGTGGCAAACTGTACGATCTTATCAGTCGCCCGTTTGTCTCCCTATCCGAACTTTCAGAGGAAATCCCCGCACTCAAAAGCATATTGGACGGCATAGAAAAAGACAGGGAAGACATCATCGAAGCCACCGAGGTCACGATAAAGTACCAAGGATACATACGGCGAGAACGTGATTTGGCGGACAAGATGAAACGTCTCGAATCCATACATATCAAAGGGCACTTTGATTATGACAAACTCAACCAGCTTTCAACTGAAGCTCGCCAAAAACTTTCACGAATCGACCCCGAGACACTTGCGCAAGCCTCCCGGATTCCAGGAGTATCCCCCAGCGACATCAGTGTATTGCTAATCTTAATGGGAAGATAGCACTTGCGTTTCACGTGAAACACCGATTAAACAATTCATCTCGAATAGAAAGAATTATGAACAAAGAACTACTCCTTTCAAACCTACGAAACATTCCGGATTTTCCCAAGCCGGGCATACAGTTCAAGGACGTAAGCACACTCTTCAAAGATGCAAGATGTTTCCAAGAAATGCTGGATGAGCTTACTCGACGATACGCCGACAAAAACATAACGAAAGTTGTAGGAATAGAATCCCGGGGATTCGTCATGGGAGCAGCCCTGGCAGCTAAACTCGGAGCAGGTTTTGTCATGTGCCGGAAACCTGGAAAATTGCCAGGAGAAACAGTAAGAGAAAGCTATGCGAAAGAATACGGGACAGACTCCATCGAAATCCATACGGATGCCATAGAAGAGGGAGACACCGTCCTCATTCATGATGACCTACTCGCGACAGGAGGTTCAATGAGAGCGGCATACGACTTGGTACGTTCGTTTAACCCAAAGGCCGTATTTATCAATTTCATTATAGAATTACGCATCGAAGGACTGGACGGCCGTGCCATGATGCCGCCGGGTACTAATATTGACACGCTTCTGACTCTAACAGATTAGTCTTATCAGAAGATGTCAACGTCGAAAGAACGGGAAGAATACCTGAAAGGAATTGTGTTAAACCTGCCGGATACGCCAGGGTGCTACCAGTATCTCGACGAAACCGGCACCGTTATCTACGTAGGTAAGGCAAAACGCCTGAAACGTCGTGTCAGTTCCTATTTTAATAAGGAGCAACAAACACAGAAGACTCGTTTACTCGTATCAAAGATACACGACATAAAATATGTAGTCGTCCAGACAGAAGCTGACGCTTTATTGCTTGAAAACAATCTTATCAAGCGTTATAAACCACGGTATAACGTGTTACTGAAAGACGACAAGACATATCCCTCAATCGCCATCACATCCGAACCCTTTCCCCGTATTTTCAAGACAAGACAACGCACGATTCGCGGTGCCACCTATTTCGGGCCATACAGCCACATCCCCACGATGTACGCACTGTTAGAGTTATGCCAACAACTGTATCACCCACGCACGTGTCGACTGCCTCTCTCCCCCGAAAGCATCAGCCAAGGACGCTACAAAGCATGTTTGGACTACCACTTGCATAACTGTCCGGGACCGTGCTGCGGATACCAAAGTCAGGAAGACTATCTGAAAAACATTGCAGCCTGCAAAGAAATCCTGAAAGGCAACACACACGAAGTAGCACGACAGATGAAGGCCGAAATGCAGGAACTCGCAGCCGAGCTTCGTTTCGAGGAAGCACAAATCATAAAGGAACGATACACACTCATAGAAAAATTCCAGGCACGCAGCGAAATTGTGTCAAACACCCTGCACAACATCGATGTCTTTTGCATAGAGAGTGACAACCAAACGGCATACATCAATTTCCTACACATCTCCAACGGCTGCATTAACCAAGCGTTTACTTTCGAATACCGCAAACGACTTGACGAAAGCGACGCGGAGCTTCTCGCTCTGGGCATAACCGAAATGAGGGAGCGCTACCCTAACCATGCAAAAGAAATAATCCTCCCGTTTCCCATAGACCTCCCATTCGAAGGAATCACCCAGACAATACCGCAACGCGGAGAGAAGAAGAAACTGCTGGAACTCTCCCGCCTCAACGTCAAGCAGTATCGCTTCGACCGGCTGAAACAGGCCGAGAAGCTCAATCCGGAACAAAAGCAGGTGCGTCTCATGAAAGAGATACAGGAAGCACTGAACCTCCCCAAGCTACCCTACCGCATCGAGCTCTTTGATAATTCGAACATTCAGGGGAGTGATGCCGTCGCGGGTTGCGTCGTATTCGAGAAATTGAAGCCTGCGAAGAAAGAATACCGACGATACATCATCCGTACCGTACAAGGCCCGGACGACTATGCCTCCATGCAAGAAGTCGTTCGCCGACGCTATTCACGAATGATGGAAGAAGGAAATCCCCTGCCCGACCTCATCATCGCTGACGGCGGACGCGGACAGATGGAAGTGATTCACAAGGTCCTGGCCGACGAGTTAAAGATTGAGATTCCCATAGCGGGACTGGCCAAGGACGACCGCCACCGCACGCGCGAGCTTCTCTTCGGTTTCCCACCCTCCACGGTGGGACTAAAAGCCGAGAGTGCCCTTTTCCGGCTATTGACCCGAATGCAAGACGAGGTACATCGTTATGCCATCAGCTTCCACCGGGAAAAACGAAGCAAACGCCAGACAGCCTCGTCCCTGGATAACGTAAAAGGCATAGGAGAGAAGACGAAAGTACTGTTACTCAAAGAGTTCGGCAGCGTCAAGAGACTTCTTTCCGCAGACAGTTCCCAACTTGAAAGTCTGCTGGGGCCGACACGCGGACGCAAAATCTATGAAAACCTACACGCAAGCCCGGAAGAGTAAGCATTAATCCCTAATTTTGCAAGCGCAAACACATAACCGTCTCACAATGAGAGTTGTCATACAACGCGTCCGACACGCATCCGTCACCATCGACGGCAAACTGAAATCAGCCATCGACAAGGGGCTCCTCGTTCTTGTCGGCATCGAAGAGGCAGACGGGGCAGACGACTGCGCATGGCTCGTCAAGAAAACCGTTAACCTGCGGGTTTTCGACGATGAAAACGGCGTTATGAACCTTTCCGTGAAGGATATCAGTGGCGAGATACTTGTCGTCAGCCAGTTCACCCTCATGGCTTCCACGAAGAAAGGTAACCGTCCCTCCTACATCCGTGCAGCCAATCCGAGCCATGCCATCCCGCTATACGAAGCGTTCTGCCAAGAGCTGTCCGAGGCTCTCGGGCGACCTGTCGGAACAGGTACGTTCGGTGCCGACATGAAAGTGGAACTGCTCAACGACGGCCCTGTGACCATCTGCATGGACTCGAAAAACAAGGAATAAGTCCCTACCCTTTCCCAGTAGAAACAGAAACTTATGCCCACAGAACAAACACCGTTTTCGTCACTTTCCACCACGCTGACCATAAAAGAAGCCCAAGAAACCGTCGACCTCTGGATACGAACCCATGGCGTGCGCTACTTCAACGAACTCACCAATATGGCCTGCCTCACGGAGGAAGTAGGCGAACTGGCACGCATCATGGCCCGGCGTTATGGCGAACAGTCGTTCAAACCCGGCGAACCCACCGACCCGGCGGACGAAATGGCCGACGTGCTATGGGTGCTGCTATGCCTGGCCAACCAGACCGGCGTAGACCTCACCGATGCCTTTCGCAGGAACATCGAGAAGAAGACCCTCCGCGACCATCTCCGACACAAAGAGAATCCCAAACTAAAATCCTGATAACGAACAGACATGAGCACAAACCACGAACACAGCCACGAACACGAACAACTCCCAAGCAAATACGAGCAAGCCCTTTCCCACTACGACCTTCACCTGCACGACGAAGCGGTGGCCGAATCGGTAGCCCATCTGCTCGACAAGCACAAAGCCTCTTACGACACCGACGCGGTGAAACGCCAGTTGCTGGGCACACTCGAACTGACATCATTAAAGGTCACCGACAGCGCCGAAAGCATCCTGGCCTTGACCGAACGGGTCAACGCCTTTGCCGAACAACATCCCGACCTGCCCCATCTGGCCACGATTTGCGTCTACCCGAACTTCGCGAAGGTCGTTTCCCAGTCGCTCCAAGCCGACGGCGTAGAGGTTGCCTGCGTCACGGGAGGCTTCCCCTCGTCACAGACTTTCTCCGAGATAAAAACAGCAGAGACATCGCTTGCCGTGCTCGACGGAGCGTCGGAAATAGACTGCGTGATGAGCGTCGGTGCGTTCCTCTCGGGTGATTATGAGACCGTATGCGACGACATCGCCGAGACGAAATCCGCCTGCGCCGGGCGACCGCTGAAAGTCATTCTCGAAACCGGCGTACTGCCATCCGCGTCGGACATCAAGCGTGCCGCATTGCTGGCCATATATGCCGGTGCCGATTTCATCAAGACCTCGACGGGAAAGATAGAACCGGCTGCCACGCCCGAGGCGGCCTATGTCATGTGCAAGGCCATCAAGGAATATTATGCCCAAACGGGGACAAAAATAGGCTTCAAGGCTGCCGGTGGGATTAGCAGTGTGGACGATGCCCTCTCCTACTATACCATCGTGCGCGAGATACTGGGCGAAGAATGGATTAAGGAGGGACTGTTCCGCATCGGCACGAGCCGACTGGCCAACTTGCTGGTTAACGACATTCTCGGCGAGCCGGTCAATCCTTTCTGAACACTCCGTCCGGGAGAACGGCTAACGAACCACTTGCCTCTCCCCGTCCATTCAGGCGGACAGGCGTATCGTTCCTTATTCCTCCCCCGCCTGTGCCTTGATGCGAAGCGAGGAGAGGAAAAACGCCGGAGAAACGGGCAAAAACAGCACTTATAAGGCCGATTTATATGCCGGCTAATAAAACGAAACGGGTCGGCTGACAGAACGTTCTGTCAGCCGACCCGTTTTTTCAGACAGCCGACCCGGAAACAGCCCTACCGGACAAGGGTCAATGGGCTTCGAGCCAGTTGTTCCCCCAGCCGCAATCAACCTTCAACGGAACAGCCATCGCAAACGCGCCCTCCATTTCCTCAACAACGAGTGCTTCCATCGCTTCTTTTTCCTCGGGGACGACACTGAAATTCAGCTCGTCGTGTACCTGTAATATCATCTTTGAGCGCATTCCTTCCCTTTTCATCCGCTCATGAATCCGTATCATGGCCACTTTTATTATGTCCGCCGCCGTTCCCTGTATCGGTGAATTGATGGCATTCCGCTCCGCTTCACCGCGTAAGGTGGCGTTGCGCGACGCGATGTCGGGCAAATAACGCCGCCGCCCGAACGCAGTTTCCGCATACCCCCGCGCCCTTGCCTTTTCGACGCTCTCGTCCATATAACGCTTGACCCCGGGATACATGGAAAAGTAGTTCTCTATCAAAGTCCTTGCTTCCGTACGCGAAACGCCCATCCGCTCGGCCAGCCCAAAGGCGGAAATACCATAAATGATGCCGAAGTTGGCCGTCTTCGCCTTTCGGCGTTCATCGCGTGTGACTTCTTCCAGCTTCTTATGGAAGATTCGCGCGGCAGTGGCGGCATGCACGTCGGCACCTTCTACGAAAGCCTTGACCAGATGCTCGTCGCCACTCAAATGTGCCATGATGCGCAGTTCTATCTGCGAATAATCGGCCGAAAAAAAGAGGCATCCATCGTCCGGAACGAAAGACTTGCGGATTTCCCTGCCGTCCTCGCCGCGCACGGGTATGTTTTGCAGGTTCGGGTCGCTCGACGAGAGACGGCCAGTCACCGTGACGGCTTGGTTATACGACGTGTGTATATGCCCCGTGGCCGGATTGACCAAACCGGGCAGGGCTTTGACATAAGTATTGACCAGCTTCCGCAATGCGCGATAGTCGAGGATTTTCCCCACGATGGGATGCGCATCGCGCAAAGCCTCGAGCACCTCCACCGACGTGGCGTACTGTCCGCCTTTCGTGCGACGCGCCTTTTCGCTCACCTTTAATTCTTCGAACAGAACCACGCCCACTTGCCGCGGCGAGTCGATATTAAACTCGTGGCCGGCATAAGCGAATATCTCCTCCTCTATTTTACGAATCCGGGCGTCAAAGAGTTCACCCGTGGCGGCGAGTGCGCCAGTATCAAGACGTACCCCGTTACGCTCCATCCCGGCCAGCACCCTCACCAAGGGAAGTTCCACGTCACGCAAGAGCCGGTCGGCTTCGGGAGAGAGCAGGCCGCTCAACCGGTGATAGAGCCGCAACGTCACGTCAGCGTCTTCGCAGGCATATTCATATACGTCTGCCGGGGACAGGTCGGCCATCGACTTCTGCCCCTTGCCTTTCGGACCGATAAGCTCGTCGATATGGATTGTCCGGTAGCCAAGATAAACCTCGGCCATATAGTCCATGTTATGCCGCTGTTGCTCCGGTTGGAGAACGTAGTGGGCTAACATGGTGTCATAGATAGGCCCGCGAACCTCGATACCATAGTGGGCAAGCACCATGATGTCGTATTTCAGGTTCTGTCCTACTTTGAGCGAATGGACGTTCTCGAAGACCGGGCGGAATTGTTCGACGACCGCCCGGGCAGCTTCCGTGTTTTGAGGCACAGGCACGTACCACGCCTCTCCTTCTTCGGCAGAAAAGCTCATTCCTACCAGATTTGCCGTCATGGCAGCGACAGAAGTCGTTTCCGTGTCTATACTGAGAATCTCTTTTGTCAATAAAATTTTAATCAAATCGGCAATTCCATCCTCTGTATCAACGAGATGATATTCGTGCTGGATGTCTGAAATTGTCGCGAGGGTCGTCTGTTTCTGTTCGTCCCTGGCCTCGTCTTCGATTTCGGGAAAGAGAGAAGGCTGGCTGGCTGCGGCATCGTTGCCCACGCCGTGCCTTTTCTTCACTCTCTCTGCCAGATTGCGGAATTCCAGTTCGTCGAAGATGCGGCTCAACGCTTCAAGGTCGGGCTCGACACGACGGAACGCTTCAAGGTCGAGTTCGATGGGCACATCGGTCTTGATGGTCACGAGAAACTTGGAGAAACGGATTTTATCGGCTCCCTCTTCCACCTTCCGGCGGAGTGCTCCCTTCAAGTCGCCGGTTGATTCCAACAGGTCGGCGACTGAACCGAACTGGTCGACGAGTTTGACCGCGGTCTTCTGTCCCACTCCGGGACAACCGGGCACGTTGTCCGACGCGTCGCCCATGAGTGCCAACAAGTCGACAATCTGTTCCGTCCGGCTCACGCCATACTTCTCACAGACCTCGCGAGGCCCCATCACATCGAAGCCACCACCGTGACGGGGGCAGTACATGTTTATATTCTCTGTGACGAGCTGACCGTAGTCCTTGTCCGGCGTCATCATGAAAGTCCTGACCCCGGCCTTTTCAGCCTGCACCGAAAGTGTGCCGATAACGTCGTCGGCCTCGTATCCGGGCACTTCGACTATCGGAATACGATATGCCCGCACGATATCCTTGATGACGGGGACGGAATACAGGATATCCTCAGGCGTAGCCTCCCGTTGGGCTTTATATTCAGGATATGCCTCATGACGGAAAGTAGGACCCGCCGGGTCGAACGCGACAGCCAAGTAGTCCGGATTCTCTTTTGACAAAACTTCCTCCAATGTATTTACAAACCCCAACACCGCCGATGTATTCTTCCCTTTCGAGTTGATACGCGGCGACCGGATAAAGGCATAATAAGCACGGTAGATGAACGCATAAGCATCCAAGAGAAACAATTTTTCCATAAAGACAGGCTTTTGTTTCGTAAAGATACACATTTTTCCATGCGAGAGCGACGGCTCGCACAAGGTTTTTCGTACTTTTGTACCTCAAATTCAACAATCAATGTCTACATTGACTCTCATTAGACGCCCTATCGAGGGCGAGCTAAACGACTACCGGACAGCCTTCGACACCTCTTTGCATCATCCCGACGCCTTATTGGGAAGTGCGTTGGCGCACATCCGGCAGCGGAAAGGCAAGCTCATGCGTCCGATACTGGTGTTGCTGTGTGCCAAGGCCGTGGGAAAAGTGAACGACAACGCCATCCGGTCGGCCGTCACGCTCGAACTGCTTCACACAGCCAGCCTCGTCCACGACGACATCGTCGATGAGAGTAACGAACGGCGGGGGCAGGCCTCCGTCAATGCCTTGTACGACAACAAAGTCGCCGTCCTCGTGGGCGACTACCTGCTCTCCACAGCCCTTGAACAGGCTTCCTTAACGAGGAACATACGGATTATGGAACGGATTGCCTGGCTGGGGAAATCCCTCTCCCAGGGAGAAATCCTGCAACTGTCGAACATACACAGCGAGACGGCTACGGAGGAAGCCTACTTCCGTATCATCCACCAAAAGACAGCCGCCCTCTTCGCCACCTGCGCCGAACTGGGCGCACTCGTAGCCGGAGGGGACGAAGAAGTCGTCGAGAAGTGCCGGCAACTGGGCGAGATAATCGGCGTATGCTTCCAGATACGCGACGACATCTTCGACTACCACGACAATTCCGCCATCGGGAAACCCACGGGTAACGATCTCCGCGAAGGGAAACTGACCCTGCCCGCCATACATGCCCTCAGCCAAGCAGGAAACGAGGAGATGGAAGCAGTGGCACAGCGCGTGAAAAACGGGAAAGCAACGGACGAAGATATCAACAGCCTCATTGCGTTCACCAAAAGCGTAGGCGGCATTGCCTACGCTGAACACATCATGCAGGATTATGCTCAACAGGGGCTCAGTCTCGCCCGCCACATCGCCGGAACGACACCCGTGGGCGACGCACTGGCCGAGTATGTCCACTACGTGGTCGACCGGGAGAATTAACCGGCCTCTTTTCCGCCCGTCCGCTTTGCCCCTCGGAACGTGACGGCTTATGGATATCGGTAAGGGGGAAAGACGGGATTCTCTCTCCCACCCTTTTGTTATTTTACAGCCCGGCGCCACATCCCACTTGCGGGAATGTGGCGCCGGAACGTATTTCCATGCCCTTTCGGGCAGTTTTCCAACAGACTACTTCACTGCCTCGCCCAACTGTTGCCCCAACAGGCGAGCCGTCTCGATGGTAAAGTCCGACGTTCCCTGCTTCCATTCCACCGGGAGGCCGACCAGCTCCATCTTCATCTTCTCATTGTATGCCGCAATCGTCTTGCAGGCCGCACTGGCCCACGTGAAGCCACCGAAGTAAGCCAGCTTGTGATGACTGACCTCGCGCCCGGCCAAACGTTTGAGCAAGTCCTCGACCACGGGGAAGAGCCCGCCGTTATAGGTCGGCCCGCCGATAGCCACGCCCTTGTAACGGAAGATATCGGCCAGCACGAAAGAGGGTTGGGATACCGAGAGGTTATGCACGATTATATTCTTTATGCCGGCTTCGGCCACGCCCCGCGCCACGGCCTCGGCCACACGTTGCGTATGTCCGTACATCGAACCATAGCACACGACGACACCCGGCTCCGTCACGCCGTTGCACATACGGCTATATACCTCTATGGCCTTCGCCACCTCTTTCTTCCACACCGGACCGTGCGTCGAACAAATCATGTCGATTTTCAAGCCGTCCAACTTGGCCAGTGCACGCTTCACCATGGGTGAGAACTTCCCGAGAATAGCGGCATAATAGCGTTCCATCTCCGACCAGTAGGGCGCAACGTCCATCTGCTCGTCGACGATGTGCCCGTTGAGGGCACCGAAGCAGCCGAAAGCATCGCCCGAGAAGAGGACGTGTTCCGTCATGTCGTAGCTGACCATTGTCTCGGGCCAATGAAGCATCGGGACAAGGTAGAAGCAAAGCTCATGATGCCCAAGCGGCAGCTTGTCACCATCGCCGACGAGCACATCGTCCTTGGACGACACACCGTAAAAGCCATCGACCATTTCGAACGTCTTCTTGTTTCCCACCAGGCGGATGCCGGGATAATACTTCCGGATGAGCGAAATCGCCCCGGAGTGGTCAGGCTCCATGTGGTTGATGACGAGGTAGTCGATAGGCCGGTCGCCGATGACAGCCCGGATGTTGTCGAGAAACTCGTTAAAGAAAGCCACATCCACCGTATCGATGAGGGCTACCTTTTCGTCCACGATGAGATACGAGTTGTACGATACGCCTTGCGGCAAGAACCAGAGGCCTTCGAAACGGTGCTTCACGCGGTCGTTGACACCGACATAATGTATTTTTCCTTGGATGTTCATATCTGTTTTACACTTTGCGGTCGTTTCTCTTGCCCGGTCGTGCCGTTCACGCGTCGTCGGGCTTTTCCTCGATGCCGTGCAGTGTGGCCGAGGACACTTCCGTGATGCGCAGGCGGACATAATCGCCCGGCCGATGCCCGGCGCGGTCGAAGACGACCACCTTGTTCTGTTCCGTCCGGCCGAACAGCTGGTCGCGCGAGCGTTTGCTTACGCCCTCGGCCAGCACTTCGTACACCTGTCCGATACACTGCCGGTTGCTTTCGGCGCTTAGCCTGTTCTGCAAGGCAATGAGTTCTTCAAGCCGGCGCACCTTTACCTCCTCGGGCACGTCGTCGGGCAGGTGGCGGGCGGCGTAAGTGCCGGGACGCTCACTGTATTTGAAGAGGAACGCCGAATCGTAGCCACACTCCTCCATGAGTGAAAGCGTCTGCCGATGGTCGTCTTCCGTCTCCGAACAATAACCCGCGAAGATGTCGGTCGAGAGGCCGCAGTCGGGCACAATGCGCCGGATGGCAGCGACCCGTTCCATGTACCACGCCCGTGTGTACTTCCGGTTCATGAGTTTCAGGATACGGTCCGACCCGCTCTGCACGGGGAGATGTATGTGGCGGCACACGTTCGGCTCTTCGGCGATGACGTGCAGGGTGTCGTCGCTCATGTCCTTGGGATGCGACGTGGTGAACCGCACACGCATCCCCGGCACTGTCCGTGCCACGCGGCGCAACAACTCCGGGAAGCCGACTTCCTCACCCGCCTCCGAAGTCCACCGGTACGAATTGACATTCTGCCCGAGCAGGGTGACTTCGCGGAAACCGCGCGCCTCGAGGTCGCGCACCTCGGTGAGGATGCTCTCCACGTCGCGCGAACGCTCACGTCCCCGTGTGTAAGGGACGATGCAGTAGTGGCAAAAATTGTTGCAGCCACGCATGATGCTGACGAACCCCGAAAGGCGGCTCCCGCAGAAACGGTCGGGCACGACGTCGCGATAGGTTTCCGTGGTCGACAACTCGATGTTGATGGCCTTCTGCCCCGCCTCGGCCTGCGCCACGAGGTCAGGAAGCGAAAGGTAGGCATCGGGACCGGCAACGAGGTCGGCACCATAGCGGTCGAGCAGGTCGTTCTTGACACGCTCCGCCATGCAGCCGAGCACGCCGATGATGAGCCGCCGTCCCTTGCGCCGCTGGGCGGAAAGGGCGGCAAGGCGATGAAGTATCTTTTGCTCCGCATTGTCACGCACAGAGCAGGTGTTCAGAAACACGGCATCGGCCTCGGCTTCCGTCGCACAAGGTTCGTATCCGGCCATCCGCATCACGGAGGCCACTACCTCGCTGTCGGCCACGTTCATCTGGCAGCCGTAAGTCTCTATGTGGAGTTTCTTCATGCTTGTCCCTTCTTCCGGCAAAGGTAACTATTTTTTTTTAGGCGGCACCGGCTGCCACCTGCGGACGGGAAAATTCACCCCTGCCGCCATGCCCCGTACCGGGTCGGCGACCCGTCGGAACAGGTCGCCGGGAAGGCGCGACAAGTCGGCGACCCGTTCCGTCTGTCCGGCGACCCGGCATGCCCTTCCGTGACACGCAGCGCACGGGGGATACAGGAAGGAACAACAAGACGGGAATGACGCGGTAATAAAAGTTAAAACGACATGGAACATACGGAAGTCGACCTTTCATGCACTACTTTTGTCACAAATTAGTAATTTTGCACTGTCGCCGCGAAAGGCGAAGCCTGCCTCAACAACATGGGAAAAAAGAAAAGGCACAGTCGCGGATTCTTCAATTCCGCCACGTCCTGCATCAGCACGACGCTCGTACTCGTCCTGCTGGGCATCGTGGTGTTCTTCGTCACCACGGCGGCAAACCTGGGACACGCCGTCCGGGAGAACTTCACCATTCAAGTGATGCTTTCCGACAATGTCGATGCCGTCCAGACGCGTCGCATGCAGGCCGAGCTGTGCCGCTTGCCTTACGTGCGGCGTGTGACCTACACTTCCAAGGAAACCGCCACCCGCGAACAGGCCGAAGCCCTGGGCACCGACCCCACCGAATTCCTCGGGACGAGCCCCATCCCCGCCTCGTTCGAAATCCATCTGAAAGCGGACTACGCCAACAACGACAGCCTTGCCCGCTATATCCCCGCCCTCTCGAAGCGGAGCGAGGTGGTGGATGTCATTTACCAGAAAGACCTGATGGACAACGTCAACCAGAACATCCAGCGAATCAGCCTCGTGCTTCTGGTGGTCGCCGTCCTGCTGGCGTTCGTCTCGCTCGCCCTGATCAACAACACGATTCGCCTGGATGTCCATGCGCGCCGCTTCACCATACACACGATGAAGATGGTCGGGGCGCGCCGCAGCTTCATCCGCAGGCCGTTCATGGCGCGGGCCTTTTGGATTGGTGTCGTGTCGGTCCTGCTGGCCGACGGAATCCTGGCAGGAGGCATAATATTCCTTCTCGACTGGGATCCAGCCCTCTCCGGCCTCATCGACATCGTGGTGTGGGCGGGGACGATGGGGACGGTCGCCGTATGCGGCATCCTGCTCACCCTGACCTGCGCCTTCTTCTCGGTCAACAAACACCTGCGCATGGACACCGCGCGCGTCTTTGTCAGCTGATGCTGAAACAGGCACAGGGTCGCGCCTCCCTTAACACCGACAACAAACCACACTCTCTATGGATAGAAGAAATTTTGCATTCGACCGCGTAAACTTTATTCTCCTTGCCGCAGGCATGGTCGTAGTCATCATCGGATTCCTCCTTATGTCCGGTCCCGGGTCGACCGAGACGACCTTTAACCCCGACATATTCAGCACCCGCCGGATAAAGGTGGCACCGGCCGTATGCCTCTTCGGTTTCCTTTCCATGATTTACGGCATCCTGCACAAGCCGTCCGACAAGGCTTCCGGCGACGGGCAAGAAGACAACAAGGCGAAAGCCGCAGAGAAAAAGGCATAAACCCAACCAAACACAATAACAAGAACTCATGACTTGGATCGAAACCGTCATCATCGCCATCGTGGAGGGGCTAACGGAGTTTCTCCCCGTGTCCTCCACCGGGCACATGATTATTACCCAGAGCTTGCTGGGCATGGAGAGCACCCCCTTCCTGAAAGCCTTTACCGTAATTATCCAGTTCGGGGCGATTCTCTCCGTCATTTGCCTTTATTGGCGACGTTTCTTCTACCCTGAAACCATGCAGACCAAGGGCTACACCTGGTGGCAGGCCATCTGGCGTTTCTACCTGCGGCTTATCGTCGGTGTCCTGCCCGCCGCCGTTTTGGGACTGGCCTTCAACGATTTCATAGAATCGAACCTCGACAACGTGATACTCGTGGCCGTGATGCTCATCGTCGGAGGCGTGTTCATGTTGTTCTGCGACAAACTGTTTGCCCGCCGTGCACAGTCCGCCAGTCGCGTATGGTACGAAAACGGCGTACTGAAAACAACAGACGAAGCCCCCCTCACATTGAAACGTTCCTTCTTCATCGGTTGCTTCCAGTGCATCTCGATGATTCCGGGCGTATCGCGCTCCATGGCGACAATAGTCGGCGGTATGGCACAGGGGCTGACGCGCAAATCGGCCGCCGAGTTCTCGTTCTTCCTCGCCGTCCCCACCATGTTCGGGGCGACATGCCTCGAAATGTACAAGCTGATAAGCAGCGAAGAGGGCAACATCCTCACGCAAGGCGACAACCTCATCCTGCTCATCCTGGGAAGCGTCGTGGCTTTCGTCGTTGCCATCATGGCTATCAAGTTTTTCATCAACTACGTGACCAAATACGGTTTCGTCGCCTTCGGATGGTACCGCATCATTGTCGGCTTGGCCATTTTGGTTCTGGGCTTCATGGGTTACGAACTAAGCATGGAATAAAACCGGAAGCATGGATTTCCTGGCAGGCGAGGTCATCGCTATCGACAAACCCTACGAATGGACTTCATTCGGCTTAGTGGCGCGGGTCCGTTGGCTGCTCACGCAACACTTGGGGCGTAAAATCAAAGTGGGGCACGCCGGAACGCTCGACCCGCTGGCGACCGGTGTCGTCCTGCTCTGCACGGGAAAGGCCACGAAGCGCATCGAGGAACTACAAGCACAGACCAAGGAATACACCGCTACCCTGCGGCTGGGAGCCACTACCCCAAGTTTCGACCTCGAACACGAAGTAGATGCCACCTATCCCACCGGGCACATCACCGAAGAGGCCGTCCGTGAGACCCTCCGGCAGTTCGAGGGCGACATAAAGCAAGTCCCGCCGGCCTTCTCGGCCTGCAAAATCGAGGGAAAGCGTGCCTACAAGATGGCGCGTAAGGGACAGGCCGTCATGCTGGATGCCAAGCCCATCCACATCGACACCATAGAACTCACAGGCTGCCGCCTGCCGGACGAAATCGACATCCGCGTCGTTTGCAGCAAGGGCACCTACATCCGCGCACTGGCCCGCGACATCGGGGAAGCCCTCGAAAGCGGTGCCCACCTGACAGCCTTGCGCCGCACACGGGTCGGCAATTACCGCGTGGAGGACTGCATGACGCTCGACGGCGTGACCCGCTGGATTGAATCACTTCCCAAAAACGCCGACGCATAAACCGCTAAGAACAAAAAAGCATATAGACCTATGAAGCTGTCGCAATTCAAATTCAAACTGCCCGAAGAGAAAATCGCCAAATATCCCGCGCCACACCGCGACGAGTGCCGCATGATGATACTCCACCGGAACAGCGGCGAGATAGAGCACCGCATGTTCAAGGAAATACTGGGAATGTACGACGAGCACGACGTGTTCGTGTTCAACGATACAAAGGTCTTTCCCGCCCGGCTCTACGGAAACAAGGAAAAGACGGGTGCGCGCATCGAAGTATTCCTTCTCCGCGAACTGAACCAGGAACTGCGCCTCTGGGACGTGCTTGTCGACCCGGCGCGCAAGATACGCATCGGCAACAAACTCTACTTCGGTGAAGACAACTCCATTGTCGCGGAAGTCATCGACAACACCACGAGCCGCGGACGCACACTCCGCTTCCTCTACGACGGCGACCACGACGAATTCAAGCGGCAGCTCTATTCGCTCGGGGAAGCCCCGATTCCACGGTTCATCGGACGGCCGTCCGAACCGGAGGACTTGGAACGCTTCCAGTGCATCTTCGCCCGCCACGAGGGCGCGGTCACGGCTCCGACCGCCGGCCTGCACTTCTCGCGGGAGTTGATGAAGCGGATGGAAATCAAGGGCATCGAATTTGCCTTCCTGACGATGCACTGCGGACTGGGCTGCTTCCGCACGACCGACGTCGAGGACCTCACGAAGCACAAGATGGACAGTGAGGAAATGCACGTAGACTCTGCCTGCTGCCAGATTGTCAACCGTGCCAAGGACAACGCGCGCAAAATCATCGCGGTAGGTACTACTGTGCAGCGGGCGCTCGAAGCCTGCGTCGGGACGGACGGGCGAATCAAGGAATTCGACGGATGGACCAATAAGTTCATCTTCCCGCCCTATACCTTCTCCGTGGCCGATGCCATGCTCTCGAACTTCCACCTGCCCTACTCCACCCTCCTGATGCTCACTGCGGCATTCGGGGGCTACGAAAATACCATGGCCGCCTACGAAGTGGCCTTGAAGGAGGACTACCAGTTCGGCCCCTACGGCGACGTGATGCTCATCATCGACTGACCCCGACGCATGGCCACGCTGCTGCTGTCGCTCGGCTCCAACCTCGGGCACCGCGAAAGCCTGCTCGCCACAGCCTGCGACCTGCTCGCGCTCGCCCTGGGCGGGAAGGGCATCGTTTCGGACTACTACGAAAGCGACCCGGTCGGATTCGTTTCCAGCCATCGCTTTCTCAATTGCGCCGCCCGCTTCGACTGCGGGGTCACGCTGGCCGAGGCTTTCAACAGTTGCCGGAACATCGAGCAACTGCTCGGCCGGACGGAAAAGAGCCACGGCGGCATCTATGCCGACAGACCCATCGACATCGACCTGCTGGCGTGGGACGACGAACGCATCGACACCCCGCAGCTCACCCTGCCCCACCCCCGGCTCACGGAACGGCCTTTCGTGCTCCTGCCGCTGGCCGACGTGGCCGGCTCGCTGAGGCACCCGCTGACAGGACAGACCTATGCGGACCTGGCCGCCGGATGCCCGCCACGCGAGGCCGTCCGCCTGCGGGAATCGGCGCCACTGCCCTGCCGGAGGCTCATGCCGGACGACATCACGCCGCAGACCGTGGACGACATCAACCGGCTGCTCGCCCAACTCAGCACCACGCCCCAACCGTGGCAGGCCGACCGGCTGCGCGAACTCCTGAGCCTCGGCACAATCCGCCTGCTCGCACTCAGCGACCGCGAGGGAAGGCTGACAGGCATGGCCTCCCTCGTCATCACCCCGCAACTCACCGGGAGGAAAGGACGGGTTGAGGATGTCGTCGTGGATGCGAACCACCGCGGACAGGGACTTGGCACGCGCCTCATGGCCAACGTGCTGGCACTCGCTGCGCGCGAGGGACTTGACAGCCTCGAACTGACCTCACGTCCCGAACGGGAAGCCGCCAATGCCCTTTACAGGAACATGGGCTTCGGCCTCAGGCAAACCAACGTCTACCGCATCGGAGGCGGGTCGCTCGGACGCTGGCGCGCCTGAACAGCAGACCCAATCCGCCCGGCGACCTGCCACGGACAAGTCGGCGACCCGGAAAAACTAACCGGCGACCCGGCAGAACAAGTCGGCGACCCGTTGCGCCCGGCTGCCCGGCAAGCCGGACGACCGGGCGGGAGAACGATATGAAATCACTACATGCATCCGCCCACGGCTGCACACGAAAAAAGAAGATACCTACGAATAAACCAAGATAAGCAAAATGGCTCTACAATGTGGCATAGTCGGACTGCCCAACGTCGGGAAGTCCACCCTTTTCAACTGCCTGAGCAATGCCAAAGCCCAGGCGGCCAATTTCCCTTTCTGCACCATCGAACCCAACGTCGGGGTCATCACCGTGCCCGACGAGCGGCTGACCCGGCTGGCCGAAATCGTGCAACCGGAACGCATCGTCCCCACGACAGTGGAGATTGTCGACATCGCCGGACTGGTCAAAGGCGCATCGAAAGGTGAAGGCCTCGGCAACCAGTTCCTGGGCAATATCCGCGAAACCGACGCCATCATCCACGTCCTCCGCTGCTTCGACGACGACAACGTGGTCCATGTCGACGGCTCGGTCGACCCCGTGCGCGACAAGGAAATCATCGACACCGAGTTGCAGCTGAAAGACCTGGAAACCGTCGAGGCACGCATCAAACGCGTCGAGAAGATAGCCCAAGTGGGCGGCGACAAAAACGCCAAGACCGAATACGAGGTACTCAACGCCTACCGTGCCGCCCTGCTCGAGGGGAAGAACGCCCGCACCGTGCAGTTCGACACCAAGGAAGAGCAGGCCGCCGCACGGAACCTGTTCCTGCTCACCTCGAAACCCGTGCTCTACGTCTGCAACGTCGACGAGGCCTCGGCCGCCAGCGGGAACGCCCACGTCGAGGCCGTGCGCAAAGCCGTGGAAGGCGAGAACGCCGGACTCCTCGTCGTGGCCGCACGCACCGAAGCCGACATCGCCGAACTCGAAACCTACGAGGAACGCCAGATGTTCCTGCAAGACATCGGGTTGGAAGAGAGCGGATGCAACCGCCTTATCAAGGCCGCCTACGCCATGCTGAACCTCGAAACGTTCATCACTGCCGGCAAGATGGAAGTCAAGGCCTGGACCTTCCGCCGGGGATGGAAAGCCCCCCAGTGCGCCGGTGTCATCCACACCGACTTCGAGCGCGGCTTCATCCGCGCCGAGGTGATAAAATATGACGACTACATCCGCTACGGGAGCGAGGCCGCCGTGCGCGAGGCCGGCGCACTGCATATCGAAGGAAAGGACTACGTCGTGCAGGACGGCGATATCATGCACTTCCGCTTTAACGTCTAACAACCTCCCCCTATGATAGCCGCCATCATCTGGAATCCCGACGAAACCGCCCTGCACATCGGCAGCTTCGCCCTGCGGTGGTACTCACTCTGCTGGTGCGTGGGGCTCGTCCTGGCCTACATCATCGTCGCCCGGCTCTACCGCCGCCAAGGCATTCCGGGTGAGAAGTTCGAGCCACTCTTCCTCTATTGTTTCATAGGAATCCTTGCGGGCGCACGGCTCGGCCACTGCCTGTTCTACGAACCCGGCTATTTCCTCAGCCACCCCGTCGAGATGTTCCTGCCCATAAGCCGCGATGCCGACGGTTGGCGCTGCACGGGCTACGCCGGCCTGGCCAGCCACGGGGGAACGCTTGGGCTCATGCTCGCCCTGTGGCTCTATGTGCGCCACACGAAAGTCAACCTGATGCGCGTGCTGGACAACATCGCCATCGCGACACCCGTGACGGCCTGCTTCATACGCCTGGGCAACCTGATGAACTCCGAAATAGTAGGACGGCCGACCGACGTGCCCTGGGGCTTCGTCTTTGCCCATAACGGCGACATCATGCCCCGCCATCCGGCCCAACTCTATGAGGCCATCGCCTACTTCGTCATCTTCCTCGCCGGATGGTGGCTCTACCGGCGCAACCGGCAGAAAGTGGGCACGGGCTACTTCTTCGGCTATTGCCTGACGACCATCTTCACCTTCCGTTTCTTCATCGAATTCCTCAAAGAAGTCCAAGAACCCTGGGAACAGACGCTCGTGTCAGCCATCGGGCTGAACCAAGGCCAACTGCTGAGCATTCCCTTCATCGCCATCGGCATCTATTGCTGGCTCGGAGGGAAAGTGTGCCGGCGATTGGGCGAAAGACAAACGCCTTAACAATGAAAATTCAGGATATGCGGAATTTGCGGACGGCTATTTCCCACAACTTTTACCGGTAATTCACATTTCTAATCCGGATTAAGGGCTTTTTTTGAGGGTATTGCAAAAAAAAAGAAGCTAAGTGGATGACATTTAATGTGCTATTCATTATCTTTGCCCCACAAAACTTTATAAAGCAAAACAGGAACCATGCGTAACAACAACTTGTACCTCACATTGGCTCTCGCTTCAACAGTAGCCATGAGCTCTTGTAAAAAACTGGGTGAACTGTCTGCAGACAATTTCACTGTCGTACCTTCTCCCATGGAAACAGTTAGTGGCACTGTACCTGTGACCATCAACGGCCGCTTCCCTGAAAAATACATGAAGAAGAAAGCCGTTGTGACAGTCACCCCCGTCCTTAAATATGACGGTGGACAAGTATCCGGACAAAGCGAAACGTTCCAAGGCGAAAAGGTTGAAGGAAACGCACAGACCATTAACTATAAGGTCGGTGGCAACTACACGATGAAGAACACGTTCTCCTATGTAGACGACATGGCGATCAGTGAACTCTATCTCACTTTTGATGCCAAGGTTGGTAAACGCACTGTGACCGTGCCCGAGGTCAAGGTGGCCGATGGCGTTATTGCCACGTCCGAGTTGCTCAGCCTCACGCTCGCAAGCGCCAGCGGTTCCATCGCTCCCGACGCTTATCAGCGCATCATCAAACAGCAGAAAGACGCACAGATTAAGTTCCTCATCCAACAGGCTAACATCCGCAACAGCGAGCTGAAATCGACTTCCGTGCAGGACTTCATCCAAACCCTGCGCGAAATTAAGGCCGACCAAAAGGGTTACGCACTTGAAAACATCGAAATCTCGGCATACGCCTCGCCCGATGGTGGTGTGAAACTCAACACCGGACTTGCTGAAAGCCGTGAAAAGAACACGAACAAGTACATCGAGGAACAGCTGAAGCAGGAAGAAATCGACACAAACGTAGATTCCAAATACACGGCACAAGACTGGGAAGGATTCCAAGAGCTCGTACAAGCCTCCAACATCCAAGACAAGGACGTGATTCTCCGTGTGCTGTCGATGTACAAAGACCCCGAGGAACGCGAGACGCAGATCCGCAATCTCTCGGCTGCCTTCAAAGAACTGGCAGATGAGATTCTCCCCGAACTTCGTCGCTCCCGCCTCACGATTAACTATAACGTCATAGGACGCAGTGACGACGAAATCATGGCGCAGTATAAGGAGGATGCAAGCAAGCTCAGCCTCGAAGAACTCCTCTACGCTGCTTCGCTCACCAATGACGACGCTGAGAAAGCCGACATCTACAAGACGGCTGCCCGGATGTACCCCAACGATTTCAGGGCAACGAACAACCTCGCCGTACTCGCCTACAAGTCGGGCGACAAGGCCGCTGCACAGCAATACCTCAACCAGATAGCATCAAACAATGCTCCTGAAATAGCTGTCAACAGCGCACTCGTAGCTCTTTCCAACGGAGACGTAGAAAAAGCCGAGACACTTCTTGCAAAAGGAAACGGTGCCACGACATACAACGAGGCTCTCGGTAACCTCTACATCGCAAAAGGCAACTACGCACAGGCTGTCAGCGCTTTCGGCGACACCAAGAGCAACAGCGCTGCCTTGGCACAAATCCTGAACAAGGACTACAATGCCGCCCAGAACACCTTGGCTGGCATCGAGCAGCCTGATGCCATGACGAGCTACCTCAAAGCAATCGTTGCTGCCCGCACCAACCAGAACTCCACGGTTATTTCCAACCTGCGCGATGCCATCTCGAAAGACAGCTCGCTCAAAGAACACGCCGCGAAAGACCTGGAATTCAGCGCACTCTTTGACGACGCTTCTTTCATCAGCCTCGTGAAATAAGCCAAAACGGCTTCCAGCCATAGCAAAAGGTGGAAAGCCTATCCTAAGACTAAACCGCCCCTGTCTGCCAGCCAAGCGCGCAGACAGGGGTCTTTCTTTCGACACAATCACCGCCCGATGCACATCACGAAAAAGCTCCCGCTCCTCGCTACCCTCCTCCTGCTCCTGCTTGCCGCCTCATGCGGTACTGCCGGAGACAGGACTAAAATCAAAGGGAAGTTCAAGAACATCAGCGATGCGGAGTTCTACATTTACGACGAGACCGGCACGGAAAACATCTTCGACACCATCCAAATCCGCGACGGGAACTTCACCTACGAATGCCTGCTCGACGAACCGCGGGTGCTCACCATGCTGTTCCCCAACTTCTTACAAATCCGCTTCGTCGCCGAACCGGGAAAAGAAATCGACATCAAAGGTGATGCCACGCAACTGATGAAGACCGACATCGGCGGCACGGAAAGCAACAAAGCCCTCACGGAATTCCGCCATGAGTACGGCAACCTGCCCGTAGCCGAACAGCAAGAAGCAGCGGCCAAGTACATCCGTTCGCATGCCGCCACACACACCGCGACCGCCCTTTTCGTCCAATACTTCGCCCAGGCCGAGCAGTTCGACAGCCTGACCACCGGACTAATCCGTACAATGCTCGATGCGCAACCCGACAACGCCGTGCTCCGCGTCTACGAGCGCCGGCTCGCGGCCATCGCCGCCGTGTCACCCGGCACGACGCTCCCCTCGTTTACTGCCGTCGACATGAAAGGCGACACCGTCCGTTCCGACGACTACGGACAACGTCCCCTCATCGTCCTTTTCTGGTCGTCGTGGAACAACAAATGCCGCACATACGCCGCCGCAGTACGCCGCTGCAAGCAGACCTACGGGCAGGATTTCGACATGCTGACCCTCTCGCTCGACTATTCCCTTTTCACCACGAACCGGCGCGCCGTGTCCGATTCCCTTCCCGGCCACGTCATCTGTGACGGGGAGTCTTTCGATTCCCCGCTGGCCAAGACATTAGGCGTGCGTTACGTGCCGGGACTGCTCCTCGTCGACAAGGACCGGAAAATCGTCGCACGCGACTTGCCTGCGGACAAACTGCACGACGAGCTCGGCAAACTCATTAACCCCTAAACCCGTCCCCCTCCCATGTCCTCATCCGCCAACCGCCTTGTCCGCCTGTACGGAGCCGCCGTCAACGGCCTCGAAGCCACCCCCATCAGCATAGAAATAAGCACCACGACGGGAAAGGAGTTCTTCATGGTGGGACTGCCGGACAACGCCGTTCGCGAGAGCCGGACACGCGTGCAATCGGCCCTGATGAACACAGGATTCCGCCTGGCCCTGCGCCACACGGTGGTCAACTTCGCCCCCGCCGATGTACGCAAGGAAGGAACGGGCTACGACCTGCCCCTCGCCCTCGGCCTGCTGGGAGCCTACGACCTTGTCCAAACCGGACGGTTCGGCAGTTTCCTTTTCGTCGGTGAGCTTGGGCTCGACGGGTCGCTGCGACCCATACGCGGCGCACTCCCCATCGCCATCATGGCCCGGCGGTTAGGTTACGAGGGTCTCGTCGTGCCCCGGCATAATGCCCGCGAGGCCGGCGTGGTCGACCGGCTGGCGGTCTACGGTGCCGACACCCTTACCGACGTCACCGCTTTCCTCAACGGGAAAGACACCCTCCGTCCGGTCGAGGTGGACACCCGGGGCGAGTTCTACGCCCGCCAGCAGGAATGTCCCTACGACTTCGCCGACGTGAAAGGGCAGGAAAACGTCAAACGCGCACTCGAAGTGGCGGCGGCCGGCGGACACAACATCCTGCTCGTCGGCAGTCCGGGATGCGGAAAGAGCATGATGGCCAAGCGTCTGCCCTCCATCCTGCCGCCCCTCACCCTCTCCGAAAGCCTCGAGACGACCCAGATTCACTCCGTGGCGGGTCGCCTTGCCGAAGGCACTTCGCTCATCGCCCAACGCCCCTTCCGCGCGCCCCACCACACCATCTCCGACATCGCCCTTATCGGCGGCGGCAACCACTTCCAGCCCGGCGAAATCAGCCTCGCCCACAACGGTGTCCTCTTCCTCGACGAGTTGCCCGAATTCAGCCGCCAGGCACTCGAAACACTGCGCCAGCCGCTCGAAGACCGACACATCACCATCGCGCGGGCAAAGTACAACATCACCCTACCCTGCTCGTTCATGCTGGTCGCCTCGATGAACCCCTGCCCGTGCGGATACTACAACCACCCGACGCATCCCTGTTCGTGCCTCCCGGGACAAATCAAACGCTACGCCGCCAAAATCTCCGGCCCTCTGCTCGACCGCATCGACATCCAGGTGGAAGTGACGCCCGTACCCTTTTCCGACCTCAACTCCGCGCCGCCGGGCGAACCGTCGGCCGTCATCCGCCAGCGCGTCATGGCTGCCCGTAAACGCCAGGCCGAACGCTTTGCCTCCACTCCGGGCATACACTGCAACGCACAGATGGATTCGCGCCTGCTCCGCCAGTATGCGCAGCCCGACGCGGCGGGCACGGAAGTCCTGCGCCGCGCCATGACACGCTATGACCTGTCGGCACGTGCCTACGAGCGTATCCTGAAAGTGGCGCGCACCATTGCCGACCTCGACGGCAGCGAAACGGTTTCGCGGCAGCACATCGCCGAATCCATAGGCTACCGTCAACTCGACCGGTCGACCTGGGGCGAATGACGCATCCCCGGCGAATCACAACAACTCCTCCCCGACCTTTCCGCTTCTCCTCCTACCCCACCGGCCCACAGCCCGAGCCGCTATCGGCCTGCGTCTTTAATGAATTTCTATCCGGCTGACTGTTTTTCCTATCCGGCGACTAAGAAAAACAAGTCGGCGACTTGTGAGATACGACTACCGGACTTGTGCGAACCGCCTGACCGTTTTGACATGGCCGGTCGGCGACCCGTCAAAACATTCCGCCGTCCCCTCATCTCCGTCCACGAAACTCCCCCTGCCACTCCTCTACCCGCTCTTCCGGAAAGCCACGACCCACGGGCAGCCACCCGTAGCACAACACCG
>CAZYHW010000004.1:36320-40697 GCA_964647405.1 uncultured Prevotellamassilia sp.
CCGCCTGCACGGCCGGAATCGTCACTTGATAGGTTATTTTATCTAAAAGCTACGTCTATTCATTTCCACTTTTCGTATATTTGCGGTAAATAAGCACTATGTGTGCTGCATTCCAAGACAGGAAAACACGAAATAGTAAATTTCATTCATCACATCACTAAAAACACAACACATGATGCGTAAACTAACTTTGGGTCTGCTGGCCGGTTGCCTTGCCTTGCAGGTGGAGGCCGACGTGCAGCCCTTGGCAGGATTTCGCTACGCCACCGAACAAGCCCCGACGGGCAAGGAATGGCAGTCGCCCGAGGATCTGGCACTCAACAAGGAGCAGCCGCGGGCACGCTTCTTCTCCTTCGCCGACACCGAAAGCGCCCTCAAAATCCTTCCGGAACACAGTAGCTATTGGATGTCGCTCGACGGCACATGGAAGTTCAACTGGGTGAAAACGCCCGACGAACGTCCGGAGACGTTCTACGACCCCGGTTTCGACGTTTCGGGATGGGACGAGGTGCAGGTGCCCATGTGTTGGAACGTGGTCGGTATCCAAAAGGACGGCTCGCTCAAATATGGCGTGCCCATTTACAGTAACCAACGGGTCATCTTCCAGCATGAAGTCAAGGTCGACGACTGGCGTGGTGGCGTCATGCGCACGCCGCCGCAGGACTGGACCACGTATGAATATCGCAACGAGGTGGGCTCCTACCGCCGCACGTTCACCATCCCCGCAAGCTGGGACGGACGCGAGGTGTACATCAACTTCGACGGCGTGGACTCTTTCTTCTACCTGTGGGTCAACGGGCACTACGTGGGCTTCTCCAAGAACTCGCGTAACCTGGCCGCGTTTAACATCACCGACTACCTGGTAAAAGGCGAAAACACCGTGGCCGTCGAGGTCTACCGCAACTCGGACGCGTCGTTCCTCGAATCGCAGGACATGCTGCGTCTGCCGGGCATCTTCCGCTCCGTGTCGCTGACCTCTACCCCTCAGGTTCAAATCCGCGACCTGGTGGCTATCCCCAATCTCGACAACGATTATGCCGACGGCTCACTCACCATCACGGCCGACATACGCAACCTCTCGAAAAAGAGTGCCAAGGGTTACACGGTGGCTTATTCGCTCTATGCCAACCCGCTTTATAGCGACGAATGCACGCTCGTGCAGGGCGTAAGCGCCGAAGCGGCTGTCGCCGAGGTTGCCTCGGGACACAGCCAGGAAGCCAAAACCGTCCTCTACGTCAGCAATCCGAACAAGTGGTCGGCCGAGGAACCCTATCGCTACACCCTCGTGGCCGAACTCAAAGACAAGAAAGGCCGTACCGTCGAGACGGTGTCGGCCATCGTCGGCTTCCGCGAAGTGGAGATAAAGGACACGAAAGCCGAAGACGACGAGTTCGGCCTGGCCGGACGATATTTCTACGTCAACGGGAAAACCGTGAAGTTCAAAGGCGTTAACCGCCACGAGACTAACCCCGAACGCGGACACGCCATTACCCGCGAACAGATGGAAGAGGAAGTCATGCTGATGAAACGTGCCAACATCAACCACGTCCGCGACTCCCACTATCCCGACAACCCTTACTGGTACTACCTCTGTAACAAGTATGGCATCTATCTCGAAGACGAGGCCAACATCGAGAGCCACCAATATTACTACGGCAAGGAATCACTCTCCCATCCCGTTGAATGGCGCAACGCCCACGTAGCCCGCAACATGGAGATGGTTCACTCGACAGTCAACGACCCCGCCGTCGTCATTTGGAGCCTTGGAAACGAAGCCGGCCCGGGCGACAACTTCGTCGCTGCCTACGAGGCCATCAAGGCATTCGACACCTCGCGTCCCGTGCAGTACGAGCGCAACAACAACATCGTCGACATGGGTTCCAACCAATACCCCTCCATCGCATGGACGCAGCAGCTGGCAAGCGGAAAGACGGGAGCCAAATATCCGTTCCATATTTCCGAATACGCGCACTCCATGGGCAACGCCGTGGGTAACCTGATAGATTATTGGAACGCCATAGAATCCACCAACTACATCTGTGGCGGTGCCATCTGGGAGTGGATCGACCACGGCATTTACTCCTATGACAAAACCACGGGGCAACGCTACATCACCTACGGCGGCGACTTCGGCGACAAACCCAACGACGGTGTATTCTGCATCGACGGAGTGATGAACGCCGACCTGACCCCCAAACCCCAATACTACGAAATCAAGAAAGTCTACCAGAACGTGGCCGTCCTTCCCGTCGACATGACGAAAGGACAGATACGCGTGGCCAACAAGAACTACTTCACGACCATCGACCGGAACTATGAGATGACATGGACGCTCTTCAAGGATGGGCTTCCCGTCGACAGCGGAAACACGTTCCGCGGCCCGCGCATGGAACTCGGCCCCCGCGACACGCTCAGCTACGCCATCCCCTACGACTACGCCTCGCTCGAACCCCAGTCCGAGTATTTCGTCAAAGTGCAGTTCAAGCTGCGCAACGACATGCCGTGGGCAAAGAAAGGCTATGTGCAGATGGAAGAACAACTGCTCGTGAAGAAGGCCGAGAACTGGCCGTCCATCGCGTCTGTGGCCAAGGGCGGGAAAACCGAAGTGGCCGAGGACAACGACTTCTATACCGTCAAGGGCGACCAGTTCAGCGTTCGCTTTGACAAAAAGACGGGTACAATCTACGACCTCACCTACGGCGGCCACGCCATCATCACCGACGGCAACGGACCCAAGCTCGACGCATACCGCGCCCAGACCGACAACGACAACTGGGCTTTCGGAGCGTGGATAAGAAACGGCTTGCACAACATGGAACACCATGCCCTGTCCTCCAACAGCTACACCCGGACGGACGGCGCAGTGGTCGTAACGTTCAACGTGGAGTCGCAAGCTCCTTACCGCTCGACCATCACGGGCGGTGCCGCACAAGGCCCGTACAAGCTCGTCGAGCATAAGGACCAGCCCACCGGCGAGGACGACTTCAAGTTCACCTCGGACATCGCCTGGACTATCTATGCTGACGGAAGCATCGAACTGTCGTCCGCCATCACCTCCAACAACGAGACGCTCGACTTGGCGCGCATCGGATACTCCATGCAAGTGAACCCGGATTACAGTAATTACACCTATTACGGCCGCGGACCGCTCTGCAACTACAACGACCGCGAGACGAGCCAGTTCATCGAACGCTACAAGAGCACCGTCAAGGACCAGTTCGTCGACTTCGTTAAGCCACAGGACATGGCCAACCACGAGGACATGCGCTGGGGAGCCCTGACCGACAACTCCGGCTACGGCATCCAGTTCATCGCCACCGACCGTCTGTCGGCCTCCGTCCTGCCTTGGAGCTCGCTCGACCTGATGCTGGCTCCGCATCCCTACGAACTCCCCGAGAGCCACACGACATACGTCAACCTTGACGCAGCCGTACTGGGGCTCGGTGGAAACAGCTGCGGACAGGGCGGACCGCTCTCCTACGACCGCGTGAAGGCACAACCGCACATCATCGGTTTCCTTCTCCGTCCGGTTATGGGCAACGACCCCGCCGCACAAGCCGCTGTGGTTTCGTCCGGCGAGCAGATGCCTCTTTCTACTCGCGACCGCTTAGGAAAAGTGACCATCACCGGAACGCGTGACGGGGCAACCATCCTTTACGCCATAGACAACGGAAAAGCGAAGACGTATGACGGCAGCTTCGACATGCGTTCGGGCGGCAGCGTCACGGTTTGGTATGAGGACATGCCCGGTGTCAAGGTCACCAAGAGCTATCCGCGCATCGAAAACATCCCCATGATTGTCGTCGAGACGACGAGCCAGGAAAGCGGGGAGGGTGATGCCGAACACCTTGTCGACGGAAATCCCGCCACCTACTGGCACACGATGTACTCCGTCACCGTGGCACAATACCCGCACTCCGTCACGTTCGATGCCTCGGAGACCAAGAGCATCAAGGGCTTCACCTACCTGCCGCGCCAGGACAGCCGCAACGGTAACATCAAGGGTTACAAAATCCAAGTCAGCAACGACGGCAAGACGTGGAGCGAACCTGTCGCGCAAGGTGAGTTCGCCAACGACCAGAAGCTGAAACGCATCATGCTCGACAAGCCGGTAAAAGCACGTTATGTGCTCTTCACCGCACTGAGTTCGCAGGACGGGCAAGACTTCGCTACGGGTGCCGAATTCAGCGTGCTCGAAGAATAAAAAGACTGCCTTATCCTTTTCACATCCTGCCCGGCTGTCCTGCAAGACACTGCCGGGCAGGATTTTTGTTTGCATCAACAGACAGAGCCGGATAGGGGAGGGACATCCCTATCCGGCTCTTCATTTTTACGATACCCCTCCACATAAGAACAAGTCGCCGGTTCGTCACGACA
>CAZYHW010000005.1:0-18973 GCA_964647405.1 uncultured Prevotellamassilia sp.
GCCTCGATGCTGGTTACTCCCTTCGGTATAGTTATTTCCTGCAATGATTTGCAGTCGCAGAACGCATAGTTTCCGATGCTTGTCACGCCTGATGGTATGGTGAACTCCGTTTGTTTGGATAGGAAAGCGATAAGTGTCGTCATTCCTGCATCGTAAAGTACGCCATCGACCACTTTGAAATAAGGAGAATCGTTCCTGACCGTACAATCGCATCCGACAAACGGATTTTCTCCAATTTCCCGTACGGAAGCTGGAATGTTTATCTCTTTCAGTGATATGCAGTTCCAGAACGCGTCGTTTCCGATGCTTGTCACACCCTGTGGGATGCTTATTTCTTGCAATGATTCGCAATAGAGGAACGCGCGCCATCCGATGCTTGTCACGCCCTGTGGTATGGTTATTTTCCGCAATGACTCGCAGTTGTTGAACGCGTGGCTTCTGATACTTGTCACACCTTGTGGTATAGTTATTTCCTGCAATGATTTGCAGTAGCCGAATGCGTCATCTCCGATGCTTGTCACGCCTTGTGGGATGCTTATCTCTTTCAGTGATTCGCAGCTGTGGAACGCTTGTTGTCCGATGCTGGTTACGCCCTGCGGTATGGTTATTTCCCGCAATGATTTGCAGTCGCAGAACGCGCCGTCTCCGATGCTTGTCACGCTCTGCGGGAGGTGTATCTTCTGCAGAGCCCAGCAGTTGTAAAATGTTTGTTTTTTAATGCTTGTAATTCCTTGCGGGATGGCTATCCTTCTCAAGGATAAGCAGCCGAAGAACGCGCCGTCTTCGATGCTGGTTACTCCCTGTGGTATGCTTATCTCTTGCAATGATGAGCAGTTGTAGAACGCGCCGTCTCCGATGCTTGTTACACTCTGTGGTATGCTTATCTCCTGCAAAGAGGGGCTGTCTTCGAACGCATAGTTTCCAATGCGTGTCACTCCTGACGGGATAGTGAACTCCGGTTGCTCGGATAGGAAAGCGATAAGTGTCGTCATCTCAGCATTGTAAAGCACGCCACCAACCACTTTGAAGTATGGAGAATCGTTTGTGACCGTGCATTTGCAATAATGCCCAAACGGATTCCCCTCTATTTCCTGTACGGAAGCAGGGATGTTTATTTCTCGCAATGACTCGCAACTGTCGAACGCGTGAAGCCCGATGCTTATCACGCTTTGCGGTAGGACAATCTCCTGCAATGATGAGCGACAGAACGCCTCATCACAGATAACTTTCGTCCCCTCCTTTATGTGGTATTTTTTTGTGGGGATGTCGTAATGACCTTCTAACAGCCGTGTCCCGTCCTTGCTGTACCATACTCCGTACTCATCCTTGATGGCATCCTCCCAATCCTCGTGCGTCACCTTGGTGGAGAGAATATCTGTTGCTTTCCCTGATGTCTGCTTCTCCATATATGTGCTGTTTAGTTTGTTTTTGTCGTGGTGCATGACCGCCATGCTCCTGCACAAAGTTAAGAAAAGGAATCGTAAAGGCGGGCGTGGGTGACCGCTTTTTTGTGGTGTCCTGTTCCCCGAGGGCGGAAGTGTGGCGGCCAACGGCGAATTGCGACAAGCGACAGGGCGCGGACGGCCATCCATGCCGAAATCCACCGACCCGCCCTGCGGCGGAACGAGCCCGCTCTGCGCTTCTGTTCCCCGGTCGCTGCTGCGGCCAGTCCCCCCAAGGGGGGGGAAGACCCTTCCCGGGAAGTAACGACAAGTCGCCGACCCGTGATGTCAGGTCGGCGACTTGTTCAGGCTATCCGGCGACCCGTCACGACGGGCAGCCGACCAGTATCCCCGCGATGTCCGACGTTCCGCAGCGCTCCGGCCGGAAAACGTCGCATTCCTTGTTTGGACTTTACATTCCGTGCGGCTTTTCGATGCCGGTTCGCGTGCCGTGTGTCGCTATCTCACCGAATGAGGCAGGCTGTGCCGTCGGGGCTGCGGCGTTGGGCCGGTTCGGGGGTCGTTCAGGCGAGCAGCCGTTTGACCAGTGTCGAGATGGTCTTTCCGTCGGCTCGTCCGGCGAGTTCCTTCGAGGCTACGCCCATGACTTTCCCCATGTCCTTCATGCCGGTGGCTCCTGTCCGGGCGATGATGTCGCGCAGGGCACTCTCGATTTCCTCCTCGGTCATGGGTTGCGGCAGGTATTCCTCAATGACGCGTACCTGTTGCAATTCCTCCTCGGCCAGGTCGGCGCGCCCTTGCCGGGTGAAGATGTCGGCGGCATCCTTGCCTTGCTTGACCATCTTGGCCATGATTTTGATGGCTTCGTCGTCCGGCAGGGTGTCGTTCGCTCCCGGCGCGGTCTTGGCCTCTATGAAGAGTTTTTTCACGTTGCGCAGGCTTTCGAGCCGGACTTTGTCCTTGGCTTTCATGGCTGCCACGATGTCTTTGCTGATTTTCTCGAAAAGTTCCATGTCGTTTTACTGTTCTGTGTCAGGTGCGTCCTCGAATACTATACGGCTCGGGTCGAATGGTTCGGCGGAGGAATTTTGGTTTTCTTCCTCTTCGCGCGCTTTCGTGTCTATTTTTTTGAGGATGTCGTTGCTGCGGCGGTAGGTGGGGTTGGTCTCGACCATGGCGATGATGTCGTCGTTGTCGATGCTCTCGGCCGTGAAACGGTAGACGTTATGCGAGTGATGCAAGCGTCCCTGTCCTTTGTCGTTGCCGTAGAAGCGTCCGCGGAGTTCCTCCCTTGCCCTTTCTTCTTCTCTTTTCTTCTCCTTTTGTTCTTCTTCCTCTTTCTGGTCGGACAAGTTATTGATGCCGAATCCCGAGGCGAGTATGGTGACTTTCACTTTGCCCCCCAGGTTGGGATCTGTGGCAAGGCCGAACTTAGACTTGTATGTCCTCTCCTTGATTTTCCCCATGAAATCATTGATTTCCGTCATCTCGGTCATTTGCAACTCCCCGTTTGCGTCGTCACTGCTGGTGACGCACAGCAGAATCCGCTTGGCGTTGTAAATGTCGTTGTTGTTGAGGAGCGGGGAGTGCAGGGCGTTCTCGATGGCCTTGGTGACGCGGTTTTCTCCTTCGCTGTATCCCGTGGATATGATGGCCACGCCTCCGTCTTTCAAGGTGTTGAGCACGTCCTGGAAATCGACGTTTATGGTGCCGGTTGTCGTGATGAGCTCCGAGATGCTCCGGGCAGCGACGGCCAGGGTATCGTCTGCTTTGCCGAAAGCGGACGACACCGTCAGGTCGGGATAGATGTCCCTGAGACGCTCATTGTTGATGACCAGCAAGGCGTCCACTTCCTGGGAAATTTTCTCTACCCCTTCGAGTGCCAGGTCTATTTTCCAGTCTCCTTCGAACTTGAACGGTATGGTGACGATGCCGACGGTCAGGATGCCCATCTTCCGAGCCTCGCGTGCGATGACCGGGGCAGCCCCCGTGCCGGTACCTCCGCCCATGCCGGCCGTGATGAATACCATTTGGGTCCCGTCGTCCAGGAGGCGGTGTATCTCGTCGATGGAGGCTTCGGCATATTCGCGGGCTTTTTCAGGTTCCCCGCCTGCGCCGAGCCCCGGCCCCATTTGCAGGCGCGTCTGGATGGGGGACTCTTTGAGGACTTCCCGGTCGGTGTTGCAGAGGGCGAAGCTGACGTCGTGTATGCCCTCCTTGTACATGTGGTTGACGGCATTCCCGCCGCCGCCGCCCACTCCGATGACCTTTATGATGGTGGGGGAGGATGCTGGTATCTCGAAATCTACGGGTGGCTTCTCTTTGTTGTCGTTATTGTTAGGCATGGCTTATATAGTGATAGGTGTGGATTGTGGTTCCCTTTTGTACTCCCGGAGGTTCCCGGTGCTGAATCCCGAGGCGAGTTATGTGTGATGGTTGGCGATTGTTACTTATCCTTTTCGAGGATGTCGGGGTCAGCATCGTCTGTCACCAAGCCTCCCAGTTTTTGCCATAACTTTTTCAGCTTGTCTTTGACTCCCGACTTCTTGTCCTTTCTCTTTTTGGAGGAGCTTCCTTTCCCCTTGTCTTCTTCTCCTTCATCATGTGTGGGCGGTGTAGCGGTAGGGTCGGTGGTTCCACCGTGCGGGTCGTCCACTAGGTCGGTGTCTCCTCCGTTACCGAAAAGATTAGGTGTTGTAATCGGTTCAGCCACCTGGTTGCAACAGTTCTCCACTCCTTTGTCGACCAGGGCTATCACGGAATTGATGTTCCCCAGCTTGCTTGCATCGATGCCTTGCGGCATCCGGATGTTGATGGGCAATTTCTTGCGGATGCTGTATTGCTGGAACTCCGTGTGCTCTTGGAAAGCACGTTTCAGGTTTTTCGTTTCGGCCATACCGCCGGTGATAATGACTCCTGCGAGGAGCTTGTCCCTCGAGTAGCCGGAGCGTTTTATCTGGCAGGCCACGTTGACGATGATTTCTTCGATTCGTGCTTCCGTGATTTCGAGGAAGACGTTCTCTTCGACGGTGCGTCCGTCCGCAAACGTTATGGGGGTGTCCTCTCCGTCATCTTTAACCTCGGCATAGGCTGTCCCGTGTTCCAGTTTCAGCCGTTCGGCCTCCTCGGGTTCCAACTGGTGCAAAGTCATGAGGTCCTTGGTGACATTGCTCCCGCCAAGCGGTATGACCGAAATCTGCCGGAGGATGTTGTTCTTGTAGATGGAGACGGTTGTCGTGTCGGCTCCCATGTCGACGAGTACGCAACCGGAGCGGCGTTCCGACTCCGACAGGATGATGTCGCCCAGTGCCAGCGGCGACAGGATATGGTCCGCTATTTTCAGGTTTATCTGGTCGAAGCACTTGTCAATGTTCTCGCGCAGCGAGGGAGGTGCGGTGATATTAAGGAAACGCCCTTCTATGCGGTTCGTCAGTACGCCGACAGGGTCTGCTTGCAGTTGCGTGCCGACCTTGTACTCTTGGGGTACGACTTCGAGTATCTCCTTGTTGCCCATCGGCGTGTTGAGGTTACTGTCGAGCAGGCTGTCCACTATTTCGGTTGTGATGCTGGTTTGAGCGTCCAGCTTCCTTTGGATGGTGTGGACGGAAGTCGCCAATCCCTGTCCCGCCAGTCCCACGTAGACCTGCGAGATGGGCTTGTTCAGGTCTTTGCTAAGTTTTTCTTTGATGTTTATCAGGCACTGCTTAGTCTTCTCGATGTTGAAGATGCGCCCTTTGCGTATGAAAGAGGACGATGGTTCTTGTGCCAACGCCAGCACCTGGATTCCCCCGTCGGGCTGTTTGCATCCGGCGACACCTGTGATTTTGGCGGAGCCAAGCTCAATAGCCACAATGATTTTTTCGTCTGTTGCCATATCCTTTTATTTCTTCTTCGTGCAAATGATTTGGTTGTCGAATTCCGCACTGATGCGTGCGTATTTGTTCCAGCCCACTGTGTTCATCGCCTTTTTGTAGAAGGCTTCCAAGTGTCCCAGTTTCTTTTCCAAGTCGGTGGGTTTCCCGAGATAGAGTATCTGGTCGCCCAGCCGGGGTATGAGTTCTATGTTTCCTTGCGCGTCGACGTTAATCTGTTCCGTGAGGTCGTTCCAGAACGTGCTCGCCTGGATGTGGCTTCCCAACGGGAGCAGATGGTGCAGGGCATACTTCTTTGAGATGTCCCCCGTGGCGACGACGACGTTGGCGGCATAGTCCTGACGGGACATGACCCCGCCCTTGTTGTCGATGAAGTAGTTGTCGCCGTTGGATGCCATGATACGGATGACGGGCAGGCGTTGGCTGATGCTGATGTTCACGTCGCCGCCCGGCGATATGTAGCATACGGCATCAGCGATGTACGGGCTTCCCTGCAAATATTGTTGGATGGCCTCGCCGTTGATGTCGCCCGTCGCTTTTCCCAAAGGATAGAGTCCCTCCTTTTCCAGCAGTCGCGTCACTTCTTCCTTGCCGATGAAACTGGCTCGCGCGCTGTCCGTGATGACGATGTGGACGGCCTGGCAGGTTCTCTGGTCATTGGGTTGGTTGAAGCGGGTGAAAGCAAACACGAGGTAAACTATCGCCGCGAGCAACAACACCAGCTTTATCAAGTTCTTCATCCTTCTTTTGCTTCGATGATTCCTTTCAGTTCATCCATGTAGTCGTTCACGTCTCCCGCGCCCAGCACGGCCAGCACGTCGAAGTCCTCCCCGGCCACGAGGGCGGGCAGGTCGCTTTTGCGACACAGACGTTTTTTCATCCCGGGGCGCAGCCGGTCGTAGATGAGTTGGCTCGTGACTCCCTCGATGGGGACTTCGCGGGCGGGGTAGATGTCCAGGAGTATTACCTCGTCGAGCAGGGAGAGGCTCTCGGCGAACTCGTGGTAGAAGTCGCGTGTGCGGCTGTACAGGTGGGGCTGGAAGATGCCGGTCAGGCGACGGCCGCCGAACACCTCGCGCAGCGAGAGGATGCATTGCCGGATTTCGGCCGGATGGTGGGCATAATCGCTCAGCAGCACATGCTTCTCGTCCTTTATCTTGAAGTCGAAGCGCCGCTCCACACCCGCGAAGGTCAGCATGGCCCGGCGGATTTCGTCGGCTGTCGCCCCCGCCACCTGCGCCAAGGCCATGGCGGCGATGCCGTTGTCGATGTTGATGCTCACCGGTACGCCCAGCTCGATGCCGTCGATGCGTCCGAACGGCGAAACAAAGTCGAAGGTGATTCTCCCTCCGCCGATGTGCAGGTTCTCGGCGTGGAAGTCGCCTTCCGTGCGGCTGTAATCGAAACAGCGGACACCCGGCTGGGGAGCGGGGCGCAGTTCGAGGCCACGGTGGCAGATGAGGACACCGCCGGGTCTGACCAGCGACGTGTAGTGACGGAAACTTTCGAGATAGGCTTCCTTGCTCCCGTAAATGTCAAGGTGGTCGGCATCGGTGGCCGTGACCACCGTGGCATAGGGGGAGAGATGGTGGAAAGAGCGGTCGAACTCGTCGGCCTCGATGACCACATACGGGCTGTCGGGGCAGACGAGATGGTTCGTGCCGTAGTTCTTCGCGATGCCGCCGAGGAAAGCGTTGCATCCCACGTGGCTTTCGTGCAGGATGTGGGCGGCCATGGTGGTCGTGGTGGTCTTTCCGTGCGTGCCGGCCACGCAAAGCCCTTTCATCGACCGGGTGAGCGTCCCGAGCACCTGGGCGCGTTTTTGCACCTCGAAGCCGTTCGAGCGGAACCATGCCAGTTCGCGGTGGTCCTTGGGTATGGCCGGGGTGTACACGATGAGCGTATGCTCGCGGTCGCGGAAGACCTCGGGAATGGCTTCGGGGTCGTCGGTGTAGTGGATGAGCGCACCCTCCGCGCAGAGCTGCTCCGTGAGAGGGCTGGGTGTGCGGTCGTATCCCCCGACCGCCGTCCCCTTCGAGAGGAAATAGCGTTCGAGGGCACTCATCCCGATGCCGCCCGCACCGATGAAGTAGGTGGATTTTATGTCTTGGGCTTCCATGTGGTTCAGCGTCTGTTCCGTTCTTGGTAGTTGCGCGCCAGGGCGATTACCTCGTCCGCGATGTCGTCCGCGGCGTGCGGGCGTGCCATTTGCTGGATGTTCCGGCTCAGCCGTTCAAGCCGGTCGGCGTTTGTCACCGTGTTGATGGCCAGCGGGAGGAGCGTCCTGCGCGCCTCGGCGTCGGGTACGTAGAGGGCGGCGTCCTTTTGCACGAGCGAGAGCGTGTTCTTGGTCTGATGGTCCTCGGCCACGTTGGGCGAGGGTACGAGGATGGCCGGTTTGCCCAGCAGGCACAGCTCGGCGATGCTCCCCGCGCCGGCCCGCGAGATGACAAGGTCGGCAGCGGCGTAGGCCGTGCCCATGCTGGCGACGAAGTCCGTCACGTAGAGGTTGTCCGGCTTCTCGCGGGTGGCGAAGAAGGCTTCGATTTCCGCCTTGTAGAAGCTACCGGTCTGCCAGATGAACTGCACGTCGCTTTGTTGCTGCACGAGGGGCAGGTTGCCGAGGATGCACTCGTTCAGGGTGCGCGCCCCGAGCGAGCCGCCCACGATGAGCACCGTCCGCTTGCCCGGCACGAGCCCGAAACTGCGGATGGCGGTTTCCCGTGGCGGGCAGTCGTCGACGAGCGACTGGCGCACGGGAGTGCCCGTGATGACAATCTTGTCCTTGGGGAAGAACCGCTCCATGCCTTCGTAGGCCACGCAGATGCGGGCTGCCCGTTGTGCGAGTAGCTTGTTGGTCACTCCGGCGTAGGAGTTCTGTTCCTGGATGAGGATGGGGATGCCCATGCTTCCCGCCACGTGGAGCGTGGGGCCGCTGGCGTAACCCCCGACCCCGACGGCCGCCATCGGGCGGAAGTCGGAGAGGATGCGCCGAGCCATCCTGCGGCTCTTCATGACCTTCAACAGCACGCCGACGTTGCGGAGCAGGTTCTTGCGGTCGAATCCGCAGACGGGCAGTCCCTTGATGGGATAGCCGGCCGCCGGGACGCGCTGCATTTCCATACGTCCTTCGGCTCCGACAAAGAGTATCTGAGAATCAGGAGCTTTGGCTCGAATAGCGTTCGCTATCGAGATGGCAGGGAAGATATGTCCCCCCGTCCCGCCGCCGCTGATAATGATGCGAATTTCTCCGTTCATGATGGGTGGATATACTATCAGGCAAAAGTAGTAATAAAAAATGAAAATCTTGCTATTACGCAAAGGCTTAATTTTGCCGTTCCCGACCCTCCGCCACCGCACGTTCGGGGGAGGTTCGGCGGTGGGCGTGCGGCGCGTCTCCCGTCCCCGTGTGCTGCGTCGCGGGTTGGTGCGCTTTCGTGACGTGGTGGCTTGATGGTGTCGCCTGTTTGGCTGTTACGGGTCGCCGGCTCGTTTTTCCTATCCGGCGACCCGTCGGAACAGGTCGCCGACCCGTCCGTGCCGTTCAGCCGGACGGGCCGACGGCTACCGATGCGGACAGTGACCGTCCGGCTGTCCGATAGGGAAACCGGGCGGCGCGTGGAGCCTCCCGGGGCTTCGGATTGTAAAAAAAGGATAAGGTGAGGTTTAAAAAGCCTTACTGCGGCATCCTTTTGCTTGGAAAAAAATAAATTAGCGACACACATTCCGAATGCTAAACGAATAGATACGATGGATATCCAACTCTTCTGGCCGGTGCCGGTAGCAGCCGTGGTGGCTTTGCTCTTCGCGTTTTATTTCCACCGAAGTATGTTGCGTTTGCCCGAAGGCAACGAACGGATGCGCCATATCGCGGCGGCTGTGCGCGACGGTGCCATGTCCTACTTGCGGCAGCAGTACAAGGTGGTCACCCTTGTCTTTGTCGTGCTCGTCGTGCTGTTTGCCGTGATGGCCTATGGCTTCGATGCGCAAAACCACTGGGTGCCGGTGGCTTTCCTGACAGGTGGCTTCTTCTCCGCGCTGGCCGGCTATCTCGGTATGCGCACGGCCACCCAGGCGTCGGCCCGCACGGCTGAGGCCGCCCGCCGTTCGCTCGACGGGGGACTGCGCGTCGCTTTCCGTAGCGGGGCGGTCATGGGGCTGGTCGTGGTCGGGCTTGGCCTGCTCGACATCTCGTTCTGGTACGTGCTGCTGAACTATGCCATCCCGGACGATGTCATCAATCCGGCCTCCAAACTTTGCGTGATCACGACCACGATGCTGACCTTCGGCATGGGGGCATCGACGCAGGCACTCTTCGCCCGTGTGGGCGGCGGCATATACACGAAGGCCGCCGACGTGGGAGCCGACCTCGTCGGCAAGGTGGAACGGGACATCCCCGAGGACGACCCGCGCAACCCCGCCACTGTCGCCGACAACGTGGGCGACAACGTGGGCGACGTGGCCGGCATGGGAGCCGACCTGTACGAAAGCTATTGCGGCTCAATCCTGGCCACGGCAGCCCTTGGCGCGGCGGCTTATATGCACTCCGGCGACCTGGGTCAGCAGATGCGCGCGGTGATTGCCCCGATGCTCGTGGCCGCCGTCGGCATCGTGATTTCCATCATTGGGATATACCTCGTCCGCACGCGGGAGAATGCCACGATGAGGCAGCTCCTCGGCGCGCTCTCCCGGGGCACGAATGCAAGTTCGGTGCTTGTCGTGGCGGGTGCTTTCGGTGTCATGGCGTTCCTCGGCCTCGCCGGTTGGTGGCGGCTGGCACTGGCCGTGACCGTCGGCCTCGCGGTCGGTGTCATCATTGGGAAGGCTACGGAATACGCTACCTCGCAGTCCTACGGGCCGACCCGCCGCCTGGCCGAGAGCGGAAAGACGGGGGCGGGCACCGTGGTCATTTCCGGACTGGGCACCGGCATGCTGTCGACGGCCGTACCGGTTCTGGCTGTCGTCGTGGGTTCGATGGCGGCCTACTTCCTGGCGGCCAACGGCGACATCTCCGATGTCTCCACCGGCCTTTACGGCATCGGCATGGCCTCCGTCGGGATGCTTTCGACCCTTGGCATCACGCTGGCCACCGATGCCTATGGCCCCATCGCCGACAACGCGGGCGGCAATGCCGAGATGAGCGGGCTGGACGACGAAGTGAGACGGCGGACCGACGCCCTCGACTCGCTGGGCAACACCACGGCGGCCACGGGCAAGGGGTTCGCTGTCGGGTCGGCGGCTCTGACGGGAATGGCTCTGCTGGCATCCTACGTGGAAGAGATTCGCATGGCGCTTGAACGTGCGGGCGTGGCCGTCCTCGACCTTGGCGGTCGCGCCATCTCCGTTTCGGAGGCCTCGTTCGCCGATTTCATGTCCTATTACAACGTGACGCTGATGAATCCCAAGGTATTGGCCGGCCTGTTCGTAGGAGCGATGATGACTTTCGTGTTCTGCGGCCTGACGATGAACGCGGTGGGCCGTGCGGCCGCCAAGATGGTCGAGGAAGTCAGACGGCAGTTCCGTGAAATCAAGGGACTGCTGGAAGGCAAGACCGAGCCGGACTATGGCCGCTGTGTCCGCATCTCGACCCGTGCCGCGCAGCGTGAGATGGTTCTCCCCTCGCTCCTGGCTATCGCTTGTCCCGCCGTGGTCGGTCTGCTGTTGGGCGTGCCGGGCGTGCTGGGGCTGCTTACGGGCGGACTGAGCGCCGGTTTCACCCTGGCGGTGTTCATGGCGAACGCCGGGGGCGCATGGGACAATGCCAAGAAATATGTGGAGGAAGGCCACCTCGGCGGGAAGGGGAGCGAAGTCCACAAGGCCACCGTCGTGGGCGACACGGTAGGCGACCCGTTCAAGGACACCGCCGGCCCGAGCCTCAACATTTTGATAAAACTCATGAGCATGGTGGCTATCGTTATGGCTGGCTTGACGGCTTTCGTATGAGTGAATATGCCCGAAAAAGGAGATAGATGCTGCTACTGTGTTATTTAATGCCATGAAAAGAAGCAAAAAACGTCGATTAAGAAAATTAATAGGTATCTTTGTTGCCATCAAAAACTTCAAGTCAAATAAATAACAACGTATCGGCAAGATGAATAAGATAGATCAGCTTGACCAGAAGATATTGGAAATCATCTCGAACAACGCCCGCATCCCCTTTAAGGACGTGGCGTTGGTCTGCGGAGTGTCGCGCGCTGCTATCCATCAACGTGTGCAACGCCTCATCGAGGCAGGCGTCATTACAGGTTCTGGTTATTACGTGAGTCCCAAGTCGTTGGGATATACGACTTGCACGTATGTCGGATTGACTTTGGAACGCGGCTCGATGTACAAGGAGGTTGTCCAGCAGTTGGCCAATATCCCGGAAATCGTGGAGTGCAACTATACGACCGGTGCCTACACGATGTTGCTGAAATTGTATGCCCGGGACAACGAGCACCTCATGGAACTCCTCAATGGCCGCATCCAGGCCATCCCGGGAGTGATTTCGACCGAGACACTCATCTCTTTGGAGCAAAGCATTAACCGCGGGGTGCCCATCATCCTGCCGGAAAAAACAAAAGTCAGGAAGAAATAAATATCCTCCGGCATGGAATGGAATTTTGAAGGGCTGGGCGTTGGTCTGGCCACTTTTTTGATAATCGGAATCTTCCATCCCATCGTGGTCAAGACGGAATACCATTTCGGTACGCGGCCGTGGTGGGTGTTCCTCCTCTTTGGCCTGCTTTGCTGCGGGGCGGCACTGTGTGTCGAAAGCGTTTTTTGGAGTGCCATTCTCGGCGTGGTGGCTTTTTCCTCGTTCTGGACAATCAAGGAACTCTTTGAACAAGAAAAACGGGTGCAGAAGGGCTGGTTCCCGAAGAAGCCCGGGAGACGCTGAACGCCCGTATATCCATAGACATGAGCCGTTTGGGAATTCGTGACACGATGGAGAGATTTGACTGGCTCTCTGACTATTCCGCTGCAAGCTGCTGCGGTCCGGACCAGGAGCCACGCCCTTTGGTGGGGATAACGGGAAATTTCGGCGAGCGGGGATGCGAGTTGGCCGAAGGCTATTTCCGCAGTGTCGAGGCGGCTGGCGGTGTGCCCGTCGTGCTGCCCCCGACCGACGACATGGCGACCCTGTCTTCCGCCCTCGGTCGCGTGGACGGCATCCTCCTTTCCGGTGGCGGCGACATCAACCCCCTGTATCTCGGAGAGGAGCCCTGTCCGGGCTTGGGCAGTGTCAATGCGCGCCGCGACCGGGGTGAACTGTTGCTGGCGCGGATGGCTTATGACCGTCAGATACCCCTGTTCGGCATATGCCGCGGTATCCAGGTCATGGTGGCGGCTATGGGTGGCAAACTCTACCAGGACATAGCGGCCCAGCACGATAGGAATGGCCTTCCGCCGGTCAAGCATGACCAGTCGCTCGACCGTGGTGCCGCCTCCCACTCCGTCATTGCCGAAGAGGGAAGTCTGATGGCCGAGCTCTTCGGTCGTCGCTTCGCTGTCAACTCCTTTCATCACCAGGCCGTAGCCAGTCCGGGCAGTCACTTCCGTGTGACGGCGCGGGCGGCTGACGGTGTCGTCGAAGCCGTCGAGAGTACGGACTTCCGCTTTGCCGTGGGTGTCCAATGGCATCCCGAATGTTTCTATCCGGCGGGTGATGCGTGCATGCTCCCTCTTTTCCGCCGCTTCGTGGCCGAGTGTGCCCTCTACCGCCGTGCCCGTGATATCCATCGGCGCATCCTGACGCTCGACTCCCATTGCGATACGCCCATGTGCTTTGCCCAAGGTGTCGATTTCGCCCGTCGGGACGACAAGGTGCTTGTCGATTTGTGCAAAATGGCCGATGGTGGCCTTGACGCGACGATTATGGCCGCCTATCTGCCCCAAGGGGAACGCACGCCGGCGGCCTTGGAAGCGGCCACACGGAAGGCGGATGACCTGTTGACGGAAATAGATGCGATGGTCGGCCGATGCCAAGGGGTCGGTCTGGCGAGCACTCCCGACGACCTCTACCGACTGAAAGGCGAAGGCCGCCGCGCCGTGATGCGGGGCATAGAGAACGGGTATGCCGTCGGCCGCGACCTGACGCGGGTGGAGCATTTCCGCCGCCGGGGTGTCGTTTACATGACGCTCTGTCATAATGGCGACAATGACATCTGCGACTCTGCCCGGAACAGTTCGGCTGAACACGGCGGCGTGAGCCCTTTCGGTGCGGAGGTCATAGCCGAGATGAATCGTGTCGGTATGATGGTAGACCTCTCGCACGCTTCCGAGAAAAGTTTCTACGACGCGATGGAAATCAGTCGGCTTCCCATCGTTTGCTCGCACTCCTCTTCGCGCGCCCTCTGTGACCATCCGCGCAACCTGACCGACGAACAGCTCCGCGCACTTGCCCGCACCGGAGGCGTGGCACAGGTGACGCTCTATCACGGTTTCCTGCGTGCCGACGGTGAAGCGACGGTCGAGGATGCCGTCGCCCATTTGTGCCACATGATTGACGTGGCCGGCATTGAGCATGTCGGTATCGGTACTGACTTTGACGGTGACGGTGGGGTCAGGGGCTGCGCTTCGGCTTCCGAGTTGCTCAATTTCACCCGTCATCTGCTCCTTCGCAAGTTCTCCGAGGCCGACCTCGCGTTGATTTGGGGCGGCAATTTCCTCCGCGTCATGCGACAGGTGCAGCAGGCCGCCGCCGACGGAGGCTTCCTCGCCTGAAACAAAAATTCCTCATAACGATAAAAAATACAGAAACCGATGTCCCTATATCTTATCAAACGACTGTTTGTTTCCCTGCTGGCGACAGGCTTGCTGGCTGCCTGCACCGGGAAAACGTCCGGTTCTTCCGCCGATGCGGATACGGCGACAGTCTACGTTCCCGCGTTCGATGCCGATTCTGCATACGCGAGCATCGTGACGCAATGCGCATTCGGCCCGCGCGTGCCGGGGAGCGAAGCCCATAGTGCGTGCGGCGATTATATTGTCGGCGCATTCCGCGCCTTGGGTCTTACGATTACGGAGCAGAACACCCAGGTGACGGCATGGGACGGCCGGTCGCTTCCGTGCCGCAATATCATCGCGGCGTTCAATCCCGGTGCCCGCGAGCGCATCCTCGTCTGTGCGCATTGGGACAGTCGCCCGTGGGCCGACCGCGATGCCGACTCGACGCGCTGGCGGCAGCCCGTGCCCGCCGCCAACGACGGCGCGAGCGGCGTGGCCGTGATGTTGGAGATTGCGCGCCAGTTGCAGGCGCAACCGCCCGCCGTCGGGGTCGACTTCATCTGCTTCGACTGCGAAGATGTCGGCACGCCCGAGTGGGTCGGTGCGGATGACGATGCAGACACATGGTGCCTGGGCTCGCGTTATTGGGCGGCGAACCAGCATTATTCCGATGTCGTGCCGCGTTACGCCATACTGCTCGACATGGTGGGCGGGCAGGGTGCCCGTTTCTCCCGCGAAGGCTATTCGCGTTACTACGCCGCTTCTGTCGTGGATAAGGTGTGGAACGCCGCTTCCAGGGCGGGATTCAGCACCTACTTCCCCAAGGACAACGGTGGGTATGTCACGGACGACCACGTGCCCCTCAACGAGGCCGGCATCCCCACCATCGACGTCATTCCTTACTACCGGAACACGTCGACGGGTTTCTGCCCGACGTGGCATACGATCGACGACACGCCGGAGCACATCGACAAGAACACGCTGCGCGCCGTGGGACAGACCTTATTACAAGTGATTTACGAAGAGAACTGATTGGAAAAATGCAGACTATCAACGAAACACAGGACGAGATAATCGAAGAATTCAGTGAGCTGGACGACTGGATGGACCGTTACCAGCTGCTTATTGACATAGGCGGCGAGCAAGAGCCGCTGCCCGAGAGCGACAAGACGGAGCAGAACCTGATCGACGGCTGCCAGAGCCGGGTGTGGCTGGCGTGCGACCGCGACGACGAGGGGCGGATACACTTCCGTGCGGAGAGTGATGCGCTCATCGTGAAGGGCATCGTGGCTTTGCTGGTGCGCGTGTTGAACGGGCATACGGCGGAGGAAATCCTCTCGGCCGACCTTTATTTCATTCCGCGCATTGGTTTGCAGGAACACTTGTCGCCGACCCGTAGCAACGGCCTGCTCGCCATGGTCAAGCAGATGCGCATGTACGCTTTGGCCTACCAGGCCAAGGGCTGAGCGAAGGCCGCCCCGACTGTTGCCATACGGTTTCGGCGGGATGCCGATGCCCCGCTGTCCGGATTTCTTCCCTGTCTTGATTTTCTTCCTGCCCGACAGGCAGGAACAAGTCGCCGACTAAGTTTTCCTGTCCGGCGACCCGTCCGCACGGGTCGCCGACTTGTTCTTGCCCGAAGCCGGATGAGGCTTCCCTTGTCCTGCTTCGGCAGCATGTGGACGGAAAGGGTGCTTGCCTGTCCGGCGGACGCACTTTTTTCCGTACCTTTGCCTCTATGATGGATGCCCTTTTGTCAGATTTTGAAGTAATGGCACCGGTCGGTTCTCCCGAATCGTTCGCTGCCGCCCTCAATGCCGGAGCCGGGTCGGTCTATTTCGGGATTGAGGGTCTCAACATGCGTGCCCATTCGGCCAGTCGTTTCACCCTCGACGACCTCGAAAGGATGGCGGGGGAGTGTGCCGCACGCGGCGTGCGCAGTTACTTGACCGTCAACACGATAATCTATGATTCCGACTTGCCCCTCATGCGCACCATCTGCGCCGCCGCGAAGGCCGCCGGCATATCGGCCATCATCGCCTCCGACGTGGCGGTGCTTGACTATTGCCGCGAAATCGGCATGGAGGTGCATCTGTCCACCCAACTCAACATCAGCAATGTCGAGGCGTTGCGCTTCTATGCCCGCTACGCCGATGTCGCCGTGCTGGCGCGCGAGCTGAACCTCTCGCAAGTGGCAGCCATCCATCGCGCCATTACCGACGAGCACATCTGCGGGCCGTCCGGTCGCCCCGTGCGTATCGAGATGTTCTGTCATGGTGCCCTTTGCATGGCCGTCAGCGGCAAGTGCTACCTCAGCCTCGACAACCTGGGGCGTTCGGCCAACCGGGGAGAGTGTATGCAGGTGTGCCGGAGAGCCTACACCGTGCGCGACCGGGAAACAGGAGCCGAGTTGGATGTCGAGAACCAGTATATCATGAGCCCGAAGGACTTGAAAACCATCGGATTCGTCGACCGCATGATGGAGGCCGGCGTCCGCGTGTTCAAGATAGAGGGACGGGCGCGGAGTGCGGAGTATGTCGACACCGTGGTGCGCTGTTACAAGGAAGCGATCGCCGCCGTGCTCGACGGCTCGTACTGCCCGGAGCGCGTGGCCGAGTGGGACGCGCGCCTGGCGGCGGTGTTCAACCGGGGCTTCTGGGACGGCTATTATCTGGGTCGGCGACTGGGCGAATGGAGCGACCGTTACGGGTCGAGCGCGACGGAGCGGAAAGTCTACATCGGCCGGGGCGTCAAGTACTTCTCCCGGCTCGGCGTGGGAGAGTTCCAGATAGAAGCCGAGGGTTTCCGACCCGGCGACAGTCTCTTGGTCATTGGGCCAACCACAGGCGTGCTGCGCGTCACGCCTTCCGAGATATACGGTGACCACGGCCCGATTGACGCGGCGGAAAAGGGAAGCCGTGTCGCCATCGCCGTTCCTGCCAAGGTGCGCACGTCCGACAAACTTTACAAGCTCGTTCCCACGGGTTTCTGACCTTACACGAAATCCCCTCCGTCGGCCTGTTGGATGCGACGGAGGGGATTTCGCTTTTTCCTGTCCCGCTGCCTGTTTTACAGGGTCAGCCGGTAGATTTCTTCCGTGTCCTTCCGCGTCAGGCGGACGTAGTTCCCCACCGTCTCGCCCTTGTTACGGTGCAGCGCGTCGACCAACCTGTCGATGTCCGGATGGCTGATTCCCAGTTCGCCCATGGTGAGCGGCATCCCGATGGAGCGGAGGAACTCGCGGAACCGGCGAACTCCCTCCATGGCCGTCTCTTGTGGCGTGCCGCCCGGTACGACATCCCACACCTTCTCGGCCCATCGGGCTACCTTCCCGGCATGGTGAGCGGACATCCACTGCAACCATGCGGGGAAAACGACGGCCAGTCCCGCCCCGTGGCTGACATCGTAAATCGCGCTCACTTCGTGTTCCATGAAGTGCGATGCCCAGTCCTCCTCGCAGCCCGTGCCGCATATTCCGTTGTGCGCCAGTGTTCCCGCCCACATCAAGTTGGCTCTCGCGTCGTAGTCCCCGGGCTGGCGGGTGACCCGACGGGCTTCCTCGACGATAGCCCGCATCAGTCCTTCGCTGATATGGTCGGTCACGGCGGTGGCCGGCGTGTTCGTGAAATAGCGTTCCATGATGTGTGCCAGCATGTCCGTGATGCCGCACGCCGTTTGCCAGGCAGGCAACGTCAGGGTCAGTTCAGGATTGAGGAGCGCGAATTTCGGCCTAAGCGCGTAGGGGGTGCGCAGGCTCAACTTCTGTTGCGTAGCCGTATGGGTGATGACGCTGTTGCCCGAGCCTTCGCTGCCGGCCGCCGGGATGGTCAGCACGACCCCGACGGGGAGCGCTTCGGTCACCGTGGCGCGTCCAGCGAAGAAGTCCCAGAAGTCGCCGTCATACCTGAGCCCGGCGGCGATGGCCTTGGCCGTGTCGATGACCGAGCCGCCGCCCACGGCCAGCAGCCAGTCGATTCCCTCGGTCTGCCCGAGGCGTATGCCCTCCCGCACTTTGTCGTCGGTCGGGTTCGGACGTACGTCTTCGAGCGCGACGTGCCGGATGCCGGCCTCGTCGAGTGCTTTCTCCACGCGCCCGAGCAGGCCGCTGCGGCGGGCTGAGCCTTTTCCGCTAACCACAAGCACGCGCTTCCCGCCGCAGCGGGCGATGAGTTCCCCGGCGCGTTCCTCCACACCGCGTCCGAAGACGAACTCCGTGGGACTGTGGAAAACAAAATCGTTCATATCTATGGGTGAATTTGGTAGTTATTCGGATATGAGCCGTCCGCCGTAGCTGATGCGCTGTGCCGTGGACGGCGTGATTTCGATGTCGGCCCGGCCGTCGGGGTGGAGCGTGATGTCGAACACATAGGCCGTCGCGTCGTGCGAGCAGCGGAAGCGGATGATTCGCGAGCCTTTCTTCCCCTCGCGTTCCTCCCAATCGCGCACCGTGGTGTCGAATTCGAGGCCGTCCCAGCCTGCGGGTTGTGCGCCATAGGCTTGGCCGATGTAGGGCAGGTGACAGAAGACGGAGTCGTTGCGCACTTCGAGCGTGTAGCCGGCGTCGAGCGTGCGCGAGCGGTAGGCCGTCGGGCTCATGTGCCCCACTTCGATTTTGAAGGCTGTCGTGTCGGGACGGTCGGCCGGTCTTGCCGCAAGGGCGGACGGCGTATGGGCGAAAGCCCACAGGGTCAGGATGAAGAGCAGTGTACGGATAGCCATGCGCATTTCCCTTATGTGCAGGGCAAAGTTAGTGTTTTCTTTTCAGAACCGGCCAATGCCTGTGAAGAGGTCGCCGACTGGTTCTGACAAGTCGCCGGATAGTTTTGACGGGTCGCCGGATAGGCGTGACAAGTCGGCGACTTGTCGGGCGGGGTGCTCCCGGCGGGTTCTCGCTTTGGCGTTTCCGTCCGTCGGGCAGGCGGCGGTTTCCGGCACGGCGGCTCACGCCTGGTTCTCGCGCACGAGTGGCCGCGCCTGTTCCATAAGGCG
>CAZYHW010000005.1:19073-38342 GCA_964647405.1 uncultured Prevotellamassilia sp.
CGCGCCTGTTCCATAAGGCGGAACAACTCGTCCACCGTCTCGGCGCGCAGCATGGCGATGCGCATTTCGCGGAAGTTGGGTATGCCCTTGAAGAGGGGCGTGGCGGCCAGGTGGCGGCGGATGTGGAGGATGCCCCGGTATTCCCCGATGCGCTCCACGCTGTTCATGACCTGCGCTTTGAGCACGTCGAGCTTCCAGTCGGCCGACATGGGCGGATAGTCGCTCGTCACGGCCTGTCCCGTGGCGGGCGTGTCGGGATGGATACTGTCGTGGAGTTCCTTGAACACCCAGGGACGGCCAAACGTCGCCCGCCCCACCATGATAGCGTCGACACCGTAGCGTTCGAAAGCCTCCCGCGCCTGTTCCGGCGTGGCGATGTCGCCGTTCCCCACGACGGGTATGTGCATCCTCGGGTTACGCTTGACTTCCCCGATGAGCGACCAGTCGGCCTGACCGGTGTACATCTGCGAGCGCGTCCGCCCGTGAATCGTCAGTGCCGCTATGCCGCAGTCTTGCAGTTGCTCGGCCAGCGTGACGATTACCTTGCTGTTGTGGTCCCATCCCAGTCGCGTCTTGACAGTCACCGGGACGGCGACGGCATCGACTACGGCGCGCGTGATGGCCAGCATACGCGGGATGTCTTGCAGCAGTCCCGCGCCCGCACCCTTGCCCGCCACGCGCTTCACGGGGCAACCGAAGTTCAGGTCGAGCACGTCCGGGCGGGCCCTGTCGACGACCAGCTTTGCCGCGTCGCTCATGGCTGCCGGGTCCTTGCCGTAGATTTGGATGGCCACGGGGCGTTCTTCATCGCAGACGGCCAGTTTTTCGAGACTGCGGTTGACCCCGCGCACCAGGGCGTCGGCTGCGACAAACTCAGAGTAGACCATGGCCGCACCGAAACGGCGGCAGAGCAGGCGGAAACCGATGTCCGTGACATCCTCCATGGGAGCGAGGAGGAACGGCTGCTCCCCCAAGTCGATGTGTCGTATCTTCATGCTTTCCGGATAGTGAGTTTCGCCCACAGCGTGATACCGACGGCGGCCACAACTGCGGAGACGAGGGTGAGGAGCAGCAGGCCGGACGTGCCCAGGGGGCTGTCCGGCTGGTCGTCAAGGGCGTAGGAAATCAGTCCCATGCTGTTGACCGTGACGTGCGCCAGGGCGGACAGGCGGATGTCGCCGGTGATGACGTAGAATGCGCCGAACAATGCACCCATCACGAAGGCCGACGTGCCTTGTGCCGCGTTGCCGTGGACGAGTGCGAAGACCAGTGCGGCCAATCCCGCCGCAGCCCAGCGGTTCAGCCCGGCGCGCGTCATGGACGGGATAAGCCCGGCGCGGAACACCGCTTCCTCGGCCAGCGGCCCTACGACAGCCAGGGAGAGCAGGCAGAGCGGGTCGTGCATCATGCCTTGGAAGACTTCCGTCGTACCGTTGTCGTCGAATTCCAGCAGGTGTATGGCGGCGTTGACTGCCAGCATGAGGGCTATCGTGGCGAACAGGGCTACCACCGTGCTGATGGTGAAGAGCGGTTGCCGGTTGGGTGGCAGCCGCCGCGCGGTGAGTTTGGCGGCAGGCAGGATGAGCAGGATGGCCAGGTTGACCGCGCCACTGACCCGCCCGATGGTCACGGGATCTACGGCGTTGGGCGTGCCGCCCGCAAGACTGCCGGAAATTAGTCCCGTGGCCAGCTGGCCTGCAAGGAAGATGAGCAGGATGGCTACTATTCTCCACATGGCCGTAGGTGTTGGCGTGCGGCCTGTGCGTCGGCTTCGAGCTGCTGCCTGAGCTGTCCGGGCTGTTCGAAGCGGCGTTCCTCGCGCAGCCGGGCGACGAAGTCGAGCCGGAGACGGCGGCCGTAGAGGTCGCCGGTGAAGTCGAGCAGATGGGTCTCTATCGTGGTACTCCCGTCGGTGTCGAAGGTGGGGCGGGTGCCGATGTTGACCATCGCACCGTAGGACTTGCCGTCCACGGTACACCGCGCGGCGTAGACACCTCCTGCGGGAATGATTTTCTGCGGCGAATCCGGTACGATGTTCGCCGTGGGAAATCCGAGCTGTCGCCCCACCTGCCGTCCGGTGACTACTTCCCCCGCGAGGGAATAGGGTCGGCCAAGGCAGAGGGCGGCCATCTCGACGTTCCCGGCGGCGAGGAAGCGGCGCGTGGCCGACGAGCTGACGGTGATTCCGGCTGCCTCGTAGGGCCGGGCGTGTATCACGTCGATGCCCAGCTGCTTCCCGTAGCGCACATAGTGGGGAAAGCCTTCCTCGCGGCCTGCCCCGAAGCGGTGGTCGTAGCCTATGATGAGCGCGACGGCGTGCAGCCGCTCTTTGAGGTAGCTCCGCATGAAGTCGGCGGCGTTCAGGGCGGCCATGTCGCGGTCGAAGTGGAGCACGCAGCACGCTTCCGCGCCTGCGTCGGCCAGCAAGGGCAGTTTCTCGTCGAGCGTGGTGAGCAGGCGGGGCTGGAAGTCGGCCGCCAGTGTGCGGCGGGGATGCTCGTCAAAGGTGACGATGCAGGCGGAAGCCTTGCGGCGGCGTGCCTCGTCGCAGACCTGGCCGATGAGATACTGGTGGCCGCGGTGTACGCCGTCGAAGAAACCGATGGTCGCCACGCAAGGCACGGCGGGAGCGGGATGCGAGTTGTCTATCAGATACATAGGTCGCCGTTTTTGTCGAAGAAGGACAACCATCCGCCGCCCTGTGGTGCCATCCGGGCATGGAATCCCTCGCGGCGGGCGGCCTCGCAGTTGGCCTCGCTGTCGTCGAGGAAGAGGGTCTGTCCCGGGTCGATGCCGGCGGCTGCCACGGCGCGGAAAATGCCGGGCGCGGGTTTCTCGATGCCTATCCGGAAAGAAAGGAACGTCTGTTCGAAAAAGTCGTCCACCCCGAGCCCCTTGTAGCAGAACAGTTCCTCGCACGCCATCTGCCAATGTACGGGATTCGTGTTGCTGAGCAGGAAGATGTGGTAACGTTCTTTGAGGCGCAGCAGGCAGTCGAGGCGTTCGGCGGGGATTCCCGTGAGGAACTGTCGGAAAGCTCCTGTGATGTCCTCGTCGGAGAGGCCGGGCAGGCCGCCTGCCTGGCGCACGCTGTCGCAGAGTTCGCCCACCGTGGCACGTCCGCTCTCGAAGCGGGAGAACATTCCTTGTTGCCCGAAGTCGCCGAGATAGGGCCGGGCGTCGAATCCTAATTCCTTGAAGGCAAGGAGGCAGCGTTCGCGGTCGAGGTCGACCAGCACGCCGCCGAAGTCGAAGAGTAGGTTGGTGATGTGCATCGTGTCTGTCCCCGTGCGGGCGGTGTGGTCGGCGCACGACGCACGGTTGTGTGCGTGCAAAGATACGAATTTTCGGGCGGAAGGCATCCCGGGCGTGGCTTTTGTGCGCCCCGACGTATGAACGGCAGGAAGCGTCGCGCCGACTGTCCCCTTTGCGTCCCGTCCTGCAAAAGCGGCCGGTGCGGGGCGGAGTGACAAGTCGGCTGACAGAACGGACGGGTCGCCGGATAGTCGTGACGGGTCGGCTGATAGATTTCACGGGTCGCCGACTTGTCCCACCCGGGACGGCGACCCGTACCGCCTTATTCGACGACGGTGGCTTTCAGTATGCGGATGTCCGTCAGGGGTCGGTCGTTCTTGTCGGTATCCACCTGTTGCATTTTCCTGATGACCTTTAATCCCTTGACCACCTCGCCGAACACGGTGTACTGTCCGTCGAGGTGGGGCGAGCCGCCCATGAGCCGGTAGTCGGTGAGTACGTTGGAGTGCAGTTCCTCACCCTCCGGGAGAAACCGGGAGGTGTAGTCGAAAATGGCTTCCAGCTCCTGCGTCGACATCCGTTCGCCCCAGACAATGTAGAACTGCGACCCGCTGCTGCGCCGTTCCGGGTTGACATCATCACCCAGCCGCGCCGCCGCCAGCGCTCCACGCAGGTGGTAGTGGCCGGGGTAGCGAATCTCGGCGGGCAGGGATTCACCCTCGGATTTCTCCCCGAGCAGTTGGCGGGGACGTGCGTTACGCGAGTCGGGGTCGCCAGCCTGCACCATGAAACCCTCGATGACGCGGTGGAAGAGTATGCCGTCGTAAAAGCCGTCGCGCACGAGGCGGAGGAAGTTGTCGCGGTGTATGGGCGTGTCGTCGTAGAGGGCCACGACAAAGGTGCCGGCGGTCGTCTCGAAGCGGACACGCTGGCGCGGGTCGCCGTTTGGGCGGGAGTAGCCGGACAGGGGCAGTGCCGTCATAAGCAAAAGGAGAAAGAAGTTACGTATTGTCCGATGGTAGAAAGACTGTTTAATCATAATGCCTGTTCCTTCCAAAGTCGGTGTCGTGAAACCCAAATATTTTGTATAGTAATTTGTCCGAAAAATCTAACCGCTGCGCTTTAATAGCTTTAACCATTGGAAGTACGACCTTGAACAAGTGGCTGAATTCTTTCGGGATATTGTTGAGATCTCTCATACGTTCCTCCTCTTTTCGATAGGGATATACACTAACCAATATGGTGTTGAGTATGTAATCATAGACCTCTTCTTCTGTGTATAACCTTTTCCCCTCCTTTTCCTTGGCATCGGTACGAGTCTTTTTCATAAGAGAACAGTTTTATTCAATATGGAATGCTTCTTCGGGGTCAGACCAGGTTGGCCGTACTGTAATAATCGGGATTGACATCAGGGTCGCCCGTCTCTTCGTTCTCCGTGATTTCTTTCTCCTCCTTGCGCCGGTTGGCGTAGCGGCTCACGCTCAACATCATGCCGATGTAGACACAACTCATCAGTGTCGACGTGCCGCCACGGCTGATGAGCGGGAGCGGCTGTCCCGTGACGGGAAAGAGCCCCACGGCCACGAGCATGTTCATCACGGCCTGCGCCACGAGCAGCAACGCGAGCCCCATGATGAGGAACGCGGGGAAGTTATGTTCGCAGCGGCTCGCTATCCTCCCCGCACGGAACAGGAGGACAAGGTAGAGGAAAACGACGATGGCGGCTCCCCATAGCCCCATCTCCTCGATGATGATGGCGAAGATGAAGTCCGAAAAGGCTTGGCTGAGGAAATCGCGCTCCACCGAGTTGCCCGGCATCTTACCCACGATGTTACTCGTGGCGATGGCGATGTTGGCATGCGCCACTTGTGCGTCCTTGTCGATGTCGAAGTCCTCGGGAGCCACTTCTTTCGATTGCTCGCTATGCGACTCGACACGGTTGACCCATGTCGAGAGGCGGTGAAGTCCGGGCACGTTGTAAAGAGCCGACTCTTTGCCGTCGGGGAGCAGCTTTACCGTCACCACGGCTACCGCCACGAACAGCATCAACACACCGAGCAGTTTGCCCAATTGCCTCATGGACACGCGCCCGATGAACATCATGACGACCACCACGGCAAAGAGCAGTGCCGAGGTGGAGAGATTCTCGGGAAGGATAAGGAGGCACATGATGCCCGCAGTCACCAGAATCCAACGGAAAGCCCGCCGGTTAGCACCGTCTTCGTTTTGCAGGGACGCAAGAATAAGGGCGGTCGTCACGATGGTAACGCCTTTCCCCAGTTCGAGCGGTTGGAACTGGAAAGTGAATATGGGCAGGGCACGTGATGCCCCGTTCACCATGGCTCCCCACACCATCGTGAAAATCAGCAGGAGATAGGTGGGAAGGAGAAAGAGAATGGGGATGAGCTTGAAATAGCGGCAGGGAATATTGTGCATACCGATGACGATGAAGGCACCGAGACCCAGAAAGACGGCTTGCTTGATCAGCGGGCTCCAAAAACTTCCCGCCGCATAGGTCAGCGTGCTGGCCGCGCTGTACACCTCGATGAGCGAGATGATGCAGAGGAAGAAGAAGACAATCCAGATGACCCGGTCGCCCTTGAAGACGTTATGTATTTTTTTCATGGCTTCATGTGGTTGCGTGTGGCTGATGCCATTTGGTGAACAAGGTTCTTGAATTGCTCGCCCCTGTCTTCCATGTTGCGGAACAGGTCGAAGCTGGCACAACAGGGACTGAGCAGAACCGTGTCGCCCGGACGTGCGAGACGGTGACAGGCTTCGACACAATCGGCCATGGAGTGGGTATCGGCCACGGGAAGCCCGAGGGAGTCGAAAAAGCCGTGCAATTTCGTATTGTCGGCACCGAGGTAAACGAGGGCACGGCATTTCTGCTCGACAAGTGCCCGGATTTCGTTGTAATCGTTCCCTTTGTCCTTCCCGCCAAGGATGAGGATGACCGGTGTCGTCATGCTGTCGAGGGCGTAGTAGCAGGCATCGACATTGGTCGCCTTCGAATCGTTGATGTAAGTGATTCCGTCAACCGTGTCGACGAACTCCAAGCGGTGTTCGATGCCCGGGAAGTCGCTCAACCCCTTGCGGATAACTTCGTCGGGAATCCCCAAGGCCTTGGCCGCCAGGGCAGCCGCCATGCAGTTACGCTGGTTGTGCCGCCCTCTCAATGAGAGTTCGGCGACAGGCATGCGGAACGGCGAAGGCAGGTCAAGGATGATTTCATCCCCCTCTACGTAAGCCGCAAGGCCGGTCCGGTGATTATCGGCAAATGTCCATACGCGGCTGGCGGGGTTATACTTGTCCAGTTCGTGCCCGATATATTCGTCGTCCGCCCAATAGATGAACGTGTCGGCGGGAGTCTGGTTGCGGAGTATGCGCATTTTCGCATTGACGTAGTTCTGCATGTCATATCCGTAACGGTCGAGATGGTCGGGCGTGATGTTGAGCAACACGGCCACGTCGGCCCGGAAGTCGAACATGTCGTCGAGTTGGAACGAAGAAAGCTCTATCACGTAGTACTCGTGCGGCGATTCGGCCACTTGCAGTGCCAGACTGTGCCCGATGTTGCCGGCAAGCCCCGCATCAAGTCCCGCGGCGCAGCATAAGTGATGGATGAGTGAGGTGGTGGTGGTTTTCCCGTTGCTTCCGGTGATGCAGATCATGCGTGCGTCGGTATAGCGTTGGGCAAATTCTATTTCGCTGATGACGGGAATGCCGTTCGCCCTCACGGCAGCCACCATGGGAGCCGTGTCGGGTATGCCGGGACTTTTAATCACCTCGTCGGCATTGATGATTAGCCGTTCGGTGTGTTGCCCTTCTTCCCAAGTGATTCCGTGCTCGTCAAGTTTTTCCTTGTAGGCGGGCTTGATTGTCCCCATGTCCGACACGAAAACATCCAGTCCTTCTTTCTTAGCCAATATGGCGGCACCGACACCGCTTTCGGCTGCTCCTAAGATTACTATCCGCGACATACGTTTTTCTCTCCTTTCTCCCGTTATTCCTTTATCTTATTTTCAGCATGATGATGGTAGCCGCCGCCAGCAGGATGGTCGTAATCCAGAAACGTACTGTTATTTTCGATTCGTGCCATGCGCCGCGTGGCCAGTTTTTCAGCAGGTAGCGGCATTGCGGGTCGAGCTGTCCGGGCAACACACGGAAGTTGTCGTGGATGGGGGTGCGCTTGAAGACACGCTGCCGCACGCCCCGGCGTTTCCCGAGCTTGAAGTATTCCACTTGGAGGATGACGCTGAGGCTCTCGACGAGGAACACGCCGCACAGGACAGGTATGAGCAGTTCCTTGTGTATAATAATGGCCAGCACGGCGATGATACCGCCGATGGTCAGGGAGCCGGTGTCGCCCATGAAAATCTGGGCGGGGTAGGCGTTATACCACAGGAAACCGATAAGGGCGCCGACAAAGGCGAAGCAAAAGATGACAAGCTCTTGCGAACCGGGCACGTACATGATGTTCAGGTAACTTGCAAATTTGATGTGGCTCGACACGTAGGCCAGGACGGCGAGTGCGATGCCGATGATGGCGGAGTTGCCCGCCGCCATGCCGTCCATGCCGTCGTTCAAGTTAGCCCCGTTCGATACGGCGGTGATGACGAATATGGTGACCAGCACGAAAACAATCCATCCGGCTTGCTGCCGATATTTCCCCATGAAACCGACGAGGTCGGCGTAGTCAAAGTTGTTGTTCTTGACGAACGGAATCGTCGTTTTCGTCGACTTGACCGCCTCGCTCTTGTGTACGATTTCCGTCACCGCCCCGTTGTGTTGCCGCTCGACGTTTTCGCGGATGACGGCATCCGGACTGTAATACAGGGTCAACCCCACGACTAATCCCAAAACGACCTGGCCGATTATCTTGTAACGTCCGGGGAGCCCCTCTTTGTTTTTCTTGAAATTCTTAATGTAATCGTCGAGAAAGCCCAGCAAACCGAGCCATACTGTCGTCACGAGCATGAGAATCATGTAGATATTGCGCAGACGTCCCAGCAGGAGACAGGGCACGAGGATAGAGACGATGATGATGATGCCCCCCATTGTCGGAACGTTCAGCTTCTGAGTGCCGAACGGGTCTATCTTCGCGTCGCGTTGCACTTCGCTCACACGGTGGCGTTTCATCCAGCGGATGAAGTACTCGCCGAACCACGCTGACACCACTAAGGATAGCATCAGTGCCAGCAGCGCCCGGAACGAGATATACGACCACAGACCTGCGCCGGGCACATCGAATTGTTCCAAAAAACGAAATAAGTAATACAGCATGGCTGACGAATGGTCGGTTTGTCTTTAAGGTGGAAAGGGATTCTATTTGCCTGCTCCCGAGGTCAGACCGAAAGCAGCGCGTAGCTCTTCGTGGTCGTCGAAGTGGTGCTTTACTCCTTTTATCTCCTGATAGGGCTCGTGTCCTTTCCCTGCCACGAGGATGACATCGCCGGGCTGCGCCATCATGCAGGCGACCCGGATGGCCTCACGCCTGTCGACGATGACCACGGTCTTGCGACGCATGTCTTCGTCAAGTCCCGCGAGCATGTCATCGAGGATGGCTTGCGGTTCCTCAAAGCGTGGGTTGTCACTCGTCAGGATCAGGTGGTCGCTGCGGGTGGCTGCCTCGCGAGCCATGAGCGGACGCTTCCCCTTGTCGCGGTTTCCGCCTGCCCCGCATACGGTGATGACGCGACGGTTTCCCTTGACAATTTCCCGGATGGCATCGAGCACGTTGACCAAAGCGTCGGGCGTATGGGCGTAGTCGACGATTGCGCTGTATCCGGAGGGGGAACGCAGGGTCTCGAAGCGGCCATTCACGGGACGGAGCGTCGACATGACGCGCAGGACTTCGTCACGTTCCTGTCCCAGCATGACGGCGGCTCCGTAGACAGCCAGCAGGTTGGACACGTTGAACCGGCCGACGAAATGGACGCTGACTTCGCGGTCGTCGATAGCGAGCAGCATGCCCTCAATGCTTTCTTCGAGAATGCGTCCTTTGAAGTCGGCCGCTGTCCGGGTGGAGTAGGTGCGCACGGTGGCTTTCGTGTTCTGCACCATGACCTGCCCGTTCTTGTCGTCGGCGTTGGTGATGGCGAAGGCGTGCTTTCCGAGTCCATCAAAGAACGCTTTCTTCGCGTCGCGATAGTTCTCGAATGTCTTGTGGTAGTCCATGTGGTCCCGGGTCAGGTTGGTGAAAATACCTCCCGCGAAGTTGAGGCCGCCAATCCGCTTTTGCTGGATGGCGTGGGAGCTGCATTCCATGAAGGCATACTGGCAGCCCTTGTCGACCATGCGGGCGAGGAGTTCGTTCAGCGTGACCGGGTCGGGTGTGGTCTGTTCGGTGGGAACGGCCTCACCGTCGATGTAGTTGCAGACGGTGGAGCAGAGGCCGCACTTGTAGCCCCATGCGCGGAACATGGTGTAGAGGAGCGTTGCGACCGTCGTTTTGCCGTTTGTTCCCGTCACGCCGACAAGTTTCAACTTGCTTGTCGGGTCTCCGTAGAACGTAGTAATTACGAGGCCTGCTACATCTTCCGTGTCGGCCACCCGGACGAACGCTATTCCCGGGAAGCTGTCCGGGACGATCGGCTCACTGGTCAGAACCGCCACTGCTCCGTTTGAAACTGCCGCTGCGATGAAATCGTTGCCATTGGCTTGCGTGCCTCGCATGGCAATAAATAAGTCGCCCGGTTTCACTTTTCGCGAGTCGATGTTTACGCCTGTGATTTCCACGTCGCCCCCGTTCACCATTTCGAGGGGATGCACTTTCATTAAGACTTCGGACAGTTTCATGGAATAAGTTTTTTATGTCGTTGTTACGTTGTATGGAGAGGTTTTCCTCCCCGCTTTTGGCTACCTCTAAGGTATCCCGCTTTGCGGGTCTACTTGTCGGATTTCCTTCCCGGCGACCCGTTCGGACAGGTCGCCGACTCGTGCGAACAGGTCGCCGACCCGTTGCGCCTAAGGGAGCATCCGTTAGCCCGGGTCGCCTGTCGACGGCGCATGAGTGGCCGTCGGCTCCTTTTGCGTCGGGACATGGCGTGCCGTGTCTGCTGTTTCCGCGACGGTTGGGGCAGGAGGTGCCTTCTTCTTGCGTTCTTTGTTCGTCAGTTCCAAGTCTATCGTTTGCCCCTTGGTGAGGGGAGAACCCGGGGGTATGCTTTGCTTGGTCACGCTACCGATGCCGTGCAGCGTGGGGCGCAATCCCAGCGATTCGAGATAGTAGACGGCATCACGCGCACCCATTCCGCGCACGTCGGGCACTTGTCCCTCTTCGCTTTCCGTGGAGCTGAGGTACACTTTCCCCTCGTGTGCATAGGCTTCGCCCCACACGTCGTTCCCGTCTGTATCCACGTGGCTTTCGTGTGGGATGTCAAGTGTACGCATCAGCCGCGCCGTGGCAGCCATGTCGCCGTCCTTGACCGCCGGTTCCAGGTCGTGGAGCGTGTCCCGGGCTGTGGCAATGTCCGGATGTAACCGTTGGGCCATGATGGCCTCTGACACTTTCCGGAAGACCGGTCCGCAGTGTCCACCGCCGGAGGCCGGGCCTTTCTTGCGGATGCAGACGATGCAGGAGTAAAGCGGTTTGTCGCTCGGGAAATAACCGGCAAACGAAATGAGATACTCGGAGTTGAAGCCCGCCTTGGTCCATATCTGTGCCGTGCCGGTCTTGCCGGATACGGGGAACGACTTGTTGCCTGCGGGTTTGCCCAAGCCTACGCTGACCACCTGTTCCAGAATAGTTTGCATATTGGCCAACGTCGTGGGCTTGCACATCTGTTCGCGGATGACCTCGACGGGATATTCGTGAATGGTCTCACCGCCGTTCATCACTCTTTTCACCAGTCTGGGTCGCACGACTTTCCCCCCGTTGGCAATACCGTTATAGAACATGAGGGTATTCAGCGGGGGAATCTGGCTTTCGTAGCCGATGCTCATCCAGGCCAGCGCTGTTTTCGACCAGTTGCTCCCGTCCTTTTTCGGGCGGCGCAGGTTGGGACGGGCGTATCCGGGTATCGGAATCCTGGTGTCCTCGGTGATGCCGGTACGGTAAATACCGTCGACAAACTTCTCGGGCTGGTCGTAGTAGTATTTGTCAATCAGGTAACTGACCCCGATGTTCGACGATACCTGCAAGATTCTCGGCACGTTGATTTCGCCATATCCACCCCGGTGCCAGTTGTGGTCGCGCATACGCCGGCCGTGCATCTCCATCGTTCCGTTTCCCGTGTTGACGGTCGTGTTCATGTCTATGTAGCCGTCGTCCATCGCCACCATGAAAGAAACGGGCTTGAACACCGAGCCAGGTTCAAGAAGGTTGCTGACGGCTTCCGAACGAACCTCCCTGTACTTTCCGTCCGCGCAGCGTGTGAGGCTCGTCATGGCCTTGATGTCTCCCGTTGCCACCTCCATGAGAATGCAGACACCGGAGACGGCTTCCAGCTCGGTGAGTTTGTCGTTCAGGGCTTGCTCGCAAATGTCCTGCATGCCCACATCGAGTGTCGTTTCTATGTCGTAGCCGTCCTGTGCGGGCGCATCGACGATGCTCAGGTAGCGGCCTCTCACTTTCTGGCGGTGGGTCAGTCCGGGCTTGCCGCGCAACAGCGAGTCGAACGACAGTTCCAGACCGAAACGGGCACTGTCTTTCCCGCCGTACATCTCGCCAATCGTGCGGACGGCCAGCGAGCCGAACGGTTTCTTCCGCTGTTTGATTTCTTCGGCATGGAAGCCGCCCCGGTACGACGATAGTGAGAAGAGAGGCAGTTTCTTCACCTCTTGGTATTGGATGTACGAGATGCGCTTCGGGTAGAGCGACCAATGGTGGCTTTTTGCTTTCCGTCCTTTCAGGAGCAGTTCCCGGAACTTCTTCGGGTCGATGTCGGGAAACAGGTTGTGCATCCCTTGGCATATACTGTCCATATGCGTTTCGAGAAGCGAGTCCCTGCGCTGCTGGTCCTTGATTCGGCGCACGCTGTCCTTTTCCCAGGACATGAAGTCCATATAGATTTTGTATTCGGGCAGTGAGCTGGCCAACAGCTGGCCGTCGGCGGAGTAGATGTTCCCTCGCACGGGGTAAATCTCCAGACTGTCTTTGACGAAGCGGTTGCTCACGGCTTCCCAATAGTCACGTTCCACGATCATGATGCGGGCGGCTTGGAACAGCACGGCCAATCCCGCCAGTCCCAGTATGATGGTGACGAGGGTATAGCGCGGCATGACTTTCTTACCCGGGAACTTCATTGGTTCTTCTCTGCTATGGGGTCAATCTTCATTGATGTTGAGGCTGAAAGGCGGTGTCGTGGCCGTTTGCAGCGTGCTGTCGTGTGTCTCCCGCAGGTAGTTCTCCACATAGCTCCGCCGTGTCCGTTCCATCCATTCGCTCGATCGGGTCAGCGCCTTGTACTGCTCGTTGATGCGTTGTTCCTGCAAGGCATCTATTTCGAGGAGTTCCTGTTGGCTGGCATAACGGTTGCTCACGTAGAGAATAATGAAAACCACCACCATCACGATGAAGGGGAACTGCCGTCTGAACCACCTGCCGGCCAGGATGTCTCCTCCGAGGATGGTGCGCAGGGACACGTTGGGACGCTCACTCTCTTCATCGGTGTCGGTGAACCTTTGGAGAATGTTCTTCGCCTCTTCCTCTTTGCCCTTGGCCTGTTGGCTATCCTCCCCGCCTTCTTCGGGTTGTTCCACCTCGCGTATGGACAAATCCTCTTCTTCCTGCTTCGACATGTCAGTTTTATTCGGTTTCATCGGAGGTTTTCACACGTTCCGCAATGCGTAGCTTGGCACTACGGCTGCGGGGATTGATGCTCTGCTCGTCGTTGTCGGGTACGATTACACGGTTGTTGACCGGCCGGAGCGGCGACAGGCGGTTGCCAAAGAAGTCTTGCTCGATGTGCCCGTCGGCATTGCCGGCGCGCATGTAGTTCTTCACCATCCTGTCCTCCAACGAGTGGTAGGTCAAGATGACCAGACGGCCACCCGGACGCAGGACGTTGACCGCCGCGTCGAGCAACTCGTGGAGCGCATCCATCTCGCGGTTCACCTCGATGCGGAGTGCCTGGAACACCTTGGCCATCTCTTTCTTTTCACGCTCTTTCCCCAATATGGGGCGGGCAATGCTGATTAAGTTTTCGACGGTTTCAACGGGCTTTTCCTGTCGTTTGCGCACGATGGCGGCGGCCAGCCGTCGCCCGTTGCGCAGTTCGCCGTACAAGGTGAAGAGGCGGCCTAACGCTTCCTCGTCATACTGGTTCACGATGTCGGCTGCCGTTTGCTTGCTCCTGACGTTCATGCGCATGTCGAGCGGCGCATCGAAGCGGAAAGAGAAGCCGCGTTGCGCGTCGTCGAAATGGTGGCTCGACACACCGAGGTCGGCCAAAATGCCGTCGACCTGCTCTATGTCGTGATAGCGTAGCCAATTCCGCAAATAGCGGAAGTTGCTCCGGACAAACGTGAAGCGAGGGTCGTCGGGGACGTTGGCCATCGCGTCAAGGTCCTGGTCGAATCCCAGGAGGCGACCCGCGTCGCCCAGCCTTTCCAGGATGGCACGGCTATGCCCGCCGCCGCCGAACGTAACGTCCACGTAGGTTCCGTCCGGCTGTATGTGAAGTCCGTCTACGCTGGCGGACAGCAGAACCGGCACGTGATATGTCGGGGCAGTGGTGGTCATGGGGTGGGAGGGGTTACAAGGTTTTCCAAATCGGCGGCCACGTCGCTCATGAAAGGCGGCTCGTCGCCCTCGCCGGGCCACAGCTCGATGGTCTCGTCCATGCCGACGAACATGACTTCCTGCCCGATGCCGGCCATGCGCAGGTAGCGTTTCGGAATGAGGAAACGCCCCGAAGCATCGAGCGAAAAGACTTCCACGTCGGCCACGTAGCGGCGGAAGAGCATACGATGATCCGCCCTCCACAGGTCGAGCCTTTGGCGCAGGTCGGCCACTTCGGCATCCCATGCGTTCCGGGGATAGACGGTCAGGCAGGGTTGGAAGGCATCCCGTTTGAGCACAAAGTCCACCTCGTCGTCCCGCAATAACCGACGGAACGACGCGGGAAGGAACACCCTGCCCTTCGCATCCAACTTGGCTTTCGTGGTGCCAGTGAAACGCATCGCGACCTTATTCTAAGGATTTCCAAAATTACGGCTTTTCCCCCACAAATCCCCACCATGCCGACCGCTTTTTTTCAGTGTTTGAGAAAAAGTGTGCAGGATAGGATAATTAATGCTTTGGAGTACAAATGGTTGTAACAGATGTTAAAGTCCGGCGGATGTCATCCCCTCCCATTCGTTCCCGTATGTGCTTTCCCCCACACTGGTGTCCCGACCCGAGGGAAACTCCGGCGTGGAGGGAAGAGTCCCCCGGGGAGAAATTCCCGCCCACATGGCCGCCGGGTGTCCGTCTCGCCCGGCCTGTGGAGCAAGTGCGCCCCGGGGGGAGGACAAGTCGCCGGATAGTCGTCACGGGTCGGCTGATAGATTTCACGGGTCGCCGACTTGTTCGTCCTGTCCGGCGACTTCTTCGCTGCCGGACAGTATGCGGAGTGGCCAGTGTGCGGGAAGTCGTAAAAAAATAGTAATTTTGCACGGTGGATGCTTCACCACGAAGCAACCGCGTGCAATATTATAAAAACATAGGACTACGATGAATTTTGTTGACGAACTCAGGTGGCGCGGCATGGTGCACCAGCTCATGCCGGGTACGGAAGAATTGTTGGCCAAGGAGCAGGTCACGGCTTACGTGGGCTTTGACCCGACAGCCGACTCGCTCCATATCGGCCATTTGTGCTCTATCATGATTTTGCGGCATTTCCAACGTGCCGGCCACAAGCCGTTGGCTCTTGTCGGCGGAGCCACGGGCATGATAGGCGACCCGTCGGGGAAGAGCAGTGAGCGCAACCTGCTCACCGAGGATGTGCTGCGCCACAACGAGGCTTGTATCAAGGAGCAGCTCGGCCGCTTCCTGGATTTCGACAGCTCGGCGGGCAACGGTGCCGAACTGGTCGACAATTACGACTGGATGAAGGATTTCACGTTCCTTGACTTTGCCCGCGAAATCGGCAAGCACATCACGGTGAACTACATGATGGCCAAGGACAGCGTGAAGAAACGCCTGAGCGGCGAGGCGCGCGACGGCCTTTCGTTCACGGAGTTCACCTACCAGCTACTCCAAGGCTACGATTTCCTGTACCTCTACCAGACGAAAAACTGTAAGCTCCAAATGGGCGGTTCAGACCAGTGGGGGAACATCACGACCGGTTCCGAACTCATCCGCCGCACGCTCGGCGGCGAGGCGTATGCCCTCACGTGTCCCCTCATCACCAAGAGCGACGGCCGCAAGTTCGGCAAGACGGAGAGCGGCAACGTTTGGCTCGACAAGCGGTACACCACGCCTTACAAGTTCTACCAGTTCTGGCTCAATGTGAGCGATGAGGATGCCGCCCGCTACATCAAGATATTCACCTCGCTCGAAAAGGAGGAAATCGAGGCACTTGTCGCCGAACACCAGGCCGACCCGGGTCGCCGCCTGCTGCAAAAGCGCCTCGGTGAAGAGGTGACGTGCATGGTGCATGGGCGCGAGGATTACGACGCGGCCATCGAGGCATCAGGAATCCTGTTCGGCCGTTCCACACGGGAGAACCTCGAGCATCTCGACGAGGACACCCTCCTCGCCGTGTTCGAGGGCGTGCCGCGCTTCGAGGTAGGACGCGACCAGGCTCTCGGCATCAAGGCCGTTGACCTCCTGACAGGGGCTGCCCCGTGCTTTGCATCAAAAGGCGAAATGCGCAAGCTCGTGCAGGGCGGGGGAGTCAGTCTCAACAAAGAGAAACTCGACACGCCCGACCGCCTCATCGAGAGCAGCGACCTCCTGTCGGGGAAATACCTGCTCGTGCAACGTGGGAAGAAGAACTACTTCCTCGTTATCGTGAAATAGTCCTGAATCATTCCTTCCGTGCGTGGCAATGCGACAGTCGCCACGCCGGGAGATATAAAAAACAAACCGCGCCCCGCGTCCGCCTTTCGGAAATTTCCGGAAGCAGACGCGGGGCGCGGTTTATGGAATATGTGCGAAGCGATAGGCCGTCCGGCAATCCCTCCCCGCCGTCCCGGCTCGGTTTCCCGCCCGGGCTGGCGGTTTGGAAGCCGGATGGGAAGCCTTACTCCTCGGGCTTGCTGAGGAGGCGGCGCATTTCGTCGGGGTTGTCCAGGAGCTGGACTGCCTGGTCGACAACCTTGTCGTGCCGCAGGGAATACCGTGCTTCGCCGGCGGCATAATAATAGCGGCGAATCAGTTCCGTGCCGATGATACTGGCTATCTCCTCGCGGCGTCGGTCGAGGTCGGCACTGAGGTTGGGGATCAGTTTGCTCTCCAAGGCGGAAAATTCGGCCTGTGCGCTGTCGGCTGTTCCTTCGAGCCGTGCCGCTTTCTTCAAGGCGGCGAACAGGCGTTTCGTCTCGCGGTCGTAGGAAAAGTCGGACTGCACGAGGAAGTCCTTGAAGTGGTTGTATTCCTCGTCGGAGAGGTCGAAACTGTCCGGCGAGGCGATGCGGTCGTGTGAGTTGCGATACAGGTTGCAGTAGTCGAAAAGTTCGTCCGAGTAGAGCAGATAGGCGGCCAGTCCGGAGAGCGTGTCGGAGGTCTGGACGACATCGGGCGTGATTCCTCCGCCGTCGCGCACGATGCGTCCGGCTGCCGTGTGGAACTCGCGGCAGAGGCTGTCGGGCAGGTGCTTGGGCGACCCGTCGGCATTCCGGTTCTTGAAATCATAGGCCTGCACGCAGCGTCCGCTGGGAATGTAGTACTTGCTCGTGGTGAGCTTCATCTGCGTGTCGTAGGGGAGGTCGCGCGGCTGTTGCACGAGCCCTTTCCCATAGGTCCGGGTGCCGAGGACGACGGCACGGTCGTAGTCCTGCAAGGCTCCGGAGGTGATTTCGGCTGCCGAGGCAGTCGCCCCGTTGACCAGTACGACGAGAGGCAGTTCGAGGTCGAGAGGGTCGTCCGAAGTCTTGTATGTCTGGTTCATCTCGTCGATTTTTCCCCGCGTGCTGAGCACTTCCGTTCCCTTGGGCACGAACAGGCCGACGAGGTTGACGGCCTCGGACATCAGTCCGCCGCCGTTGTTTCGCAGGTCGAGAACCAGCCGTGTCATCCCCTGCTGTTTGAGGGCGACGATGGCACGCCGCACGTTGCGGGCGCAGTTCTCTGTAAATTCACTCAGGGCGATGTATCCCGTCTGGCCGTCAATCATGCCATAGTAAGTGATGGCCGGGACTTCTACCGTCTCTCTCACCAACGTGACGGTGAAGGACGTGTCGACCCCCGGGCGTTTCACTTCAAGCTGGAAGCTCGACCCGGGCTCGCCCCGCAGAGCCTCGCTCACCGATTGGGAGAAGTCGGAAGCGTCGCGGTCGCCCCGTTTCCCCGTGTCCTTCCCGTCAATGGACAGGATGACGTCGCCGGGGCGCAGTCCGGCTTTTGCGGCGGGATTGCCCTCGAACGGGTCGCTGATGACGCAGCGGTCAGTCTTTTTGTTATACTGAATGATGGCACCGATGCCGGCATATTTTCCCGTGGTCATCTGTTTCAAGTCCTGCCGGGTGGTTTCGGAATAATATTCGGTGTAAGGGTCAAGTTCGTCAAGCATTCCGTCGATGGCAGCCCGGATCAGGTTGTTCGCGTCGAGCGTGTCGACATAATATAAATCCAGTTCTTTATAGAAAGCGTTGAAGATGTCCAGATTCTTGGCGACATCAAAATTGTGGTTGGACTGGGCGATGGCAGGCAGCAGGCCGACCATCCACATCCCAATAAGGAGAAAGTGTTTCATTAAGGAAAGGTGAAAATGTAGTGTATGGATGAAATGGAATTGAAAGTCATGCGGAGAATGCGGGATGGCTCTTTATCGTATCCCATACGGAATCGGGCAACTTCGTTCCGACGACTTGTATGACCTGGGCGGCCAGCAGACTGCCGGCCTCGGCGCAAAGAGGTAAGGAAGCACCCCGGCACATGGCGTAAAGGAAGCCTGCTGCGAAGAAATCGCCTGCCGCGGTGGTGTCGACGACATGGGGCACTTTTTGTGCGGGCACGTCGAACGTCGTGCCGTGATGCCGTACCACCGCTCCCTTGCTCCCGTCCTTTACCACGGCGATGCGGTTCTGCCCCGCCAGTTCCTCGGCGGCTTCGTGGGGCTCCTTGCCTGTGAAGACGCGTGCCTCGTCGGCATTGGCAAACACAATGTCTGTCTGCTCTACGAGATGGACAAAGAAGTCGTAGTCCTCTTCCACAATGTTGTAGCTTGCCATGTCCAGACAAACCTGCAAGCCGGCACGGTGAGCCAAATCAAACGCCCGGTCGATGAGCGCGTGGTTCTGCACGAGGTATCCCTCGACATAGAGGAAGTCATATCCTTGGAAAGTCGCCGCGTTGAGTTCTTCGGCAGTCAGTCCGGCGGCCGCCCCGAGGTAAGTGGCAAAGGTGCGTTGCCCGTCGGGAGTGATGAATGTAGAGGCCACGCCGCTGTGTTGCGGCACTACGGTCAAGTGGGTCTGTACGCCTTGTGACTGAAAGCGTTCGGAAAAGAAGTGGCCGACGGCATCATCGCCGATTTTGCCGATAAATCCCGGCTGTCCGCCGAGCCGTGCCAAGGCCAAGACAGTGTTGGCTGCCGAGCCGCCGGTGGACCTTTCCGCTTCCAGCTTCTCCATGATCTGGCAGACGGTCTCGAAACGTTTCTCGTCGATTAGTTGCATCGAGCCTTTGGGGAGAGACAATTCGTCAAGCAACCCTTCGTTCTTGATTCGTGCCAAGATGTCAACTAATGCATTGCCTATCCCGATTACTCGCTTCATGTGTTTTTTTCGCATTATTTCGTGCAAAGATATTGCTTATTTCAGAAAGAACCATTACTTTTGCAGCGCAATTCCGCTGAACATCTGTCGATTGCTTCAGTAGCTCAGTTGGTTAGAGCACCTGACTGTTAATCAGGGGGTCGTTGG
>CAZYHW010000006.1:0-25844 GCA_964647405.1 uncultured Prevotellamassilia sp.
GATTGTATCACAAGGAAGCATATCTTAAACACTTTCTAAGGCATTGATATATATATACATATAAACTTCAAAACTCTTTTGTATGTTTATTCTTTCTAATATTCGATGCAAATGATTTGCAAAGTAGAAATACGCCTCTTGATTGTGATGTGTAAATTCACAGACCTCGATAAAATTGTTGTTTGTGTATTTGTGGACTTAAATAGCGTTGATATGAATATTAAAATCGCAAACGCTCGCGATTCACAAACTCGAACAAAAAGCAGTAATCACACTTGAAATTGGAGAGATTCGAGCGGTATTTAATTCTACCGACCCTTTCCGATGAAGATTCGTACACACGAATCTCAGAAACCAGAAATTTACGTAATCAACTGTATACAAGAAGATAAACAGATACTAAATTTGTAAGGGGAGATTTAATGAAAAAGATTCCCAGAAAATGTCGAGATGCGAATTTTGATAGTCATAGATTACAAAATAAGGTAGCCGGATGGTAATTTTCCTGTCTACACGTTCGGTTTCTCTTTATAAAATGGCTCTTTTTCTATAATTTGAAATGCACAGAAAACGGGAATTTACATTTTCTGTGTTTGCTTTTACGGAACTTGCGCGGCTTTTGAGATCTTATTTCGCTGTAATCGTGATGAACAAGATGCAGATTCGGCCACCAAAAAGCTCCTCTGACCTGTGCAAATCAGAGAAACGATGAGATGACTCCCCCATCGCATTCTGACTACGAATGCCGCAGTCTCATCATCTCAGCAATACATCATGCATGGTTGGTATAAAGAGGTTGGAGGGATAGCCATGAAGATTACACTATCAGCCTGATCGGGATTTCAGAAAGCCGTCTCACTCTTCTCTTCCCCCTCCTGTTTGCCCGTTCATCTACTTCCAATCATCACGAGCCTATATCATGTAATACTCATTAAAGAAGAGTTAGGACGCGACAGTTAGTTTATTCTTAAAAAGATAAATATAAAAGCAAAGGAAGTACTGCACTATTTTACGAAAAGGCGCGGACAGTAAGGTGTATGGATTACATCACTCCTACTGCCCTACAACTCCATTCATGCACTGCGGAAATGGAGGGAATGATTCAATGGAGGATAAAAAACAACAGTTCTTTCATCACTTCGCCCACCGGTGTCTTCACGTTGTCGACACCTTTCGTACGTGCGTCTGCCCGGCGTATTTCGCCGATTATATGCATTACTTTTACGCCGCTGTACACCCGCATGGCTGGCAAGTAGTTCCGCCTTACCTGCCAATCGGCTACACTCAACCACTGCGCAAGTCCACGCTCGGACTTGTCGGGAGCATAATATGCCAGCATAAGGGTGGAAAAGAACTTAAACAATGTGGAAAGCGTGACCTGTACAGGATTATCTTTCGGATTACTGTCAAAATAATTGATAATTCGATTAGCTCTCAGTATGTCCTTTGCGATAATGGCTTCCAGTAACTCGAAATTATTAAAATCCTTGCTGACACCAATGAGGGCTTCGACCAGTTCCGGCGTAATAATTTTATTGCCGCTTCCCTGCATGGCGAGAGCCAACTTATCCAGTTCGCCTACCATCCGGTTCAGGTCTGTCCCGACGAAATCCGCCAACATCGTGGACGCTTTCGGGTCTGCGGAGAGCTGTTTCCGATGGAGATAATCACGGATGAAAGCCGGCAGCTGACTGTCATATAATTTCTTCGACTCAAAAAGCACACCCGTTTTCTCCACCAGTGCTGCCAGTTTTTTCCTTCGGTCGAGCACGCCGTTCTTGTAACACACGACGAGCACCGTGGTCGGCTGTGGCTTTTGCAGATAGTAGGCGAGTTGTTCAATGTTCTTGATCTGTTGTGCCTCCTTTACGCACACCACCACCCTTTCCGCCCCGACGGGATAGCCTTTGGCGGCATTAATCACGTCAGCCACGCCGACATCCGCGCCGAAAAGCGTCAACAGGTTGAAGTCGCGTTGCTCCGGCGTGAGGGCCTGCTCCACGATGAAGTCGGACAGCCGGTCGATGTAGTAACTTTCGGCTCCCATAAGGAAGTAGACCGGTTTGAAGTTCCCTCCTTGGACATCGCGCACAATCGATTCGTAGGTCGCTCCTTTCGCCGCCGGAGATGATTTCATGCTTGGCATAAGTCGTAAAGATTTAAGGGGGATAACTACCAATCGAATTTAAGATGCCGCACGGTTTTCCGCTCTCCGATGATGAGGCGGAGCGCCTCTATTCCCATCTTCACGTGCGTGGCGGCATAGTTCCGGGTCACGTGCCTGTCGCTCTCGGCGGTCTTGATGCCTTCGGGCACCATCGGGTTGTCCGACACGAGCAACAGGGCACCCGTAGGAATGTGATTGTAAAACCCACAAGAGAAGAGGGTGGCCGTTTCCATGTCGACACCCATTGCCCTCGTCGTACGGAGATAGTCCTTGAAACGTTCGTCGTGTTCCCAGAGCCGCCTGTTCGTCGTATAGACCGTCCCCGTCCAATAGTCATGCTGGTTGTCGCGCAGGGCGGTGGACACGGCGCGCTGCAACATGAATGCCGGCAAGGCGGGAATCTCCGGAGGGAAATAGTCCCGGCTGGTTCCCTCCCCGCGTATGCCCGCCAACGGGAGGATGTAGTCACCCAGCCGTGTCTTTTCCGAAATCCCGCCACATTTTCCCAAAAACAGGCAAGCCTTTGGTGCCACGGCGCTCAACAAGTCCATGATTAGCGCGGCGTTTGGGCTTCCCATTCCGAAGTTAATCATCGTTATTCCCGCTGCCGTCACCGTCCGCATGTTCGCCTCGAATCCCACGGTCGCCACGCCGCAATGCTGGCAGAACAGGTCGACGTAGTTGTTGAAATTGGTCAGGAGAACATATTGGCTGAATGCTTCGAGCGGAAGTTTCGTGTATCGGACAAGCCAATCCCCGGCTATCTCTTGTTTCGTTTTCATGAACTTCTTATTTTTGTCCGTCTGCAAAAATAAAAAAATGATTCCGTTGAATTTGCCCGCCTATGCGATAAAAACAACGCAGCGCAAGGGGCATACGCTTGTCTACGATTTCCTGCGCAGCCGCTACGTGACCTTGACGCCCGAGGAGTGGGTCCGACAGCATTTCACCCACTTCCTTGTCGAGCATAAGCACTACCCTGCCGCCCTGCTGGCCAATGAGGTGACGCTGCATATCGGTTCGCTGAGCCGCCGGTGCGACAGCGTGCTCTACGCCCGCGCCGAAGGCCGTCCGCGCCTTATTGTGGAATACAAGGCACCCACTGTGCCCATCACGCAAGCCGTCTTCGACCAAATATCAGCCTACAACCTTGTCCTGCGCGTCGACTACCTCATCGTCAGCAACGGACTGTGCCATTATTGCTGCCGCATGGACTACGAGAACCGGAGTTACGCGTTCCTGCGTGACATCCCGGATTATGCGGAGTTATGACCCCTTTCCCTACGCGCCGTTACCGGAAAGTCACGCAACGGTTGTAGAGATAGTTCGTCCCCGTGTAGACGCACATGGCCAGCAACTGGGCCACGTGCTCACCCACCCCGGTCGACAGCAAGCCGCGGAACACCAGCCACTGCACGCCATAGCACACGGCGAAGCCGGCCAAGAAGAAGACGGACTGGCGCAAGACAGACCCTCCGGAACGGCGGAATACCCAACAGCGGTTCCACACAAAACTGTTCACTACGCCCGCCACATAGGAAAGGAAGTTGGCCCAATCAAGCCCCACGCCCAGCATACGCAGCACGACATAGGCCACGTAAGTCACCAGCGTATTGCCCATACCCACGATGACGAATTTGACAAACCTTACAGTCTCTTCCCTTTTCTTCTTTTCCATACAAGACATCGGACGGCTTTCCTCACCGCCCAAGCCCCGCAAAGTTACGGCATCACGTCCATCGAGCCTAAAATAGGCAGAAAAAAGAGCAAACTTCGGTGAGCATCCACACAAAAGCGTGGAACCCAAATCTTATTTATTATAATGCTTATGAGGACAAGGTATCAGGATGGCGACTCTCGGCAAACTGATTTTCACAAGTCGGCGAGTTCTTCATCCTATCCGGCGACTAGTTCGGACGGGTCGCCGGGTAGATTCACGTAGCTCCCTACCTCTTTCCCGCAACTGTCACTTTGGCCAAAGGGAGGCTGACTTTTATAAGACTTTGACAAGGCGATAAAGATTATTTTCAACTTAAATGATTGTACGTAACCACAGGATTTACTATTTTTGCGGCAAATTACCAACAATGCAGAAAGCACTTTTCCGCGCTCTCCCGTTCGTAGCTGCCATTTTGTTGCTGGCCTCATGCGGCAATTACTCCAAAATCTTGAAGACTAATGATTTTGACTACAAGTATGAGATGGCCAAGCAATATTATGCCGAAGGGCAATACAACCGTGCAGCACTCCTTTTCCAAGAAGTCATTGCCATGATGAAGGGCACGGACAAAGGCGAGGAATCCTTGTACATGCTGGCTATGAGCCACTACCGGGCGAAGAATTACAGCGCGGCGGCTTCCGTCTTCAAGAAGTTCTACGAGAGTTATCCACGAGGCTATTGGGTGGAGGAAGCTCGCTTTTACAGCGGAAAGTCCCTATATATGGATACGCCGGAGCCTAAGCTGGACCAATCGGCCACTTACGACGCTATCGCCCAATTCCAGAACTTCATGGACCTGTATCCCGAAAGTGACTTGCGCGAAAAGGCACAGGAAATGATATTTGCCCTGCAAGACAAACTGGTCGAAAAGGAATATCTGTCTGCCAAACTCTATTATGACCTGGGTTCCTACTTCGGGAATTGCACCAACGGGGGAAGCAATTACCAGGCATGTATCGTCACGGCGGAGAACGCACTCAAAGACTACCCCTACTCCACCCGTCGCGAGGATTTCTCCATCCTGCTCCTGAGAGCCAAGTTCGAACTGGCACGGGAAAGCGTGGACGACAAAAAGGAAGAACGCTACCACGACGCAATAGACGAGTATTACGGCTTCACGAACGAATACCCGGAATCCAAATATATGGCAGAGGCAAAGAAACTCTTCGAGTCGGCCTCGTCCTACGCCAGCACAGACGAAAACGAATAATCAAACAAAACGATAATGGATTACAAGAAAAGCAAAGCCCCGACGAACACGGTGACGCACAATATCATGGATTTCTGTGAGGAAACAGGCAACATCTACGAGAGCGTCGTCATCATGTCGAAGAGAGCGAATCAAATCTCCATGAAGATGAAAGAGGACTTGTCGAAGAAGCTGAAAGAGTTCGCTTCCAGCAACGACAACCTCGAAGAAACGTTCGAAAACCGGGAACAAATAGAAATATCGCGCTACTACGAGAAACTCCCGAAAGCCACGCTTATTGCTGCCGACGAGTTCCTGCACGGGCGCATCTATTACCGCAATCCGACTAAGGAGAAAGAAAAGATAGGACAATCCACGTTATGATACAACGGATTCAAAGTGTCTACCTGTTGTTGGCTGGCATCTTGTCAGCCATCGCTTTTTTCATGCCGCTCGCCTATTTTCCGGGAACGACAGGAACATACGTCATGTATGCCACGTCGTTCAAGTATCTGGGCGAGAATCCGGCGACGGGAGATATACCGTCCCTTCCTTGGGGCGTTTTGTTGTTCGCCTTGTTGTGCGTGATTATCCCCGTGTACTGCATTTTCAAGTACAGGAACCGCCGTTTGCAAAGTAAGTTATGCGTATTGGGCATCATCTGCCACATACTCTATTACGTTGCCTATGTGGCATACGGCATCAGCATGACGCATAAACTGTCTGCCGAATTCACGCCGACCCTGTACATCGTCCTTCCCTTTTTTGCCATGCTGGCCGTTGCGTTGGCCCGGAAAGCAATAAAGAGCGACGAGGAGAAGGTGCGTGCCGCCGACCGTATCCGTTAAATACTTTCCCAAAAGAACGATGTCGCTCAACAAAGTTCTCCTTATTGGCTACGTGGCCAAAGATCCGGATGTCCGATATGTAGACAACGGCGTGGCTGTGGCGGAAGTCAGGTTGGGCACTACGGAAAAGGGCTATACCCTCCCCAACGGGACGCAAGTGCCCGACCGGACGGAGTGGCATAACATTGTTTTCTGGCGTGGACTGGCACAGACGGTAGAGCGCTATGTCCGGAAAGGAGACAAAATCTTTGTCGAGGGAAAAATACAGAAACGCTCATATCGTGACAGGAGCGGCAAACAGCACGATAGCGTCGACATCTTGGCCGAACGTTTGGAACTCATGCGCAAACCGGCCACTCCCCCGGGAAACAGTGGAGAAACGTCCCAGAACACTCCGGACATCAGCCAAGGAAACCGGAACGGCCTCCCGCCGTTCTGATTCCTGCCATTGCGACACGGCGACATCCCCTGTTATATATTGCCACACCGTTTCTTTTCATGGACATTCCTTCCTCTCTCGTTCACCGGTTAGACATAGGCCCCGTGGCCGTGTATTGGGGTGACGTGGAGGGGTTGCGGCCATACCTTTCCCGGAATCTGCCGGCAAACATGGTGGAAGAGAGCATCCGGCGTTTCGCATCCACATCCCGGAGAGAGGAATGGTTGACTGTACGGCTACTTCTCAGCTACGCTTCAAGGGAGAACGGGAAAGAGTTCAACCTTACCTACCAGCCGGACGGCCGCCCTGTCCTCTCCGAAAAAGGAATCGGAATCAGCATTTCCCACAGCAAAGGTCGTGTCTGCGTTGCCCTGTCGCCGGGTCATACGATAGGCATTGACATTGAGTTATGTTCGGAACAGGCATTCAGGGCACGCTCGATGTTTTTCACGCCGGAAGACCTGGCCTGTTGCCCTGATGCTGCAAGTCCTTCCTTTTATACAATGGCGTGGAGCGCAAAAGAGTGTCTCTACAAGCTCATGCAACAACAGGAAGGACTTTCGCTGCCGGACATCCATTTGCATCTATCCGAAATCCCGGAAGAAGAGGGTATCATACAAGCCACGGTGAGAGGAAAACTATATGATGTGCATTGTCTTTTCCTTGATGCCTACGTACTTACTTGTTCCTTCTTACCTCGTATCGAAGATACGGAAAAAGGATAGGCCCCTCCGCTATTAATTCGGACAGAAACGCGAATAAGTTGGGGATAAGATAGCTTCACACCTAACTTATTCGGTAAAACAAACAGGCAGAAACAAGGACGGGGAAGAGCGTTCTCACCCTTCCCCGTCCTTTGTCCGGCTTCTTATAACCGTTTTAATAAACGAGCCTTACGTTATCCACCCAAAGAGTGTTGCCTACACTGCCTACGTAAGCCCCGCCATGGCTCGAATCAAACTGAAGGACAAGATGGGTCGGCGTTTCATCGGCAGCTCCCCACCCCACTTCCTGAATGGGAACCATTTTCCCCTTACTATTCTTCGCATACCTTACAAAGTCACCGGTCGTCAAACCCATATATGGCTGATAGAAACTTTGCTTGGTGATGTTGCCATAATGTATGGTGAAAGTAGCGTTATTGACCCAGTCTTTTGTCGACTGGTCAAAGCGGACGACCATCGTGCCAATGCGATGGGCATAAATGTTCCCGTCCTTGTCCTCCCATCTCTTCTGCAAGAACAAGATGCAGTCCGCCATATCTTTCCCCTCTACGACAGAGGCTTTCCCGAAACCGGTGCGACGGATGCGATTAGGCTGGCCGGAAAGTGCCACTTTATAGTCAAAACGTATGGCTTGCGGCCGCCGCGTGAAAGGAATACCGACATCCAGCTTTCCCATGGGATTGGATGTTCCTGTGATAGGTTCCTGCGTCTCTCCGAGATATATGGAACCAGCCGCCAGAACTTTGATATTCACCATTCCCAGAACTACGCACTTCTCCTCGTGCGTGGATAGTTTCGCACAATATCCATGCCCTTGACGAGCCTCCCGATAAACAGACGTGTTGGTCTTCGTGATTCCGGCCACCTTGGCCACGACATTAGATGTCGCCCACGGCGAACCGCCAGCATTGTGATAAGCATCACTGCTGTTGATTGTCCCATTCGGAGCTATTTCAAAAAGCGTTTTTGTCGCCCCTCCGATGATACCGCTTTCCTTCACGTTGCGCACCAGCCACTGGTCAAAATTGCCGAACGGCAGATATTCCTCCTTACCGTTGGCCTGATCGGTTTGAAGGCTTTCTTCCATCCGCCCGTTTGTGGATTGGGAGGCATATACACCGCCTACGGAAACCATAGTCGCCAAAGCAGCAGTCAAGACAAGCTTTTTCGTCTTCATCAGTTCTATTTTAATGTTATTCTATTTCTCTTTTTATTGTCAGAAAGCCTCATTCACGCTGAACAGAAAGCCACCTCCATTGCGTGAGAAGCCATAATCAAGACGGACGTTTACCCCTTGCCGGAAAGCCCAACGATAACCGAGGCCGTAATTAGGTAGGAAACGCGACCATCTCAGCGCAGAGGCTTCCGGAAATACTTGCGCAGTCCCTATCCAGACCACTGCACCATGACGACCGATTATATGTTGCCGCAATTCGAGTTGTCCCTCAATGATATTGCGGTCACGATAACGTCCTTCGTAATATCCGCGCATACGGTTCGGCCCACCCATTTCTGCCATCATGCACCAAGGTACGTCACCATAGTTGAATCGACTGTGCAGTTCTACTGCCATCGTGCAGCCTTTCCAAACCGGCACATACGTACTGGCAGTGAAGTCTGTCGTTGAAAAGCCGTACGTGTTCCCGAGCCCTTTGGGCGTAAACGTCTGGTCAATCTGCAAGAACCATCCCTTCTTGGCGTTCAAGATGAAGTCACGCGAATCGTATGTCAGGGTAATACCCGGAGACAAAGCATGCACCGTGTGACGCTGCCCCTCGATGAATTCCTCGCCAATAGGGTCCATATCCATCGCATGGATGAACTGGAAATTCAATGTCGGACCAATATAAAAGTCCTTGGCGATACGGAACATGAACCTCCCCATCCAGTCAAGTTTCAGACGGCGGAAATCGGCCTTGTTCGCATCGTCATCACACTGTTCGTAGCCAATGCCGTAGAAATGAGTAGGGAACGTGTACACGTAAAAGCGATAGTCCAAACGGAAACGCTCTCGGGGGAAAATATGGTTACCCCGGAAGCCTATCATCAGGAATCCTTTCGTCGTGACATCGCCAAAGAGCGAAACGTTTGACTTCGGCAATAAAGAATCTGTCCTGTCCGTGGAGTATATCCCCGTGGCCACCACACCAAGCCCAAACCCCACGGTCGAAGAATAGTGCGGCCCCGGCAGAACCCCGAAGTCGAAATTCTTTCCCGTCGAGCTGTCCGTATGCCGGAAGTAGTTCCGTAACTTCCCTAAGAAGTTCTGTTTTGGCGATGCCGTGTCGGACAACGTAGGAACGACATCCAAAGAATCTGCTGGCCTTGCGTCTACTTCTTGTGCAACAGCCGGATAAACACTTCCCGTGTATAAGAAACCGATGAACAGCCCCGTGCGCACAAGGCGGCAAAAGTTAATACTCATGCGTGCAAAGTTAGACATTCCTCACGTTTCGCCGGGAATTAATCATTACTTTTGCACGCAATTTATTCTATAACATAAGGGAAATGAAGAAGAAAGCCATGCTTTTCGCGTGCTTGCTGGCAGGAGTGACCAGCCTTTCCGCACACGAAATTCCGACGGACAGTTTGCTGGAGCATAATGAAGAAACGACAAAGACAGGCAGCAAGAAAACATTATGGGAAGCTTTCAACCCCAGCATCAAATTCAGTGGTTATATCATAGGAAAGTATAGCATCGACACCGGAGACGGACAATCGAGCAACGGGAACGGCGGGTTCGACCTCCGCTTTGTCAGGTTGAGCGTGGCGGGATATTGTTTCAACGACTTCTACTACCGTTTGCAGATGGAGGTCAACGGAATGCCGTCGGACGACAACGGCCCACGCATAATGGATGCGTTCATAGAATGGCAGAAATATGATTTCTTCCGCGTCAAGATGGGACAGTTCAAACGCCCCATCGGTTTCGAGAATCCGTTGAGCCCCTTGGATGTCGGCATAGGAAACTACTCCCAAGCCACTTTGAAGTTGGCTTCCATTAACGACCGTGTCGACGGTCATAAATGTTCCGGACGCGATGTCGGTGCCCAAATACAGGGCGACCTTTTCCCGGCCGGCGACGGGCATACCTGGCTGCACTACCAGGTCGGTGTGTTCAACGGACAGGGAATCAACCATACGGACAAGGACAATTTTAAGGACGTCATCGGCGGTATGTGGATTTCCCCCGTCAAGGGATTATCCGTCGGTGGCTTCGGATGGAACGGTAAATACACAAACGAGAACTATAAAGGGGACGGCACGGATTTGAAGTGCGTGGATAGGAAACGCTGGGGCGTTGGGTATATGTATGATGACGGGAAATGGAGTACGCGGGGAGAATACATCGCCTCCAAAGGCCAAGACCCCACCGACATCAACAGTGCCAACCACAGCGATGCTTGGTACATTCAACTTGGTGCGCCCGTCTTCGACCATTTCAAGCTGTTCGGCCGTTACGACTGCTACCGGGAGGACAAACACTGGCAATCCCTGAAAACCATCTACGCGCTCGCGGCGAACTATTACCTTGGCAAGCACCTGATATTCCAGGCTAACTATTATTTCACGCACGACCGGAGCGTTTCTGTCGGACGTTATTACAGCACGTTCGACTTCCAGGTTTCCGCCCGGTTCTGACAGGAGACACAGACGGCATTCCTTTGCAGGCAGGTACTACGTCCGGATAACATGAAACCGGACGTGGATACCCCCGGCAGGCATCGCCAAGGAGGCGCATGGCATCCTCCCTCATACAGACGACGCTTCAACGAACTGGGATAAGGGATAATAAGCACGGAGGGTAATCCCCAAAGAGCGGGAAAGCGTTTCAAAACGATAACCGGAATGAAGCACCAAGAGAACTCACTGTTGTTGCGCATCAGGAGCGGCCTGCCCATGACGGCTCGCCAGCAATTATACCTGACTGCCCAGCTCAGTATGCCGTCCATCATGGCGCAAATCTCCTCCATTACGATGCAATACATTGACGCGTCGATGGTGGGGAGCTTGGGGGCTCAGGCTTCGGCTTCGATTGGACTTGTGTCGACGACTACCTGGCTCTTCATGGGGCTTTGTTCGGCTGCGTCCACCGGATTCGCCGTCCAGGTGGCCCATCGCCTGGGGGCGAAGGATGACGAGGGCGCACGCTCCGTGTTGAGGCAGTCCCTTTTGGTCGTGCTGTGTTTTGGCCTTGTCCTGATGGCTATCGGATGCGCCATCAGCCGCAACCTGCCAGCGTGGCTGGGAGGAGGAGCCGAGATAGCCGCCGATGCCACGTCCTATTTCCTCATCTTCGCGTTGTCCCTCCCCTTTTTCCAGCTCAATGTGCTGGGAAGCGCAATGTTGCGGAGCAGCGGCAACATGCTCGTGCCGAGTCTGTTGAACATCCAGATGTGCCTGTTGGATGTCGTGTTCAACATGTTGTTCATTTTCCCCTCCCACACGGTTCACCTCGGCGGATTCTCGTTCGATATGCCGGGAATGGGGCTCGGTGTGACCGGAGCGGCCGTCGGGACGGCACTGGCCATCGTCGTAACCTCCTTACTCATGCTCTATTCCCTATGTTTCCGCTCGCCGGAGCTGAGGCTGTGGAAACGGAGCGGGAGTTACCTCCCCGAGACCGACTGCCTGGGCAAGGCCTTCCGTATCGGCCTGCCGATGGGGGCAGAGCGCATCATGATGTGCGGGGCACAAATCATGACCACCGTCATCGTTGCTCCTCTCGGCGTGTATGCCATCGCCGCCAACGCCTTTGCCATCACGGCCGAAAGCCTGTGTTACATGCCGGGCTACGGTGTGGCGGATGCGGCTACCACCCTCGTGGGACAAAGCATCGGTGCGCGGCGTAAGGAGCTGGCCCAACGCTTTGCCTATATCACCGTGGGCACGGGCATAGCCGTCATGACCCTGACGGGAATCGCCATGTACGTGGCCGCGCCCTACATGATAGGCATCATGACCCCCGTCCCCGAAGTGCTCGAGCTCGGCGTGTCCGTGCTGCGGATAGAGGCTTACGCCGAGCCCATGTTTGCCGCTTCCATCGTTGCCTACGGCGTTTTTGTCGGCGCGGGCGACACCTTGGTCCCGGCGACGATGAACCTCGTGAGCATCTGGGTTGTCCGTCTTTCCCTGGCTGCCGCGCTGGCTCCCTCCATGGGTTTGCGCGGTGTCTGGCTGGCCATGTGTATCGAGCTATGCTTCCGGGGCATCATCTTCCTCATCCGCCTGGTGCGCGGACGCTGGATGAGGAAGTTGTAAGCCCTCCCCATTTCTCCATACGGCGGTAACGTACCGCAAATTGCCTGCATCTGCTTCTTTGCACAGACGCGCAAAAATCTATCAGCCGGTTAGTCACGACCGGACGGCGACTTGTCGCTCCTATCCGGCGACCTGTGGCGACAAGTCCGCCACTTGGATAAACAAATCAACAATGTGGATGAACGACCCGGCGGAACAAGGAAACAGAATCCGCACCCGGACATCGTTCCGGTGCAGGGGATATTGCCGACCGCCCACGGCCGGAACGGGATACGCCAGTCAGTGCGACGCGGGGGCAACGGCATGCTCGGCGACGGCTGTCCCCTCCGTGTCGGACAGGAGTTGTCGCCGGTAGCGCAGGGGCGACATTTGGAAAGCCTGCTTGAAAGCCTGGTAGAAGGACTGCCGTGAGTTGAATCCGCACATCAGGCCGATCTCCTCCATCGTGTATTTCGCATAACGCGCCTGCCCGAGCATGTGGCAGGCATCGCGCAGGCGGTAGCTGCGCACCAGGGCACTGTAATTGTCCTTGGTGTAGCGCGCCACGACGGCCGAGACGTAACGCGGCGACGTCCCCAGCTCCTCGGCCAGCCGCCCGGCGGTATAACCAGAGTCCCGGTAACGTTTCTCAACCATCATTTTTTTCAGGATACTGACATAGAGCTTGTCGGCAGTGGCCTCGCTCATCTGGAAATGGTAGTCACGCTCTGTGCGTGGCTCACGGATGTTCTTGTCGTTCATACCGCAAAGATGCACTTTTCCTCCGGATTCACTGCCCCGGCTGCTACGTTTTCTGTAATTTTGTACAATAAACCGAATTGTTCCCATGATAGAACCCGAAGAACGTCGCCAGATAGCCGCTTTGGTACGCCGGCAAGTCGTGCCGGCCATCGGCTGCACCGAACCTATGTGCGTGGCACTCGCCGTAGCCCGCGCCACTGAACTGCTCAACGCCAAGCCCGAACGGGTCGACACCTTGTTGAGTACCAACATACTGAAAAACGCCATGGGAGTAGGCATACCCGGGACGGACATGGTAGGCCTGCCCATCGCCATCGCATTGGGCGCACTCATAGGCCGGGCAGAACTGGGGCTCGAAGTACTGCGCGATGTCACACCCGAAGCCGTCGAGCAAGGCCGTCGGTTCGTCGACGAAGGACGGGTTCATGTCGCCTTGAAAGACGGCATTGACGAAAAACTCTACGTCGAAGCCCAATGCAGTGCCGGAGGCCACAAGGCTGTCGCCGTCATCGCCGGGGAGCATACCCGTTTCGTCCGTCTCGAAGTCGACGGGGAAACACTCTCCAGCCTCTCCGATGCCACAGGCGGCGACGAGGATGAACCGGCCTCCCCCGTGCTTACGCTGCGCAAGGTTTTCGACTACGCCACGACCACCCCTCTCGACGAGATTAGCTTCATCCTCGAAACCCGGAAGCTCAACGAGGAAGCCGCACGCCTGTCGCTCAAAGGAAACTACGGCCACTGCCTCGGCAAGACGCTCAGCCGTCCGCTCGGACGCGGCATCATGGGCGACAGCATCTTCTCCCGCATCCTGTCGAGCACCGCTTGTGCCTGCGATGCACGAATGGCCGGCGCCATGATACCCGTCATGAGCAACTCGGGCAGCGGGAACCAAGGCATCTGCGCCACCAATCCCGTCGTGGTCTTTGCCGAAGAAAACCACAACACCGAAGAAGAGATGGCACGCGCCCTCATGCTCAGCCACCTCACCGCCATCTACATCAAGCAGCACCTCGGCACACTCTCGGCCCTGTGCGGATGCGTCGTGGCATCCACCGGCTCGAGCTGCGGCATTACCCTGCTCATGGGCGGGGGCTACCCGGAGGTGACCTTCGCGGTGAAGAACATGATTGCCAACCTGACAGGGATGATTTGTGACGGGGCGAAACCGAGCTGCGCCCTGAAACTGACAAGCGGCGTAAGCACCGCCGTGCTGTCTGCCATGCTTGCGATGCAGGGTAACTGCGTTTCTTCGGTCGAAGGCATTATCGACGACGATGTAGACCAGAGCATACGCAATCTGGTCAGTATCGGAGCCGACGCGATGAACGAGACGGATAACCGTGTGTTGGACATCATGACCCACAAAAGCCATCCCGCCACCCCGTCCGTACCATGAAAAAACGCCTGCTGCCGTTACTGTTGCTTTTACTCGCCGTGCCGTTCACTGCGGTCGCCGATCCTGTCGACTCAACCGCCGCTTCCGCACGCGCCGCCGCCTTTCTGCGGACGCTACTTCCCGCCTCGCGCACGGCGGCAGGCATCGAGCTCTCCCCAATGGAGGCGGGACCGGCAGCATACGGCTTCACCGACGGCAAGGGTAGCTTCGTGCTCGTCGCGGCCGACGACCGCTTGCCCGCCATCCTCGGCTACGGACAAGCGGGCGACGAGATGCCGCCTGCGCTCGGCGAACTCCTCGCGCTCTACGGGCGACAACTCCTCACCCCTCCCGGAACCCGCGCGGCCGCCACGTTATCCACGACCGCCGTACAGCCTTTGCTTTCCACCGTGCGCGACCAGTATGACCCTTTCAACCGTTCCTGTCCTTACTACATCGACGACGAAGGGAACGTCAGCACCAGCCGTTGCCTCGTGGGGTGCGTCGCCACCGCCCTCGAGCAGATGCTGACTTACTACCGGCAGCCCGCCGTGCTCGCCGACACCATCCACGCCCACTCCACGGAGCACTTCACCACCTCGGATGTCCTGCCGGGAACAGCCATCGCCTGGGACGACATCCTTGACAGCTACGAAGACGGACTGTACACCGACGCGCAGGCCACCGCCGTGGCTGACCTGTCGCTCTGGTGCGGACAAATATGCAAGATGAACTGGGGAACGGAAAGCTCGGGGGCTTACGTGAACGCCATGGTGCCGGGGCTGGAACACGCCATGGGATACGGTTTTGTCCACTATGCTGACAGCTATACCTACCGGCCAGACGATTGGTTCGAAATGCTCGTGGGCGAAATCACGTCAGGCCGCCCCGTACTCTATGCCGGCAGCCAGTATGCCCGCTCGGCGCATGCCTTCGTCCTGGACGGCCTCGACACCGAAGGGCGCTTCCACGTGAATTGGGGATACGGCGGAGCGTACGACGGCTACTTCCGTCTGGATGTCCTGGCCTTCGCCAACGCCGATGCAGAAGCCGGCGGGGTCGACCAGGTACAGGGATTCTTCTGCAACCAGGAGGCTGTGTTGCTCCATCCCGACGACCTCGACATCACACTGCCCGACACCCTCGCACGAACGGGGCAAGAGCTAAGCGTGACAGCCGTCAGCTTCGAACGGGAACCCGACACCAACGATGCCGTCGCCGTCCGCATCGGCCTGCACAACACCAGCGACGAACCACTCACCACCCCCATTGCCCTGCTCACGCAAAGCCTCGAAGCGGATGACCCGTTTGAAGGCGCGGACTACCTTTGCTACACGGGAAGTCGCCTGGCCGCCGGGGCAGACACTACCATCACGGCTTACGCCTGCTTTACCCAGAGTGGCGAACGCCTGCTCTACTTCACTGCGGACGGGCGGACGGTGTTCCATTCCCAGCCCGTCACCGTGTCCGCGACCGACCCCGCCGAACTGTCCGTCACCGGAATCAGCGTGGAAGCCACGGCCGACAGCGCAATAGCCCATGTGACGTTCCACAACGGCGACGGCGGCGGATGGAGCGGGGCAATGCCCACGTTCAGCTTGTTTGAGGGAACACACGACAGCGGCAGCAACGACACCCGCCGGTACGACCACCTCAACCTCCCGCCGGGCGCGGACACGACGGTCACTGTCCGTTTCGGCGGACTGCGCGCCGCGACACTCTACGACTTTTGTGTGCGCATCGACTGGGATATCGTGGCGAACCAGACGTTCACCACGTCATCCGCTACCGGCATTACGACCGCCACGGAGGAAGAGGCGGACAGCGAATGGTTCACCCCGGAAGGACGACGGGTCGACCGTCCCACACGACCGGGCATCTATATCGAACGACGGGGCAGCACGTCGCGCAAGGTCTACTGGCCGACACGCTGACCCGCCGCACGCCTCCCACCAATATACCAACACCCATGTCTACTATCCTTTACGATTCACCCATCTTCGGACCCGTCCATAGCCGTCGCCTTGGCCTCTCACTCGGCATCAATCTCATGCCGCCCGACGGCAAACTCTGCACGTTCGACTGTATCTACTGTGAATGCGGTCTCAACGCCGAGCACCGCCCCAGTCTGTCCCGCCCCACGCGGGAAGCCGTGGCCACGGCTCTCGAAGCCCGACTGGTCGAAATGGTCGCCGGAAACACACCGCCCGACGTACTGACCTTTGCAGGAAACGGCGAGCCCACGGCACACCCGGACTTTCCCGGAATCATCGACGACACCCTTGCACTGCGCGCCCGCTATTGCCCGCAAGCGAAAGTAAGTGTGCTGAGCAACGCCACGCTTGCCCACCTGCCCAAGATACGTGCCGCATTGCTCAAAGTGGACAACAACATCCTCAAACTCGACACTGTGGATGCCGGATACATCCATCTGGTCGACCGCCCGACGGGACGCTACGACGTGGAGGCCGTCGTGCAGACACTGAAAAGCTACGGACAACAGGCCATCGTGCAGACGCTGTTCATGAAAGGCCGGGATAAAAACGGGAACGACGTGGACAACACGACCGACCGCTACGTCCTTCCCTGGATAGAGGCCATCCGCAGCATCGCGCCCCGCCAAGTGATGATTTATACCATCGACCGCGACACGCCCGTCCAGGGATTACGCAAGGCATCGCCCCAGGAGCTCGACCGCATCGCCGACTTGTTGCGCGCCGAGGGCATCGCGGTTTCGGTCTCCTACTGACGCACGGCACACCTCCATGGATTCATTTGTCAAACAAGTCGACGAGGCACTCACCCGCCATTGCCACATCGAACGCACAGCCGCCCTGCTCGTCGCCCTGAGCGGGGGAGCCGATTCCGTCGCCTTGCTGTGCGCCCTGCTCGCCGCCGGATGGCGTGTCGAAGCCGCCCACTGCAACTTCCACCTACGGGGAGAAGAGTCTGACCGCGACCAGCGTTTTGTAGAAAGCCTGTGCCGGAAACACGGCGTGCGGCTTCACATCGCCGGGTTCGATACCCTCGACGAGGCACGGCGTAATGGAGAAAGCATAGAGATGGCCGCACGCCGCCTGCGTTACGAATGGTTCGACCGTCTGCTTGACGCACGCGGACTGGCCGCCGTGGCGGTGGCACACCATGCCGACGACAACGCCGAAACCCTGCTTCTCCACCTCGTCCGCGGCACGGGATGGCGGGGACTGGCGGGCATGGGATGGCGGCGGGGGCGCGTGGTGCGCCCCATGCTCAGGACGGAACGACGCGAAGCCGAGGCCTACCTCGCCCGGTGCGGACAGGATTACGTGACAGACAGTTCGAACCTTGTACCCGACGTGAAGCGCAACCGCATCCGCCTGCAAGTGATGCCCCTGCTGCGCGAGCTGAACCCGTCGATAGTACAGACGCTGACTGACACGGCGACACGCATGGCCGAAGCGGGGCTGCTGGCGGACAACGCCGTAGCCGCCGCCCGCGAAAGGGTATGCCGCGAGACGGAGGGCGGACTGGACATCGACATCACCGCCCTCCGCAAAGAGGGGGCGGCGGCCACGTTGCTCCACGAGTGGTTGGGGACGTTGGGCTTCTCCGTGGCGCAAACCGACGACATGGCCGCACGGCTCGACGGGGCAAGCGGGGCACGCTATGAAGCTCCTGGCTGGCTGCTCGTCCGCGACAGGGGAAAGCTCTGCTTGCGCCCGGCAAACGGACACGGCGAACCGTTCGCGATGGATGCCGACGGATGCTATGCCCTGCCCGACGGGCGCAAGTTGCACCGCACCACACTGACCCGGGAGGCACTTGGTTCCATCCCGCGCGATGCCGCGACGGCCTGTCTCGATGCCGACCGGCTGGGTCAGCTCGTCTGCCGTCCCGTGCGTCGGGGCGACCGTTTCCAGCCCTACGGCATGAAAGGCTCGAAGCTGGTCAGCGACTACCTGACCGACCGTAAGCGCACGCTGCACGACAAGGCGCGGGCCTACGTCCTGTGCAGCGATGAAACCATCGCCTGGCTCGTGGGTGAGCGTCCCGACCAGCGTTTCGCCCTCACCCCGACGACGCGGCGGGTCGTCGTCATCCGTCTCGAAACCGCCGGGGAAGAATCTCCCACCGCCTCTCCCCTGTCCTGACCCGCAGACAAGCGCATTCCCGCCGGGACGACAGACTTGCCGCCCCGGCGGGAATGTGTTCTGACTGTCCGGACAGGCCGGGACAGGTGGGGATGCTCTCAGACGAGATGGGCGATGAGTTCCTCGCGGTCGCCGAAGAGCAGGTCGATGACCGGCAGCTCGACCATCGTGTAGCATCCGGGCTGTTGCCTCATGGCGGCGCGAGCCACGCAGACCAGCACCTGACCCGTCAGGGCGGGGTTGTTGATGCGCATATTGAACTCAAAGAGCTGGTTCTGCGTCTTTCCGGAAACACCCTTGCGCGTCAAATTGACCCCATGTCCCATGTCGAGGTGTTCGTCGACGGATTCCACCGCAATGACGTGGGTCTCGTCGTTCACGAAATACGGGTCGGCCTTGATAGCAGCGGCCACGTCCTCATAGCGGTGGCCTTCCTCCACTTCCACATAGACCATGCGGCGGTGTATGCCCTCGCCCGTGGGAATCGTCACCGACAAGGCAGCCTTCACACCCGGCACAGCCTTGACGGCAACCGTGTGCCCCATGCTCATGCCCGGCCCGAAGTTCGTGTAGGTCAAGCCTTTGGGAGCAATGCCCTGCAACATCGTACGTACGATGCTGTCGGTTCCGGGATCCCATCCGGCCGCAATGATAGCCACCGTGCCGTGGCGGCGGGCCACCTCGCCCAGCGAGCGGCGCAGGGCGGGAATCTGCCCGTGTATGTCGAAACTGTCGACGGTGTGGATGCCCAGGGCGAGGATGTCCTTGGCGTATGCCTCGACGCTGCGCGTAGGCGTGGCCAAGACGGCCACATCTACGGCCTCGAGCTTGCGGATGTCGTCCACCACGGGATATGCCGACAGTTCCAAAGGCTGCACGCCCGAAGCGTCGCGACGCACAATGCCGGCCACCTCGAAGTCGGGGGCGGCCTGCAAGGCTTCAAGCACGTATTTACCGATGTTGCCGTAACCTACGACGGCGGCTCTGATTTTTTTCATGACTATGTTGTTGGAAATGGTAATTGGATTTTCGTTTAGCGCGGTCAAAGATAAGATTTTTCGGCAGTCCGCACCTTTCCTTCCTCCCATTTTTTTTCGCTCCTCCTCCGCCTATCCTCCCTTTTCCGCCCGCTACACCCGGTGAAAACAAGTCGGCGACCCGGGAAAACGAACCGGCGACCTGTTTTCACAAGTCGCCGACCCGTTTCTCTCTTGATAGTCAGATAAAATTCAGGCTATGCGTCACCCCTCGCCGGTCTGTGCCGAACGGTCTTCGGAGGTGTCGTAAAGGTGGAAGATGCGCTCCATCAGTTGCCATTTCTCGTCCGACGACGCATCGGGCGAGGCTTTCTGATAGCGTGCGGTGAGTGCCTCCCATTCGGCCTGCCGCGGCAAGGTGGCGAGACGCTGCATGGCGGCAGCCCAGTCAAAGTCGAGCGGAGTCTCGACAATCATGAAGAGGCGCGTACCGACGAGGTAGATTTCCATTTCAAGGATACCGACGCTGCGTATGCCGTCGAGGATTTCACGCCAGGCACACGGCTCACTGTGAAGGCGGCGGTATTCGGCGATGAGTGCCGGGTCGTCGCGCAAGTCAAGCGTCTGGCAGTAGCGTTTCACCGGTTCGTTGTAACGGCGTGTCGGATAGCCGTCCTGTGGTGTCTTTTTCATATTCGGAATGTGGTTTGTGTGCGAGCGTGTCCAGCAACCGGCGCACGTCGGCCTGCACGCGGAGATAGGGCGGTGCGGTGCGGAAGCCGGTATGCTTGCGGAGCATTTCCTCAAAGGGAGCCGTGGCGTGCTGGTAGGCCGCGAGTTCGTTCTGCATTTGCAACTTGTGGTCGGCGAGGCGGCGTATTTCATGCTCGCGCTCCCGCCGCAGTGTCTCGCAGACGGTCGCCAACATCGGTATGACGACGGCATTGACGAGGTCGTGCCCGCGGATATACAGGTATGTGGTTTCCGGTGTTACGCCGAGGCGTTCCAGTTCTTCGCGAAGGGCGGCATAATCGCGCTTGGCCTGTGGCAGGTGGTGTTGAAGCCAGCCTATCTTCCGGCTGACGCGCCGCCGGAGCTGCTCCAAGACGACCTCCGGATGATTGACGTTGAGGTTGCTGATCGAGATAACGGAACAGAGGCTTGCCATGGAGAACGTGTTGTGACAACCGTGCCGATAGCACCAGATGGACCAGACGAAAAGCGGCCAGACAATGACGGAGAACGAAGAAAGGAACTCTTCGAAATCAAAGACGCGGTGGTCGTTGAGCGTGGCCATGACACAGACGTTACGGAGCGACGGGGCGTAACACTGATAGTTCTCGATGGCATAAACGTAAGTATGGAAGACGTAAGGATTACCCGTCACGGTGCGCGAGGAGGCGGTGGCGCCTTGCATGAGGTAGTCATAGTCTGCATCGACACAGGCTATCATGTTCCTTCCCAGCTGTTCGCCGAGCACGTTGGTGAGCGCGCTTCGTTTGCCCTTGGTGAGGGAGTTCCGCGACGGCAGCATCACTTCAAAGCAGTACTCATCCGTCTCCACCTCTCGGAGCAGCTGACTCCAAAAAAGCACATCGTCGTAACTCTCGACGTAGGCAAAGATTTTCCGTCGCGCCTGTTTGGATTGCAGGCGGTGGGCGGCTTCAAGGTAGCGCGACGTGAGGTTTTTGGAAAGACGCTTTGCCATGACGCAGGAGTGAATGTGCCGGGACGCGGCGGTCACTTGGTGATGTCGGTCACCTCGGTGACGGCATCAAGCCACCCGTCCATGATGACGGCCGGCGAATGCGTCGTCAGAATCACCTGGGCACGGGGATTCAGTTCGCGGATAAGTCCGATGAGCCGCTGTTGCCACTCGACGTGGAGGCTGACTTCGGGCTCGTCCATAAAGAGTACATAGGGCAAACCGTCCTCTATGAGTACCGTCAGCAGGATGGCGAGCATCTGCTTCTCCCCGCTCGAAAGCAGGTGGGGCAACAGGATTTCGCCCTGTTGCTCAAAACGGATTTCGTTGCTCGAACGGTCTATCTTCTTCCCCGTCTCGCTGAACAGGTCGTCCACCATGTCCTGGAAACGCTGCTTGGCCGTGGCCACCTCGGCGGCTTTTTCGCGGTCGGCGGGGTTGCCGCTCGTGAGCAGGGCTATCATGCGGTTGCCGATGTTGACCTGATAGTCCAGATAACGCCGTTGGAGCTGGTAGAGCACCAGGTCGAGTTCCGTGACGACCTGCGCGCCGGCCACCTTGCCGAGCAAGTCGGCCCGGACGAGCGGACGGTCGAAACTGCGTATCACGTCGAAGCGGATGGCTGTGGCATCGGCCGGTTCGAAGTCTATCCGCACGCCGTGGGCTTCGTCGGTGCTCAACGCGCCTACCCCGCCCGATTCGTTGAGCCGGTAAACCAGTTTGTTGAGAATAGTACTCTTCCCTACGCCATTGACACCGCTCAGGATGTTAACGTCGGGATGCAATTCCCAGACTACGTGATTGCGGCCGCTCCATAGGCTCATGATTTCTATCCGCCGGATATAGTCTGCCATCTTGGTCATAGCGTCTCCGATTAAGGTATCACTTATGACAAAGATAGTGATTTTTACGGCTTGCCGTATGGCTCAACGAAGAAAATCTTTGATGGCTGTGATGAATTTAGAGCCGTAAACTTTCAACTTGTACTCCCCTATCCCGTCGATGCGGGCAAACTCGTCGAGCGTGGTCGGGCGTGCGGATGCCAAGGCTTTCAGCACCTTGTCACTCATGACAATGTAGGGCGGAACGCCTTGCTCTTCGGCCAGCTGGCGGCGCAGGGCACGCAGGTTCTGGAAAAGGGCTTCGTCGGCGGCGACGGAGAGCGTCGCCCGGCTGTCTGGACGCGACGGGACGGCGACCCCGTGCACCGGGTCGGCGACTTGTCGGAACAGGTCGGCGACTTGTCGCGACGGGTCGCCGGAGCGTGCCGCCCGCCCCGGACGGGATGCACGCGGGGACGGACTGTCATGGCGGACGGCGGCCAATTGCAGGATGCCGTCGCCGTAGAGGATGCGCCGCCCGTAGTCCGTGGTTTTCAGGTGGCACTGCTCATCGTAGGCCACGTCGAGCAGGCCGCTCTGTATCATCTGCAAAAGATAGGCGTGCCAGTCGCGGGCGGGCAAGTCGCGCCCCGCGCCGAACGTGCGCAGGCGGTCGTAGCCCTCTCCGCGCACCGTGGGGGACGGTCGGCCGATAAGGATATCGACAACCGTCTGGAAGTCTGCCCGCTCACCCGTGCGAGCCACGGCGCTCAATGCTTTCTGCGCCAGCACCGTACCGTCGAAACGCACGGGCGGGTTGAGACATACGTCGCAATGGCCGCAGTCGTGTTCGCTCGTCTCTCCGAAATAGTTGAGCAGGATGCGACGGCGGCACACTTCGGCTTCCGCGTATTCGCGCATACGACTGAGGCGTTCCATGTTTATCTCGCGTTGCCCGCTCGTCCGGGCAAAGGAGGTGAGCTGTACGATGTCGGCGTAGTTGTAGAGCAGAAGCGTGTCCGAAGGCAGGCCGTCGCGCCCGGCACGGCCAATCTCTTGATAGAAACCCTCTATGCTCTTGGGCAGGTTGTAGTGGACGACCCAGCGGACGTTGCTCTTGTCGATTCCCATGCCGAAGGCGATGGTCGCAACGACGACCTGGATGCGGTCGCGAATGAAGTCGTCCTGCGCCGCGTTGCGTTCGTCGGCCGTAAGTCCCGCGTGGTAGGACACGGCGGGGATGCCGCAGGCACGGAGTTCGGCAGCGACCTTGTCGGTCGTCTTTCGCGAAAGACAGTATATAATACCGCTCTGTCCTTCGTGCCGACCGATGAAGTCGCGGAGCAAGGCGAGTTTTTCGCGTCCTTTGAGACCGCAACGCACGTCAAGGAAAAGGTTTGGCCGGTCAAAGGAGGAGACGAAAACGGCGGGGTCGCGCAAGGCCAGCTGGGCGAGGATGTCGCGACGTGTCACCTTGTCGGCCGTCGCGGTGAGTGCCATGACAGGTACGTCGGGGAACTCGTCGCGCAGGATGCCGAGGCGCGTATACTCGGGACGGAAGTCGTGTCCCCATTGACTGATACAGTGGGCTTCGTCTATGGCGAACAGACTGATGTGGATGTCTTTCAGTAAATAGGGAATCTCGGCCAGCAACGTCTCGGGCGAGAGATAAAGCAGTTTGATGCTCCCTTGGCGGCATTCGTGGCGCAGCCGGGTTTGCTCGCCAGCCGGGAGCGCGCTGTGGAGTGCCGCCGCGCCAATGCCGTTTGTACGGAGCGCATTGACCTGGTCGTTCATCAACGAGATGAGTGGCGAAACGACCACCGCTGTTCCCTCCGACACGAGAGCCGGAAGCTGATAGCAAAGGCTCTTCCCGCCGCCCGTGGGCATCAGGACGAGACAGTCGCGCCCCGCAAGGACATGGCGGACGATTTCCTCCTGCTGCGGGCGGAAGGCATCGTAGCCGAAATAACGTTTCAGGGCTTCGAGAAGCATGCAGACGGGCTTGCGTTCAGGCGTTGAGCGTGTTCTCAACTTCCTCGACCTCTTGCCGGTAGGCCATGTCCGTCGACATTTTTTTCTCGACCTGCGCACATGCGTAGAGAACGGTCGAATGGTCGCGCTTGCCGATGTTCCGTCCAATCTGGGCGGAGGACAGGTTGGTGTACTTCTGACACAGGTACATCGCGAGGTGTCGCGCCTGTACGAGTTCCTTTTTCCGTCCTTTCCCCATGACGTCCCGTTCTTTCACGCCATAGTGGCGGCTGACACACTTGACGATGGCCGAAGCGCTGAGTTCCCGCTTTTCAAGATTTACCAGGCAGCTGATGACGCTGGCCGCCATGGCGATGTCAATTTCCCGGTTCATCACGATGGAGCGAGCCATGAGCGAATTGATGACTCCCTCCAACTCACGCACGTTGTCGCTGACGTTTTCGGCGATATAGCCGATTACGTCGTCCGAAATGCTTAACCCGTTGCTCTTCACCTTTGAGTTGAGGATGCGAAGCCGCAGCTCGGCATCCGGACGGTGCAGGCAGGCTTGCGTACCCCACTTGAAACGGGAGAGGAAACGCTCATCCATTCCTTCGTAGAGGGCAGGCGGGCGGTCGCTCGTCATGATGAGGATGCGCTTGTTCAGGTGCAGGTGGTTGAAGATGTGGAAAAAGGTTTGCTGGGTGCGCTGCGTGGTCATCTCCTGTATGTCGTCGATGATGAGCACGTCGACACTCTGATAAAAACTTACGAACTCGTTGGCCTTATTGCGGCAGACGGAGTCGGTGTATTGCCTCATGAACAGGTCGGCCGACACCATGAGGACACGGCGCGTCGGGAAATGTTCAAGGATGCGCAGTCCGATGGCCGTGGCCAGGTGAGTCTTGCCCACCCCCGACGGCCCGTAGAGGAAGAACGGGTTGAACGTGACCTGCTTCGGGTGGTCGGCAATCGCAAGACCTATGTTCCGGGCGTACTTGTTGCTTTTCCCTTCGATGAAGTTGGCGAAAGTGTAGTCGGGACGCAGGCACGACTCGAAACCGGAGGCCACGGGGAGCGGCTCGGGGGTGCGGAGCGTGTCCAGAATCGGACGGCGCGCCTCCCCACGGTGGGGACGCGGCGTGGATGATGATACCGACCGCACGTCGGGAGCGGCCTGATAACAGAAACGCACACCGGAACCGAACACCTCGTGCATGGCCGACCCGATGAGCGAGCCGAAATGCTCTTCGACGAATTCGCCGAATGCATTGCTCGGCCCCACCACCATGAGCCGCCGCTCGCCGCCGGCATCGACGATACCGGTCACTTCAAGCGGCCGAAACCACGTGTCGAACGTCTGTTCCTGCGGCACGTGGCTGCGGACATACTGAAGAAAATTCTCCCATGCTTCCCGGATTTGCTGTTTCTCCATGATGCGTTTAAGGTTGCCCTACAAGGTGTGTCCCCCTAAGATGACGGGATGCAAAGATGGTATTTTTTTGGCGAACAGACAACGCTTCACATCACTTTTTGCGCGACCTCTTTTCACGGGTCGGCTGACTGTTTTTCCGGGTCGGCTGACAGGAAAAACGGTTAGCCGACCCGTTTCTTCCTCTGCCCCGGGACGTTGCGAAGAAGCGGTCAGGCGATGAAGGAAACTGGCGGTACGGAAAAAGAAAGAGGCATCCCCAGCGGGATGCCTCTGACCCGGGAAATACTACGTGCCCCGGGATGTTGCGGTATGGGTCGTTCACTTGTCCTT
>CAZYHW010000006.1:25944-36244 GCA_964647405.1 uncultured Prevotellamassilia sp.
CCGGGAAATACTACGTGCCCCGGGATGTTGCGGTATGGGTCGTTCACTTGTCCTTCCGCCCGAAGAGAGAGAAGTGGACATAGCGTTTGGGATGGGCGCGCAGGTCGATGAGCAGGGAGTCAGCACTGCGCATGGTGCTGTTCAGGTTGTTGTACAGTTGGTTGTCGTTGAGCAGAAGTCCCAAGGAGTTGTCGCGCGAGGCGAGCTTGCTGTTCAGTCCCGTGGCGACGGCTTCCATCGATGCCACGAACTGCTGGGCGCTTTCCAGCGTAGCGTCGACTTTCTCGAAAGTGCCTTGCACGTCCATTCCGGCCAGGTTGGCGGTGAGCGTCTCGACGTGTGTGCCTACGCGGTCGAGCTTCCCGACGATGCGGGGCACGTCGTCGTTCATCAGCTTGCTGAGTTGGCCTGCCGTCACGCGCAGGTCGGCAGTCAGGGCTTCCGTGTTGTGCAGCGTGGCCACCAGTGCGGGATCGCCTGTCAGGCGGTTGAGGTTGTCAAGAATGGAATCCAACTTCGGCACCATCCCTTCGAGCATCGGAACCATGTCTTCCACCTTTTCTAATGCCCCTTGGTGCATGCCTCCGGTCAGGGTGTCGCCGGGCGCAAGCACATCGGCGGGATTCGGACCGAGCACCAGGCTCATCGTCACGCCGCCCAGCATCTGCGTGGTCAGTTCGGCCCGCGTCCCGCGGGGAATGCGCATTTCGTCGTTCACCTCCACGGTGACCGATACGCGGTCGCCGCGCTGGTAGTCGTAGTCGATGGAACGCACGCTGCCCACGGGGTAACCGTTGGCATAGACGGGCGACGAAACGGTCAGGCCGGCCACATTCGAGAATTGTACGATGTAATGGTTGGAAGGCCGGAAAAGATGGACTCCCTTAAAGAAATTGATGATGAAGAAGAGGAGCACGGCGGCCACTATGGCGGTCAGTGCAATCTTGACTTCCTTTGTGAAAAACTTCATGGCTATGCGTATTATCTTTATCCTTTACTTTTTTGTTGTGCCGCCCCGGGCTTCGGCCACGCTCACTCGGCGGCCGTCCTTGAAGGCGATGACGAATGCCCCCGGGACAACCTTGCGGGCCTCACGTTGCAGGCGCAGGGCTTCGTCGTAGTCGCCGGTGGAACCGTAGGTGTATTTGTAAAGCCCGTCCTCCTCATAGGAGCCGATGGGCGAGAGTCCCTTGAAACTGGGGTCGGACGAGGCGAGTTTGCGGCTCGATGCCATAAGTTGCACGCGGTACTCCACCCCATTGCTACTACCGGTCGAAGAGCCTTGTGCGCTCTTCTTCGCCTGTGTTACGCGGTCGGCCTTTTGCGGGTCGGCGACCTGTGACGACGGGTCGCCGGACTGTTTTTTCTTCTCGCCGGCTGGTGCGGAGGAAGTCGCCGACGCGGATGCCTTCTCCTGCGAACGCTTGTAGGCAAGGAAGCCCTCGTAAATGCTGCGTCCCATCTTGGCTATGCCGTCCTTGGTATTGAGGAAACGTTCTTCCTCGGGCGTGGAAATAAACCCTACTTCGGTCAGCACGGACGGCATAGACGTGTTTCTCAACACGAGGAAACCGGCCTGGTGTACCCCTTTGTCGCGACGCTTGGCCGTACCGACGTAGGCCTTCTGTATCGACTGGGCGAGGCTGACGCTTTGCCGCATATACTGGTCCTGCATGAACTCGAAAATAATGTAGCTCTCGGCGGAATTGGGGTCGAACCCGGAATAACGGGTCTTGTAGTCCTCCTCGTAAAGAATGACGGCGTTTTCCCGCTTCGCCACTTCGAGGTTCTCTTCCGCCCGCGCCATACCAAGGGTGTAGGTCTCCGCGCCGTAAGCTATCTTACCGCGAGGCAGGGCGTTGGTATGTATGGAAATGAAAAGGTCGGCCTTGGCGCGGTTGGCTATGTCGGCACGTTCTTGCAGGGGGATGAACTTGTCGGTCTTGCGGGTGTAAATCACAGACACGTCGGGACAGTTCTTTTCGACTAACTTGCCAAAAGCCAACGCTATGTTGAGGTTGATGTCCTTCTCTTTCGAGATGGCTCCCACGGCACCCGCATCGTGTCCTCCGTGCCCGGCATCGATGACCAGCGTGAAACGTTTGGCGGATTGTCCCCCCGACGGCACCGGGGCAACCATCCACAGCGCCCAAGCGGCAAACAAGATGCGTAAGAGGGGACTGTTCATAACCAGCGTATAAGCCATTTCGTGCAAAAGTACGAGTTTTTTCCGAGAAACTTTATTCAAAAACACGGTTTTCGCAACCGGCTTTTCCCTTTGACGGTTTCGGCTTCCGCCACATAGACGGGCGATTACGGACTGGCCGACCGAGAAATTCATCATGGCGGTGGACGGGATTGGGTAGCCCGCTGGATTTTCGGACAAGGCTATCTTATTAAATAATGAGGCAGGTTGGAAATCAACCTGCCCCTGATAGATTAATTGTCCCGCCGCGACGAGAAGCCGGAACGGTCAGTCCCTGAAAGCCTCGCCGTCCTGGTGCGGATCGAAAGGGATGTAGCGATGCCAGAACTGCTGCCAGCTGCGGCCATGCGACCAATAGTGACAGCCGAAAGGCAACCGGCCACCCGTGACGCGGAACGCCTTCTCCGGATTAGAGTCGAAAGCGAAACGCAAGCCCTCGCGCCAACCAGGGATGCGCAACCCGGCGCGCCCGGCGATATAAAGAGAAAAGAATACGTCCTCTTTCGAGCGTCTTCCGTCGTCACCCATCCCGTCAATCAGGCTTCCATACGTGGCGACCACGCTTTGCAACTTCGATACTCGCCGGAGACTGAACCCGCCGTTGCCCACGCGGTAGTGCTTGTCGTAATGGCTGATGTGCCCGACACTGCCGGCCGGTCGGAGCTGACGGCGAACCCACCGGTTGAGGTTGCCGACGGTCGATTCGAACAGGTTGCTGTTGGGCAGCCACGGCGCGCCGATATAGTCGTATTCCCGGGCGCACCAATCGGCCAGCTCGTCACGGAAGACGAAAGCGTCCAACTGGTAGATGAGCATGTACTCATAGTCGGAATAAGCGTCGTAGAAGTCGGTCGAGAGGCAGAGGCGGTTGTAGCCAAGTATGCCCTTGAACCAACGGTCGTCCATCGCCTTTTCCGTGACGTTCTGCGGGGTCGAACGGATCACGTCAGTCACGTCATGGCTCGCCGGATGGAGCAGCGAGATGTCGTACTTCCCCAACACTTTCAGGCACTGCGCGAACGAGTATGCCTCGCTCGGCACGAAGTCCCGGTAGACCGGAACCACCACTACTACGTCCCGTTTCATGGCCGGACGATTTGGTGGCCGTGTCTACGCGTGGAGGCATTCAGCGACGACACACGACGACAGATGAAGGGCAGTTCCTGATGGTAGTGGCCGTTGTTCGTCAGCCACTTGCGCAGCCAGATGTCCTCAAGGTAGGGCACGAACTCCTCCAACGGCGGGAGGAGGGGCGATGTCACCGTGAGGGTTTTCTCGGTTTCCATGTTTTGTCTGTATAAATGTGTAGATAATGTGAACGATTCCGGCGCGAATTCCACGCGCCTGTCTGCTTTTGTTATCAGGTCGCCGGATAGTTTTTCCTGTCAGCCGGATAGACTGAACCAGCCGGCGACTTGTTCCGACCTGTCCGCCGTCGAGCCAGCCCCGGGCGGCGGGACGCAACCTAACGGCGGCGATTCCTGGCATCGAGCGGCGGATGCGTGTCGACTTGTGTACGACGGAAGAGCACGGTCGCCGTCGCTATCCTGAGCCGCGAGGGAGCAGTACGGTCATAGACGTGTCCTCAATGGAGTGAAAGCGCGGCTCGCTGAACCGGCCTGCTGTCCCACGATGCCGTCGAGGCACTGCCGCAGGTAGGGTTCGTGCCGATAGGCGGTGCAGAGCACCGAAACGGTTATTTCGTCAGTCTGTTGTTTTTCCATGTCGGGGTATCGTCTGGCAAGGGTCGGCTACCAGTAGCAGCCGTCCTCGATGGTTTCCAGCCCGTCGGGGCGTTCGTCGGCAGCGGGGCGCACCCACGCATCGTTGTAGAAGCGGGCGTATTCCGGGTCGTCGTCCCAGCGTTTCCCCTTAATGCCGAAGAGCATCTGCACCATACTGGCCATGTGCAGCCCCACCCTGCCCCGGCGTTTCGCATGGGCGGCAAGGTGGAAGCCGTAAGCCCCGCAGCCGATGAGGGCCACGTCGTAGTCATAACGGTCCATCTCCCGCTTCATGGCTTCGAGCGCATCGAACCACGTGGCGTAGGGCACGGGATTCCCGGCAATGCTCTGCACGGCCTTGACCAGGTAGAGCGCGCCGAAGCGGGGCAACACGTCGCGCCCGGGGAAGAGCTGCTCGCGCCGCTGCTCGTACTGCCGGCGGATGGTCTCGGTGAAGGGATGGACGACGAGCACCCGCTTGCCTTCGAGCGCCGCCGACCACGGATGTGCATAACGGTAGGGGTCGAGATAGCCCCACCGCGGGCATCGCCGGGCAGCCGTCAACAGGCCAAGGCTAAGGGGATACCACTCCTCCTTTTGGTAGGACACGAACAGGTCGGTCTGCCGGTAGTCCTCCGCCAGCAGTTCGGCGTATCGCCGGGCCAGTGACGCGTCGGACGGGAAGAACCCCGCATTGTGCGTCAGGCGGCGCAGGCTGTGCTTCTCGGAACGCAGGAGCACGTAGCGGTAGCGCAGGATGTTCAGGCAGTCGGCCGGGCGCAACCCGCGGGCATGGCTCTGGAAACAGAGGAACGCTTTCAGCTCATACGTGCCCTGCTTCGTGGCCAGATGACCCTGCCCGTCGGGATGTTCTATCCACCGGCGCACAAGGTCGTTGGCCTCCTCGTTGCTGATGTCGAAGGGAGGCAAGTCCATCGCGGAGGGATGAATCTTCGCGACGACTTTCCCCGAAAGTTTCAGCAAAGTGACGAGGGCTTTCTCCAATGGGCGTTTTTCCATGAGGGCTTTCTTTTGCAGGCTATATTATTAAGGTGAAAAGACGTTGCGCCACGCGGGCGGAACAATCATTATGATTTCGTCTCCGTAGGCAAAATTACGTTTTTTTTCTTTCCACCAACAGAAATGCCGGGAATACGTACCGTCGCCCCGCCTCCGCCCGCTGCCATCCGCGTCGTCTGTGCCGGAAAAAACGAGTCGGCGACCCGTGAAAACAGTCAGCCGACCCGTTACGACAAGTCGGCGACCTGACGAAACGGGTCGCCGACTTGCAAGGACGGCCTGCGGCGGCAGTCCTCACGCTCCATAATCCTAAGAATTCGTGTACGGCTGGAAAGAGGCGACGGCTCACTCCAACGCGCCGAGGTCGCGGCGCAGGCTGTCGATTTGTTCCTTGATGAGTTGGAGGCGGCGCAGTATCTCCGTGTCGCGCTCGACGCCCTCCTTGTTCTGTCGCAGGGCTTCGCGCGCGGCGGAGAGTTTCAGTCCGCGCACCTTGACGAGATAGTAAATGCGGCGTATGGTCTCGATGTCCTCCTTGGTGTATTGCCGGATGTTCCTGCCCGCCTTGCGCGGCGAAATCTGGGGGAACTCTTGCTCCCAATAACGGAGGAGCGTTTCGCTCACGCCGAACATCTGGGCTACTTCCTTGATGGAGTAGTAGAGTTTCAGGTCTATGTCTTTTTTCAGCACCATGGGGCTTCCGGCTTGGCTATGCTTTTGTTTCCTATTGCTTGCAAAAATAACGAAAAGTCGTAACTTTGCAAGGAAATAGAAAAAGAAAGAATACGAATCATGATGACAGCCAATGAGATACGCGACTCGTTCCTCCAATATTTCGAGTCGCAAGGCCATCTTATCGTCCCCTCCGCCCCAATGGTGGTAAAAGACGATCCCACGCTCATGTTCACGAATGCCGGGATGAACCAGTTCAAGGACATCATCCTAGGCAACCGCGAGCCAAAGTGCAGGCGACAAGCCGACTCCCAAAAATGCCTCCGCGTCAGCGGAAAGCACAACGACTTGGAGGAGGTCGGGCACGACACCTACCACCATACCATGTTCGAAATGCTTGGTAATTGGAGCTTCGGCGACTTCTTCAAGAAAGAAGAGATACACTGGGCATACGACTACCTGGTCAATGTGTTGAAAATAGACGCGGCCGACCTCTATGTCACCGTGTTCGAGGGCTCGGCGGACGACGGTCTCGCCCGTGACGACGAAGCCGCCGGCTACTGGGCGAAATACTTCCCCGCAGACCACATCATCGACGGCAACAAGCACGACAACTTCTGGGAGATGGGCGACACGGGACCCTGCGGCCCCTGCTCGGAAATCCACATCGACCTCCGTTCGGATGAGGAAAAGGCTCAGGTGTCCGGCGCGTCGCTCGTGAACAAAGGCAATCCCCTCGTCATCGAAATATGGAACCTGGTGTTCATGCAATATAACCGGAAGGCCGACGGAACCCTGGAACCGCTTCCCCACAAAGTCATCGACACGGGCATGGGTTTCGAACGGCTTTGCATGGTCATGCAGGGCAAGAAGTCGAACTACGACACCGACGTGTTCCAGCCGATTATCCGTAAAATCGGCGAGCTCTCCGGGCATAACTACGGCGACGATGAGCAATGCGACGTGGCGATGCGTGTCGTGGCCGACCACCTCCGCGCCATCGCCTTCTCCATTGCGGACGGCCAGCTGCCCTCCAATGCCAAGGCGGGCTACGTCATCCGCCGCATCCTGCGCCGCGCTGTCCGCTATGCCTACACTTTCCTCGGACAGAAAGAGGCTTTCATCTGCAAACTCGTCCCGACGCTGGTTGAGGAGATGGGCGACGCTTATCCCGAACTGAAAGCGCAGCAACAACTGATAACCCGCGTGATGAAAGAAGAGGAGGAATCCTTCCTGCGTACGCTGGCCACGGGCATCGGAATGCTCGACAACGTGATTGAAGAGGCACGCCGCGCGGGACAAAACGTCATCGACGGAACAAAAGCGTTCACTCTCTTCGACACCTACGGCTTCCCGCTCGACCTGACAGAGCTCATCTGCCAGGAGAACGGGATGCGCGTGGACGTGGCCGCCTTCGACGTGGAGATGAAGAAGCAGAAGGAACGCGCCCGCAACGCGGCGGCGGTCGAGACCGGCGACTGGGTGACGCTGGCCGCCGGCGAGACGGAATTCGTGGGCTGGGACTACACCGAATATACCTGCCACATCCTGCGCTACCGCCGTGTGGAGCAGAAGAAGCAGACTTTCTATGAACTGGTGCTCGACTACTCGCCCTTCTATGCCGAGATGGGCGGACAGGTCGGCGACCGCGGCGTGATATGCAACGAAACGGAAACCGTAGACGTGATTGACACACGCCGGGAGAACAACCTGCCCATCCACATCGTGCGGGAGCTCCCGCTCCATCCCGAGGCGGAATTCATGGCCTGCGTGGACACGGATGCCCGCACCGGAAGCGAGGCCAACCACACCGCCACCCACCTGCTCGACCAAGCCCTGCGCGAAGTGCTCGGTACGCATGTCGAGCAGAAAGGGTCGCTCGTCACACCGGAATACCTGCGCTTCGACTTCTCCCACTTCCAGAAAGTGACAGCCGAGGAACTGCGCAACGTGGAACGAATCGTCAACGAGCGCATCCGCCGGGACATCCCCTTGCAGGAGTATCGCGACATGCCCGTCGAGAAAGCCAAGGAGCTGGGAGCCATCGCCCTGTTCGGCGAGAAATACGGCGACCGCGTCCGCGTCGTCCAGTTCGGCAGCAGCGTAGAGTTCTGCGGCGGATGCCACGCCCGGAGCACGGGGCGGCTGGGTATGCTGCGCATCATCTCCGAAAGCAGCGTGGCCGCCGGCGTAAGGCGCATAGAGGCCGTGACGGGGCGTGCCGCCGAGGAGCTTTGCTATGCCCAGGAAGACATCATCAACGGCCTGCGCACGCTTTTCCGCAATGCCAAGGACCTGACCGCCGTCATCCGCAAGACGATAGAGGACAACAACGAACTGAAAAAGCAGGTGGACGATTTTGTCCACGAACGCATACAAGGAATGCGCGACCGCCTCGCCGCAAACGCGAAGGACGTGGGCGGGGTCAAGTTGGTGCGCGCCGTCGTTCCGGGCGAGAATGCCCCGGACGCCATCAAGGACCTGGCATTCCAGCTCTCCCACGTCCTCCCCGGGAACATGCTTTGCGTACTCGGGAGCCACTATGCCGACAAGCCCTTGCTCACGGTGATGGTGGGCAAGGAGTTGATAGAGTCGCGCGGATTGAACGCCGGCAATCTCGTGCGCGGCGCAGCCGGTCTCATCAAAGGCGGCGGTGGCGGTGCGCCCCACTTCGCCACGGCGGGAGGTAAAGATACCAGCGGGCTCAGTGCCGCAATCGAAAAGGTGATAGAACTGGCGGGGTTGTAGACCGCAAGGACTTTCCACAGGAACAACCGGGCGGGCGTTTGCCATTGAGGCAATGCGCCCGCCTGTCATTTTTGTCCGGACGGATAACCGCCCTCTCTCCTGCCCATCCGTCCGGGACAGTCGCTATGATGATTCGCATCCCCTACCCCCTAAAATCCCATACACGGCCGGTTTGATTCAAGCAAACGGCGCACAATCCAAATCGAGACGCGACGCTTTCCGGCCGGACATAGCTCCGGAGCATTGAGAACCGCAGGCCTGTCGGGCGATGGGGCGGACGGTGTTGGCGGGTCGGCTGACCGTCGTGACGGGTCGCCGACCCGTCACATCAAGTCGCCGACTTGTTGGAACAGGTCGGCGACTTGTCGCGGCTTCCCGGGAAGTCGCATTTGCAGCCGGACTGTACCGATTCAGCAGACAGCGGTCTGAAACGGAAAATTCCCCCGAAAATGGGAATAAGTGACGAAGCAGGTAAGATTATTTTTTACTATACTTGCAAGGCGGTAGCCATCATCTTTGCCGGTTGTCCCTTTACACGGGGAGAATTGCACGGAAGGATGAAGCCTCCCGCCTTGCAGAAGAAAACCAGACCACTAAAAAACATAAGCGATGAACAATTTTGTCTATGACATTCCTGTGAAAGTGTATTTCGGAGAGAACCAGCTCGGCCACCTCGGCGAAGAGTTGCGCAAGTTCGGCAAACGGGTGTTGATGACCTACGGAGGAGGCTCCATCAAACGCATCGGGCTATACGACAAAGTCATGGCCGAGATGCAGAAAGCCGGACTGGAAGTGTTCGAACTGTCGGGCATCGAACCCAATCCCCGCATCGGCTCCGTGCGGAAGGGTGCGCAGATATGCAAGGACGAGAAGATCGACGTGCTGCTCGCCGTCGGCGGCGGCTCCACGCTGGACGCGACCAAATGGATGGCGGCCGGTGCCTGCGTGGACCACGATGCGTGGGATTTCTTCAACGAGAAGTGGGCTCCCGTGGAGAAGGCGTTGCCCGTTGTCACCATCCTGACGCTGTCGGCAACCGGCTCGGAGATGGATGCGGGCGGTGTCATCAGCAATCCGGAGACGAAAGACAAGGTGGGACGCATCGCCGCGCCCCTGCTGCCGAAGGTGTCGTTCCTCGACCCGACCTGCACCTATACGGTCGACCCCTACCAGACAGCATGCGGCTCGGCCGACATGATGTCACACATCATCGAAGTTTACTTCGACATGGAGAAAGACCTTTACATGCTGGACAGCTTCATGGAAAGCATGATGAAAACCATCATCAGGTTTACGCCGATAGCCATGAAGGAGCCGGAAAACTACGAAGCGCGAGCCAACCTGATGTGGACCTCTTCGTGGGCGATTAATGGCTTCATCAACGGTGGTAAACGACAAGAATGGAGCTGCCACCCTATGGAACACGAACTTTCTGCCCTTTACGATATCACGCACGGGCTGGGACTGGCCATACTCACCCCGCGCTGGATGGAGTATTGCCTGGACGAAACCACCGTGTCCAAGTATGTCCAGTTCGGAGTGAATGTCTTTGGCATCGATGCCTCCCTGCCCCCGATGGACATAGCCAAGCAGGGCATCGAAAGGCTGGCCTCCTTCTTCTTCGATACGCTTGGGCTCAAACGCACCTTTACCGAGGTGGGCATCAAGGCCGAGGACTTCCCCGTGATGGCGAAGAAAGCCTGCGGCGGGAGCATCCTGCGGGGATTCAAGCCCCTTGCGCAAAAGGACATAGAGAAGATCTTCGAGATGTGCCTCTAACCGGGGCGGGCATCTCACTTGAAAGAGAATCCGCAACGGCTGCCGCGTTCATCGGCCGCCCCACCCAGGAAATACGGACGGCGTAGCCCCCGCTCCCGGTTCGCGGACTTGACCCGCGTTTCCGCCGTCAAGCCGACAGAGAAAGCATAAC
>CAZYHW010000007.1:0-8073 GCA_964647405.1 uncultured Prevotellamassilia sp.
CGGGCCCCACTGGCGCACGCGGTCGGGGGCGAGGCGGCGGTAGGTCTCCAAGTACGGGCGCGCCGCCGCGTAGTATTGCTTCACCTGGTCGTGCGACTCCTTGTATTCCTCGGGGCGGTCGCGCTCCTTGCGGTTCAGCTCCGCCGCCATGTTGCAGTAGCAGACACCGATGTTGTAATAAGCCTCCGCCCACTCGCTGTCGGTTTCCAGCAGCGCGGTGGCGGCGGCGATGCTCTCCTCGTAGCGTTTCATCTTCATCAGCAGGTAGCTCTTGCCGAAGAGGTAGGGCAGGAAGCCGGGGCGGGCGGCCAGCAGCGAGTCGCTGATGGCCAGGGCGCGCCCGAACTGGTCCGACCGCTGGTAGTAGTCCATCAGCGAGGTGTAGAAATAGGGCGCGCCGGGCGCCTCGGCCATGCCGCGGAAGAGGGCGTCGACGTAGTTGCCCATCTGCCCCTCGTGCAGGTAAATCTGCGAGAGGAGATAGAGCGTCCCGCCGAGGTGGAGGGTGTCCTGCAAGGCCAGGGGGACGTAGCTGAGGGCGAGGTCGTACTTGCCGAGCTCGTAGCACGTTTTCAGGCACAGGTAGCCCATGACGGGCAGTCTCAGCCGGTCGAGCACCTTCGCCCCCGCGTCCTTCATGGGCGGCGCGGCGGCTGTTTTCAGGTAGGTCTCCATGAAGGGCAGCGCCGTTTCGTAGTCGCCCTTCTGGTAATAGTAGCGGCAGGCCACCCCGAGGTTGTGGTAGTGGTCGAGCAGGCGGGCGACGGTGCGCCGCGTCAGCCGTTTCGCGTTCTTTCCCTCGGCGAGGCCGTCGTCGTAGGCTTTGAGCGAATAGTCGAAGATGCCCTTGACGCTGTTGAAGAAGCGCAGGGTGTCGTAGGCCTGGCCGAGGTACATCTTCTCGTTCTGCTCCGCGTTGATTTTCCGCTGCACGCGCACGCCCCAGGCGTGCATCTTGTGCTTGTCCTTCAAGAGGCTGTCGGCGGCGGAGGCTTCCACTTGCGTCATGGCCTCGTCGAGCTGGCCCGACTTCACCGAGGAGCGGATTTTCCTGACGGCTTTCTGCGGCCAGACGGCCATCGCCACCGTGAGGAACAGGAGGGGCAGGAGGCACAGGCGTTTCGTCATCATCGTTGTCGTAGGTTCGTGTAAAGAAACAGAGCCCCCGCGCATTCCGTCGGCCGGAAACGCGCGGGGGCTCAGCTGTTAGGGGTCAGTTCTCTGCTTTCCGCGCGCTTAGTTCCCGGCTTCCAGCAACGCCTTCACCTCGTTGGCCTTGTCTTCCATCAGGAGGTTCTGGTAGACGTTCTGCAAGTTGGGGCCCCACTCGCGGATGCGGTCGGGTGCGAGCTCGCGGGCTTTCTCGAAATAGGGCAACGACTGGCGGTAGAACTCGCGCATCTTCTCGATGCTCTCGTTGAACTCCTTCACCCTCGACTTGTCGGTGACGTACTCGCCCTTGTCGCGGCGGCTGATGACCTCGTTGACGAAGCTGATGCCGTAGTTCATGTTCGCCTCGTAGTGGTTCGGGTCGATGGCCAGCGTCTTGGCGAAGTCGGCGCGGGAGGCCTCATATTCGTGGAGCACGTTCAGGTCGACGCATCCCTTGATGTACCAGGCGTTCTTGTTGTCGGGATAGTCGGCCACCATCTTGTTGGCCATCTCCTGCGCCTCGGCGTTGAGGTTCTTCGACACGTAATAATAAATCAGGGTCTGCGCGGTGGACGAAGCGTCTTCAAGACGCATCACGGCGTCCTTCGCGCACTCCACCCACTGGGCGGTGTCCTTCTTCTCCAGGAATGCCTGCATCTTCATGACGTAGGCGTCGTGCTGGTAGGCGGTGTCCTCGAGCACCATGTCGGTGTATTTCAGCACCTCGTCCCAGTTCTTCTGCTGGTAGCGTATCATGGCGACGTTGAAGGCCGTCTGGTCATAGGCATCCTGGTTGGCCTTGATGATGGAGTCGGTCTGCGCCTCGGTGAACACCGGGTTGCGGGGCATGTCGAGGTACTTGGTGAACATCTCGACCGCTCCGTCGAGGTCGTTGTTCCTGAACAGGAACTGCGCGGCGTAGTTGTAGTAGGACAGGCTGGCGGCTATCATGCTGCGGTTCTCCGCCTCGAACTCCGCCTTCACCTTTCCTTTGTCGTTGGGCATCATGTCGTGCTCGAAGCTCTTCGTGAAGTAGGTGATGGCCTTGTCCACGCTCGTGACGAAGAGCATGGTGTCGAACGGCTGCCCCTGGGCGGCCTTCATCAGCTCCGGGTTGAAGGTCTGGGCATACGACTTGGCGGCGAGGTTGTAGGCCAGGGCCAGGCGGGTGGTCTTCGGGTTGGCAATGGCCTCTTCGAGCAACGCGAGGGCTTCGCTGTACTTTTGCTCTTCAAACTTCTCCTCGGCTTTCCAGACGAGGCTGTTCTGTGCGAATGTGACGGCAGCCAGCCCCCACAGCACAACCGAAACAAAATGTCTTCTCAACATAATTAATTCTGTGATGTTTAATTTATTCTGTTTGTCCTTCTGGCGTGCTGGCCGGGTCGGCGGCGGGCGCGCCGTTTGCTTGTTCGTCGATGGTTTCCTCGTCGCTCCCCGTGTTCACCTGGCAGACGCTGCTGATGCTGTCGTTGTGTTTGAGGAGGTTGATGAGGCGCACGCCCTGCGTGGCACGTCCCATGACGCGCACGTCGGCCACCTTGAGCCTCAGGGCGATGCCGCTCTTGTTGATGATCATCAGGTCGTTGTCGTCGGTCACTGCCTTGATGGCCACCACGCGGCCGGTCTTCTCGGTGATTTCCATCGTCTTGACACCCTTACCGCCGCGGTTGGTCTTGCGGTAGTCCTCCACGGCGCTGCGTTTGCCGTATCCCTTTTCGCTGACCACCATGACGGTTTCGCGCTCGGTGTCGTTGATGCAGACCATGCCGACTACCTCGTCCGCGCCGTCGTCGTCCAGGGTGATGCCGCGCACGCCGGTGGCGGTGCGTCCCATGGTGCGGACGGCCTCCTCGGCGAAGCGTATGGCGCGGCCGTTGCGGTTGGCCAGGATGATTTCGTTCTCGCCGTTGGTGAGGCAGACGCTGATGACGCGGTCGTCCTCGCGGATGGTGATGGCGTTCACGCCGTTGGCGCGGGGGCGGGAGTATTCCGACAGGCACGTCTTCTTGATGACACCGTTCTTCGTGCAGAAGAGCACGTAGTGGCGGCTGCAAAAGTCGGGGTCGCCGAGCTTGCGGATGTGCAGGCAGGCGTTGATGGTGTCGCCGGGTTCCAGGTTGAGCAGGTTCTGGATGGCGCGGCCTTTCGACTGCTTGGCACCCTCGGGTATCTCGTAGACTTTGAGCCAGAAGCACCGTCCGCGCGACGTGAAGAAGAGCATCGTGTTGTGCATCGTGGCCGGGTAGATGTATTCGATGAAGTCGGCATCGCGCGCGCTGCTTCCCTTGCTGCCGACACCCCCGCGGGCCTGCGCACGGAAGTCGGCCAGCGGCGTGCGCTTGATGTAGCCCAGGTGGCTAATCGTGATGACCACCTCGTCGTCGGCATAGAAGTCCTCGGGGTTGAACTCCTCGTTGGAGAGTACTATTTCGCTGCGGCGCGCGTCGCCGTATTTCTCCTTGACTTCCTCCAACTCCGACTTGATTACCTGCTTGCAGACATCCTCGTCGGCGAGTATGGTTTCGTAGTAAGCTATCTTTTTCACCAGGTCGTCGGCCTCGGCGCGCAGCTGGTCCTGCATGAGCCCCGTGAGCTGGCGGAGGCGCATCTCGACGATGGCGCGGGCCTGCACCTCGTCGAGCTCGAAGCGTGCCATCAGGCTGTCGATGGCGGCCTGCGGTGTCTGCGCGGCGCGGATGAGGCGGACAACCTCGTCGATGTGGTCGCTCGCGATGATGAGCCCCTGCAAGATGTGGAGCCGCTCCTGCGCCTTGCGCATGTCGTAGCGCGTGCGGCGTATCACCACGTCGTTCCGGTGCTCGACGAAGTATTTTATGCACTCTTTCAGGTTCAGCAGCTTGGGGCGGCCGCCGACGAGGGCGATGCAGTTCACCGCGAAGCTGCACTGCAAGGCCGTCATCTTGAAGAGCTTGTTGAGGATGACGTTCGCGTTGGCGTCGCGCTTCACGTCGACCACGATGCGCAGCCCCTCGCGGGAGCTCTCGTCGTTGACGTTGCTGATGCCGTCTATCTTGTGCTCGTTGACGAGTTCGGCGATGGACTTGATGAGCTCGGCCTTGTTGACCCCGTAGGGGATTTCGGTCACGACGATTTTGTCGTGCGCCGGGCCGCTCTCGATGTCCGTCCTGGCGCGCATGACGATGCGCCCCTTGCCCGTTTCGTAGGCACTGCGCACGCCCTGCAACCCCAGGATGTAACCGCCGGTGGGGAAGTCGGGCGCGGGGATGTAGTGCATGAGCTCGTCGATGGTGATGTCCGGATTGTCAATGTAGGCGATGCAGCCGTCGATTACCTCGCCCAGGTTGTGCGTCGGCACGTTGGTGGCCATGCCGACGGCGATGCCGCTGGCACCGTTGACGAGGAAGTTGGGTATGCGCGTCGGCATGACGGTGGGCTCGGTGAGCGTGTCGTCGAAGTTGTTCATCATGTCCACCGTCTCCTTGTCGATGTCCTGCATCATGGCCTCGCCCACCTGGCTCAGCTTGGCCTCGGTGTAGCGCATGGCGGCCGGCGAGTCGCCGTCCATCGACCCGAAGTTTCCCTGCCCCGTCACCAGCGGGTAGCGCATCGACCAGTCCTGCGCGAGGCGCACCAGGGCGTAGTAGATGGACGAGTCGCCGTGCGGGTGGTATTTTCCCATCACGTCGCCGACGATGCGCGCCGACTTGCGGGTGGGTTTGTCGTGCGTCAGGTTGAGGTCCATCATGCCGTAGAGGATGCGGCGGTGCACGGGCTTGAACCCGTCACGCACATCGGGCAGGGCGCGGGCCACAATCACCGACATGGAGTAGTCGATGTAGGAGGAACGCATCTCCTCCTCTATGTTAACCTTTATAATCCGGTCTTCTTCCATAAATTATTCGCTGAAAAACCGTACAAAGATAGAAAATCTGCCCCGAAACGGCAAATCACGGGCGGCACAAAGTTACCTCGCCGGGACGGAACGGCCTCGCGCCGCCCCTTTCCGGCCTGCCCCTCCCGCGGGATGGCGCGGGCTGCCGCGGCCCCGGCGGCGGGCGGCTACGGGGCGGGCGTTTCGCCGCCGCGGTAGTCGTCGTAGCTCTTCGCCAGGCCGCCCTCGCTCGTCTCGCGGTAGAGCGAGGGGAGGTCGTGGCCGGTCTGCCGCATCACCTCGACCACCTTGTCGAAGGGGATGCGGTGGCAGCCGTCGGCGAAGGTGGCGTAGATGTTCGCGTCGAGGGCGCGGGCGGCGGCGTGGGCGTTGCGCTCGATGCAGGGTATCTGGACGAGGCCGCACACCGGGTCGCACGTCATGCCGAGGTGGTGTTCGAGCCCCATCTCGGCGGCATACTCAATCTCCGCGGGGTTGCCGCCGAAGAGGTAGTTGGCCGCCGCGGCCGCCATGGCGCAGGCCACGCCCACCTCGGCCTGGCATCCGGCCTCCGCGCCCGAGATGGAGGCGCGCGACTTGGCTATGTTGCCTATCAGCCCCGCCGTGGCCAGCGCGCGGTATATCCGCATGTCGCTCAGCTTGCGGCTTTTCTGGATATGGTAGAGCACGGCGGGCAGCACGCCGCTGGCTCCGCACGTGGGGGCGGTGACGATTTGCCCGCCCGAGGCGTTCTCCTCGCTCACGGCGAGGGCATAGGAGAACACGAGGGCGCGCGACTGCAAGTTGGGGCCGTAGCCCGTGGCCTTGATGTGGTAGATCGGGGCGCGGCGGCTCAGGTGGAGCGGCCCCGGCAGGATGCCCTCGTGCTCGATGCCGCGCTCCACGGAGGCCTTCATCGCCGTCCATATTTCGGCCAGGTAGTCCCAGATGCCCTCGCCCTCGCATTCCAGCACGTATTCCCAGTACGACATCCCCGTGCGCTCGCACCATTTGAGTATGTCGCTCAGGTGGTCCATGTCGTAGATGTCGGGGCTTCCGTCGTCGGGCTTCCCCTCCTCGGCCAGTGCGCCGCCGCCGACGCTGTAAACCGTCCAGGCATTGCCTGCCGCGCCGTCCGTGCCGACGGTCTCGAACTTCATGCCGTTGGGGTGGAAGGCGGGCACGACATCGGCGCGCCATACGATTTCCGTCCGCCCGTTCCCGAGCACGTCGTAGATGGCGCGGTCGGTCAGGTGGCCGCGCCCCGTGGCCGCCAGGCTGCCGTAGAGCGTCACCCGGTAGGCCGGGGCGTCGGGGTGGCGTTTCTGGTAACGCTCGGCGGCGAACCGCGGCCCCATCGTGTGGCTGCTCGACGGGCCGTAGCCTATGCGGTATAATTCTCTGAGTGTCTTCATGGACATGCGGGCTTTTTCTGTTTCCGGGCAAAGATACGAAGTTTTCCCCAGTGGGAGGGGTGGAAACAGGCGGGCAAATGCGGGCGGCGACGGGTCGCCGGAGCGTCGCGCGCGTCCGGCCGACTATCCGCAGCGGTACTCCGACGGCGAGAGCCCCGTGGCTTTCTTGAAATACTTGCCGAGGAAGGACTGGTTGGGGAAGTTGAGCGCGGCGGCTATCTCCTTGACGGAGCGGTTCGTGTTGCGCAGTTGCGACTTTATCTCGACCAGCAGGAACATCTTTATCCACTGGCGCGCCGTCCGTCCGCTCACCTGGCGGACGCTTTCGGCCAGGTATTTCGGCGTGACGCCCAGCTGGTGGCTGTACCAGAGCACGTCGCGCTCCGTCGTGTAGTGTTGCTGCACCAGTTCGAGGAAGTGGACAAAGAGGAAATGGCCGCGCGGACGGCTCTCCGCCCCGTCGCTGCCGCCCGTCCCTACGTGGCGGCACAGGTCGAAGAAGAAGAGGCTCACGCTGGCGGCGAGCACCTCGTCGCGGTACGGGTGGGCGCGGTCGGCCAGGCGGGCGGCGAGGTGGCGGCAGGCTTCGGCGAACCACGCCTGCGCCTCCTCCGCGAACGGGACGACGGGGCAGCGCAGCAGGTGGACGACGCTGGGCCAGAGGCTGCGCAGGCCGAGCATCCCGCCGGTGGCGTAACGGTTCGAGAGGAGCAGCCCCTGCCCCTCGATGTCGGCAGTGGCGTTGCACACGGCGACGGCATGGGGCCCGACGGACACCCAGAGGTCGCCCGCGCCGACGCGGAACACCTCGCCGCCCGACCTCACCTCGGCCTGCCCCCGGCGGCAGAGGAAGACGGCCATGAAGTCCACGCGGCACACCGCCCCGTCGCCTCCGGCGCGCCCGAGGGTCGAGAAGAAGGCGATGCCGTCGGCCTCGCCCGCAGGCTGCGTGCTGAGGGTGCGCTGCGCCTCGCCGAGGCTGACGTGATGTCCTTCCGTGTGTCCCATCTCTCTTGTCCTCCCTGCCGGGGCTCACGGCGTGACGACGCGCTCGCCCAGCACGTGGGCCAGGGCGCGCTCGACGGCCGCCAGCTCCTTGTATCGTTCCATCAATTCGAGGCAGCCGTCCGCCCCGCCCGCTCCGGCCGACTGGCCGATGGCTTGCAGGAGCTGCTTCATCTGCCGCTTTACTTCGGCATACTTGAAGTCCATCAGCAGGCGCGGCACGAGCTCTCCCAGTCGGTTGCGGTCGTTCAGCAGGCTCTCGTCGCGCAGGAGCTCCACCTCCTCGTCCGTCTCCCTGCCCGTGCGGAAGTGGTAGCGGCTCAGGGTGTAGGGCTCGGCCACCAGCTGCGCCGCCGTGCGGCTGATGTCGGGGTCGGGATGTTGCAGGAAGAACGTGGAAGCCTTGAAGCCCTCCTCGTCCATGTGGGCGGCACCCTCGGCCAGCATACGCGCGTAGAGGGGATGGCGGAACGTCATGCCCTCGGCCTCCAGGTCGGCGGCCACGTAGGCCATGACGGAAATCGGCCGCTCGCCGCCGTCGCCGTCGTCGACCATGCCGGCCGTCGCCTCGCCGTAGCGCACGAGCAGCTGCATGAGCTGCCGTTCCTCGATGGGCGGCGCGATAGCCCCGGCGGCGACGGCGGC
>CAZYHW010000007.1:8173-24310 GCA_964647405.1 uncultured Prevotellamassilia sp.
ACGGCGGCTGCCTCGTCGGCGGACTGCGCGGCAGGGGTCGGCTGTCCCGGCGCGGCCTGCGGGACGGGCGCGCCCTCCTTCCGCTCCGCCGCCCGCAGGCGTTGCTCGCGCGCGTCGCGGCGGTTGCGCGCCACGGCATCGACGATGAGCCGCTCGTCGACCTCGAGCATGGAGGCGCATTCCCTCACGTACATCTGCCGCACGATGGGGTCGGGTATGACGGAGATGCTCCGCACGATGTCCGTCACGAGCGACGCGCGGCGGACGGGGTCGTCGCCGCAGTCGGCCAGGAGCAGGTTCGCCTTGAAGCGGATGAAGTCCACCTGGTGCCGGTCGATGTATTCCTGGAACTCGGCCGCCGTGTGCTTGCGGGCGAAGCTGTCGGGGTCGTCGCCGTCGGGCAGGAGGAGCACCTTGATGTTGAGCCCCTCGCGCAGGAGCATGTCGATGCCGCGCAGGCTCGCCTTGATGCCCGCCATGTCGCCGTCGTAGAGCACGGTGACGTTCTCCGTGAAGCGGCGGATGAGGCGTATCTGCCCCTCGGTGAGCGACGTGCCCGACGAGGCCACGACGTTCTCCACACCGCTCTGGTGCATCGAGATGACGTCGGTGTAGCCCTCGACGAGGAAGCAGCGTCCCTGCCGGACGATGGCGTGCTTGGCCAGGTAGAGGCCGTAGAGCTCGTCGCTCTTGTGGTAGATGGACGACTCGGGCGAGTTGATGTATTTCGCCACCTTCTCGCCCGTCGACATGACGCGGCCTCCGAAGGCCACCACCTTGCCCGACACCGTGTGCACGGGGAAGATGACGCGGCCGTGGTAGCGGTCGAGCAGGCGGCCGTTGTCCGTCTCGAAGCAGAGGCCGGTCTGCACGAGGTATTCCCGGCGGAACCCTTTCTCCGTGGCGGCGCGCGCCAGGGCGTCGCGGGCGGGCAGGGAGAAGCCGAGCTGGAACTTGCGGATGATGTCGTCGCGGAAGCCCCGCTGGCGGAAGTAGGCCATGCCCACGGCCTGCCCTTCGGGATGGCCCGTGAGCACGTCGGTGAAATAGTCGCGCGCCCACTCGTTGAGGATGAAGAGGCTCTCGCGCTCCGTCTGCGCCCGCTTCTCCTCGGCGGTGAGCTCCTTCTCCTTCACCTCTATGCCGTAGCGGCGGCCCAGCCATTTCAGTGCCTCGGGATAGGTCATCTGCTCGTGCTCCATGATGAAATGCACGACGTTGCCGCCCTTGCCGCAGCTGAAACACTTGCAGAACTGCTTCGAGGGCGACACGACGAAGCTCGGCGTGCGCTCGTCGTGGAACGGGCACAGCCCCTTGTAGTTCACGCCCGCCTTGCGGAGGGTGACGAACTCGCTCACCACGTCCACGATGTCGGCGGCGGCCATAATCCGGTTGATGGTTTCCCTGTCTATCATGATGTTTCGTACAGGCAAAGCTACGGAAAAGAAACGAGACCGGCGAGGCCGTGGGCGGCAAATCTCGCGGCGCAATCCCGGCGGGCGACCCGGCGCGACGGTCAGCCGGGTCGTCGCGACGGTCAGCCGGACGAAAAATTCGCCCGCCCTGCTTGCATCATTCCCCTTTTTTGACTTTCTTTGCATCCGGACAGATTTTATACAAGGAGAAACGACAATGCTGACCATCGCCATAGTGGCCGTATTCATCCTCGGCTACGCGTGCATCGCCTTCGAGGCAGGACTGAAAATCAACAAGGCCGCCGTCGCGCTGCTCATGTGCGTGGCGTGCTGGGTGCTCTACATGACGGGCTGCCTCCCCTACGTCGAGGCGCTCCACGCCGCCGACTTCGCGCCCTACCTCAACGCCCTCGCCGACGGTTCGGCCGTGGCGGCGGCGCGGCAGTTCGCCAGCGACCACCTGCTGCTCGAACACCTCGGCGACACGTGCGAAATCATCGTCTTCCTGCTCGGGGCGATGACCATCGTCGAGGTAATCGACTCCCACGGCGGCTTCGAGTTCGTGCGCACCCGGCTCTACACGACGAGCAAGCGCGCCCTGCTCTGGCGCATCGCTTTCATGACGTTTTTCCTCTCGGCCCTGCTCGACAACATGACCACGAGCATCGTCATGGTCATGGTGCTGCGCAAGCTCGTGGCCGACCGCACCGACCGCATCCTCTACGCCTCGCTCGTCATCCTGGCGGCCAACGCGGGCGGAGCCTTCTCCCCCATCGGCGACGTGACGACCATCATGCTCTGGATCGGCGGCCACGTCTCGACACTGGGCGTAATGAAGGAAATACTCATCCCCTCGCTCGTCTCCATCGTCATCCCCGCGCTCCTGTTCCAGACGAAGCTGCGCGGGAAGCTCGCCCCGGTGGAGGGCGACGCCGAGGTGCGCCACTTCGACCTGAATGCGCGCCAGCGGAAAGCCGTCTTCTGGGTGGGGGTCGGCGGCCTCGTGTTCGTGCCCATATTCCGCTTCCTCACCGACCTGCCTCCCTTCATGGGCATCCTGCTCGTGCTGTCCCTGCTGTGGACGATGACGGAAATCTTCTACCGCGCCGCCGCCCATACGGAGACGACCACGCGGCAACGGGTCGGCCAGTTGCTCGCACGCATCGACTTCTCGACCATCTTCTTCTTCCTGGGCATCCTCATGACCGTCGCCACGCTGCAAGAGACCGGCGTGCTCGCCTCCTTCGGCTCCTGGATCGACGGCGTGTCGGGGCATAACGCCTACCTCGTCACGGGGGTCATCGGCATCGTCTCCTCCATCGTGGACAACGTTCCCCTTGTGGCGGGCTGCATGGGCATGTACGACATCGTGCCCGCGGCGGCCGCCCTGGCCGACCCGTCGCTGGCCAACTTCGTGCAGGACGGCATCTTCTGGCAACTGCTGGCCTACTGCGCCGGGGTGGGCGGCAGTATGCTCATCATCGGCAGCGCGGCAGGCGTGGTCGTCATGGGGCTCGAAAAGATATCCTTCGGCTGGTACCTGCGGCACATCACGTGGATAGCCTTCGCCGGCTACGTCGCGGGCATCGCCGCCTACTGGCTCATACGCACGTTCCTCTGGTGACGCGCACACCGACCGGAAATTTCATCACCAAAACCTATAACACACTATGAAACTGAAAAGAATCATCCTCTCCCTCGGCCTGCTGCTCAGCCTCGCATGGGCCACGCCCGCCTCGGCCAGCCTGAAATTCGGACTCGTCGGCGGATTGAACCTCAGCAAGATGTCCTTCTCCGGAGGGGCTAAGAGCACGTTCAGCTCCGACAACCGCTGCGGCTGGTACGTCGGCCCGAAAGCCGAATTCACCATCCCGCTCATCGGGCTGGGCGTCGACGCTTCCGTGCAGTACTCCCAACGCCGCCTGAACCTGAGCAGCGAGGACGGAATCAGCCAGACCTACAAGAGCATCGAGGTGCCCATCAACCTCAAATACACCGTCGGTTTCAGCTCCCTCCTCTCGGCCTACATCGCCACCGGCCCGCAGTTCGGCTTCAACTGCGACAAGAGCATTTTCAAGGACATGGACATCTCCATGAAGGATGCCAACGTGACGTGGAACGTCGGCCTCGGCGTCACGCTGCTCAGCCACCTGCAAGTGGGAGCGGGCTACAACTTCGCCCTCGGCAACTGGGCCAAGAGCACAAACGAGGACTACGACATCAAAGTGAAGGCCAACACGTGGCAGATACAGGTGGCCTACCTCTTCTGACCACCCGGGGACAGGAAAAGCACATTAAGCAAGACACGATACATACGACCATGATACGCCTGAACGTATTCATACAAGTCAGTGCGGAGAACCGCGCCGCCGCCATCGACGCGGCCAAGGCACTCACCGCCTGCTCGCTCGACGACGCGGGCTGCGTCGCCTACGACATCTTCGAGAGCAGCACACGCCCCGACGTGCTCCTCATCTGCGAGACGTGGGCCGACGCGCCGTCGCTCGACGCGCACTCCGCCTCGGCACACTTCGCCAAGTACGTCGGCGAAATCGAACGCCTCGGGCAGATGAAGCTCGAACGCTTCGACTTCTGACCGCCGACGGGTCGCCACGCCCGACGGCACGGGTCGCCGGCACGTGCCGCGTACTCCGCCGACAGGTCGGACGGAAAGCCGACCTAAATCGACGGGCCGCTTGCTCCTTCGGCCGGAAAACGGTAACTTTGCACGGCATCCGGCTGCGAAGCGCGCCGATGTGCCACACGCTCATACCCTCTTGCGCGACACATATATCCAAATATGTCAATCACCAAGACCCGCCAGACGCTGGTTAGAACCGCACAACGCCTCTTCGCCCAGAAAGGCTTCGAAGCCACCACGATGAACGACATCGCGCAGGCTTCGGGCAAGGGACGGCGCACCCTCTACACCTATTTCAAGAACAAGGAGGACATCTACGACGCCGTCATCGCCGGGGAGCTCGAGCTGCTCTCGGAGAAGCTCGACGAAGTGGTCGCCATGGACATCTCGCCGGAGCAGAAGGTGTTGCGCCTCATCTACACCCACTTGCGCCTCATCAAGGAGACGGTGACCCGCAACGGCACCCTGCGCGCCGAGTTCTTCCGCAACATCTGGCGGGTGGAGCAGGCGCGCAAGGCACTCGACCACGACGAGCGCGAACTCTACCGCAAGGTGCTCACCGAGGGCTGCCGCAGCGCAAAGTTCCGCATCGACAACGTGGAACTCGTCGCCGACATCCTCCACTACGCCGTCAAGGGGCTCGAAGTGCCCTACATCTACGGGCGGCTCGGCGGCGGCATCTCCGAGGCCGACAGCCGACCCATCGTGGCGACCCTCGTCTGCCGCACACTGGGCATGGCACCAAACCGATAAGCATAAACAAACATAACTAAAAACGTAAGACATGGGACTTTTAACCGGAAAGACCGCCTTGATCACGGGAGCCGCACGCGGCATCGGCAAGGCCATCGCACTGAAATTCGCCGAAGAGGGCGCGCAGATCGCCTTCACCGACCTCGTCATTGACGAGAACGGGAAAGCCACGGAGGCCGAGATAGCCGCGAAAGGCGTGAAGTGCGTCGCCTACGCCTCGAACGCCGCCGACTTCGCCCAAACCGCCGAGGTGGTCGGCAAGATAAAGGAAGAGTTCGGCTCGATCGACATCCTCGTCAACAACGCCGGCATCACGAAAGACGGACTGATGATGCGCATGACCGAACAGCAGTGGGATGCCGTCATCAACGTCAACCTGAAATCCGCTTTCAACTTCATCCACGCCTGCACGCCTATCATGATGCGCCAGCGCAGCGGCTCGATCATCAACATGGCCAGCGTCGTCGGCGTACACGGCAACGCCGGGCAGAGCAACTACGCCGCCTCGAAAGCCGGACTGATAGCCCTGGCCAAGAGCATCGCGCAGGAGATGGGCTCGCGCGGCATACGCGCCAACGCCATCGCGCCGGGATTCATCGAGACGGCCATGACGGATGCCCTCCCCGAGGACGTGCGCAAGGAGTGGACCAGCCATATTCCCCTCCGCCGCGGCGGTAAGGTGGAGGACATCGCCAACTGCGCCCTCTTCCTCGCCTCCGACCTGTCGAGCTACATCTCGGGACAGGTCATCCAGGTCGACGGCGGCATGAACATGTAAACCGCGGACACCCGCAGACAGACCGGCCGGCGTGGCACGGGCAGCGCGGACAGACCACGCCGTCCCGGACACGCCGGCCGCCGTCAGGAATCCTCCCCCACGCGAACACAGATGCACGTCGTTTACGAAGACAACCACCTCATCATCGTCGACAAGCAGCCCGGCGAAATCGTACAGGGCGACAAGACGGGCGACGCCACACTGGCCGACAGCGTGAAAGCCTACATCAAGGAACGCTACGCCAAGCCGGGGCGCGTGTTCCTCGGTGTCGTGCACAGGCTCGACCGCCCCGTGAGCGGCCTCGTCGTCTTCGCCCGCACGAGCAAAGCCCTCGCCCGCCTCAACGACATGTTCCGCGAAGGACGGGTCAGGAAAACCTACCTCGCCGTGGTCGCCCGGCCGCCGAAGCCCGAGAGCGGCAGGCTCACCCACTGGCTGGTGCGCAACGAGCGGCTCAACAAGTCGTTCGTCCGCACGGAAGAGACGAAGGGCAGCAAGCAGGCCGTGCTCGACTACCGCCTCGTCGCCCGCTCCGAACGCTACGCCCTGCTGGCCGTGCGCCTGCACACGGGGCGGCATCACCAAATCCGCTGCCAGCTGGCCGCCATCGGCTGCCCCATCAAGGGCGACCTGAAATACGGCGCGCCGCGCTCGAACCCCGACGGGAGCATCTGCCTCCACGCCCGCAGCATCGAGTTCGAACACCCCGTCACCCACGCCACCGTGCGCGCCGTGGCGCCCCTGCCCGCGCTGCCCCCGTGGCCTGCCTTCGCCGGGGCGGCCGAAGCAGTCGCCGACCTCGAATGGCCAGCCGCCCGATAGGTCGGCCAGGTCGCCGGACAGTACACTCATAATCCCCCCACACAATGTCACGATCCAAATCCATCATCAAACACTACCCGCTGACGCTCCTCTGCATCGCCACCATCTGGTACTTGTGCTTCCTTTTCGGCGCACCCAAGACGCGGCTCAATGACGTGCCCCTCATCGACAAGTGGGTCCACGTGGCCATGTACCTCGGCACATGCAGCATCTTCTGGTTCGAATACCTGCGGACGCACCGCCGGGTCGACAGCCGCTTCATCCTGCGGTGGCTCGTCGCCTTCCCCGTCGCCATGAGCGGCCTCATAGAGCTGCTCCAGGCCTACGCCACGACGACGCGCACCGGCGATTGGCTCGACTTCGCGGCCAACTGCATCGGAGTGTTCCTCGCCGCCCTGCTGGGACGCTTCGCCATCCCCCGGCTGGCCGGCCGCAGCGGCATATTCCGCACTTCAAAAACCGAGAAATGACCCCGCCCGACGCCTCCTCCCCGCGCCCGCCGCGCCGCGACCGCCTCTTCGTCCGCCTGGGCGACGGCATCGCCTTCGCCCACTACGATGCCCGGCAGCCCGAGAGCTTCTCCTACTATGCCTACGAAGCCTCGCCGGCCGCCTCGATGGCCGTCAACCTGCACAACGCCCTCGACACGGTGCCCGGCGACAACGCCTCGACCGACGCGCTGGTGCTCGTGGCCGGCTGCCCCACCACGCTCATGCCCCTCGCCTACTTCCACGAGGAGGACTGCGAGGCCGTCTACGGCTATTGCTGCCCCGGGGAGGGCGACCTCGAAGTGTTCTACGACACCCTGCCCGCCGACAACGCCGTCCTGCTCTTCGCCCTGCGCCGCCCCCTGGTGCGCATCCTGAACGAGTCGTTCGCCTCCGTGCGCTACGTGGCCGCCCTCACCCCCGTGCTGCGCCACTTCGCCGAGCGGAGCCGGACAGGAGGCAAGCGACTCTTCGTCTACCTCGACGGAGGGACGACCCACCTGGCCGCCTACGACAACGGCCGCCTGCTCATGAGCAACAGCTACTCCGTCCGCGACACGGCGGACACCGTCTACTTCGCCCTCAACATGGCCCGCAAGCTCGGCCTCGACGTGAAGGCCGACCCGTTCTACGTCGTCGGCAGGCCGGAAGCCCGCGAGGCCGCCATCCATGCCCTGCGACCCTACGTCAGGCAGGTCAACCCCGTCAACCCGTCGGCCGAGTTCAACCGCCACCCCGCCGCGCGCACGGAGCAAGTGCCCTACGACATGGCCTGCTTCCTTGCCGGGCTCCACTGAACCGACCCACACACATCCCCATGAGAGTAATCACCGGAAAATACAAAGGCCGACGCTTCTCCCTGCCGGCCTCCTTCAAAGCCCGGCCTACGACGGACTTCGCCAAGGAAAACCTTTTCAACGTGCTGCGCGCCGAGGTCGACTTCGAGCAGACCACGGCGCTCGACCTCTTCGCCGGGACGGGCAGCATCACCCTCGAACTCCTCTCGCGGGGCTGCCCCCGCGTGGTGGCGGTCGAGCTCGAAGGCAGCCACTGCGCCTTTATCGCGTCGGTGCTCCGCCAGCTCGGCGAGCGCAACGCCGTCGTGGCCCACACGGACGCGCTGCGCTTCATCACGCGGTGCCGCGAACGTTTCGGCCTCGTCTTTGCCGACCCGCCCTACGCCCTGCCCGTCCTTCCCGAACTGCCCGACCGCGTGATGTCGTCGGGCATCCTTGCCGACGACGGCCTGTTCGTCCTCGAACATGGGAAGACCCACAAGTTCGACGACCACCCCTGCTTCGTCGAGCACCGCGCCTACGGCAGCGTGAACTTCTCCTTTTTCCGCAAACAAGCCACGACAGAAACTCCCCAGCCATGAACGAACTCCCACAAGACCCCGTGATGCTGCTCAGCGTCGTCAACATGAAACTGCGCGACGACTATGCCTCGCTCGACGCCCTTTGCGACGACATGAACGTCGAGGAAGGCCAGCTGAAAGAGCGGCTGGCCGAAGCGGGCTTTACCTACGACGAAACGCACAACCGATTCTGGTAAACTGTTCTCGCAGAGGCGAAAAACAGACAAGAAATCCGAAAAAGCGGCCATTAATTACGGAAAATCCACCTGCTCCCACGGGTGGATTTTCCGTACATTTGCTTTCCCGAAATCACCCGCCATGACACAACCGTTACTACACCACACCCTGGAAAACGTCGAATCCTTGTTCAACGTGGCCTACAACGACGGACGGATAGCCCTCATCGGGAAAATGCACACCATTCCGCCCGCCAGGGGCCTACGGCTCGGCCTTTCCATCATGACACTCTGCACGCAGGGGACGGCGAGACTGTGCATCAACGGGCTGGAACATTCCGTCAAGGAGCACAACCTGCTCATCTGCTCGCCCGAATGCATTTTCGAAAGCCTCGAAATGAGCCCCGACTTCGACATGCAGGGCATCGTCATCTCCCGCGACTACTCCGAATGGCTGTCCATGATGTTCGGAAGCGACTGGAACGTCCGCCTCTTCCTCGACCGCCACCCCGTGATTGTCCTCAACAAGGAAGAAAACGACCTCTACTCGATGTACTATAACCTGCTCATCAGCCGGCTCACCTACCACAAGGGCACGGACGCGCACAAGCTGGCCGACGCGCTGCTGAAAGCCTTCTTCCACGACTTCCAGGCCACGGTGAAACGCCCCATCGACGTGACGACCGCCAGCTACACCTCGGGCGAACGCATGTTCCACGACTTCATCAGCCTCATCAGCAACACCTATCCCCGCCCGCGCAGCGTCGCCTGGTATGCCGGGCAGCTCCACGTCACCCCCAAGTACCTCTCGTCCATCATCAAGGATGTCTCGGGGGAGACCGCGTCGACCATCATCCGCCGTTACATCATCGCGGACACTGCCTACCTGCTCCGCTACACGCGCAAGAGCATCAAGGAAATCACCAACGAGCTCAACTTCCCGAACATCTCGTTCTTCGGCAAGTTTGTCCGCCGCTACCTTGGGCAGTCGCCCAAGCAGTTCCGCCTCTCCTTTTCCGAATCTTAACCCTATGCCTCACCGGCGGACGGCTACCGCGTGGGAGCGTCAGCCGTCCGCTTCCGCCTGTCCGGCGAGGCGGTGATCATGGCAGGCGACCCGTCGCGACGGAAAAGGTACGGTAGCCCCCTGTCAGGTTACGCACATTCTTGAACCCGCTTCCCATGAGGATGCGCACGGCCACGTAGCCACGCATCCCGACGGCGCAGAACACGGCCACGGGACGGTCGCGCGGCACTTCGTCCATCCGCCCGCGCAGGCTGTCGAGTGGGATGTTCACCGCGCCCTCTATCGTGCCGCGGGCGTATTCCCCGGGCGTGCGCACGTCGACAAGGACGAGGCGGTCGCGTTCGGCCAGCAGCTCGCGCCACGTCAGGGCGGGCATGTCGCCGCTGACGATGTTCGAGGCGACATATCCTGCGATGGCCACGGGGTCCTTGGCCGACGAGTAGGGAGGCGCATAGGCGTGCTCGGCTGTCGTGAGGTCGCGGACGGTCGCCCCGTGCTTGATGAGCCAGGCCAGCTGGTCGATGCGCTTGTCCACGCCCTCCGCGCCGACACACTGCGCCCCGTAGAGGCGGCCCGAAGCGGGGTCGAAGGTCAGTTTGAGCGTCAGGAGCTGCGACCCGGGGTAGTATCCGGCGTGCGAGGCCGAGTGGGTCACCGACACGCGGAAGTCCATGCCTTCGCGCCGCAACCGCTTGGCCGACAGTCCGGTCGAGGCCACCGTCAGGTCGAACACCTTGGCTATCGACGTGCCGACGGAGCCTTCGTACCGCTCCCCCTCGCCCCGCGCCATGTTGTCGGCGGCGATGCGTGCCTGCCGGTTGGCGGGCCCGGCCAGGAAGTTCAGCCACGGCCTGCCCGTGAGGGGATGGGGGAACTCGATGGCGTCGCCCACGGCATACACGCCGGGAGCCGAGGTGGCCAGCGTGTCGTCCACCCAGATGCCGCCCGCCGCGCCGATGCGCAGTCCGGCTTCCCGCGCCAAGGCCGTGGCGGGGCGCACGCCGACGCAGAGCAGCACGAGGTCGGTGCGGACGGACGCGCCGCCGTGGAAGACGACCCGCAGCCCGCCCACGTCGCGCCGGACGGCCTCGACGGCCTCGCCGAGGCGCAGGTCGACACCCTTCGCCCGCAGGTGGTGCGCCACGGGAGCCGCCATCGAGAAGTCGAGCGGCGGCATCACCTGGTCGGCCAACTCGACGAGCGTCACGCCGACACCGGCGCGCACGAGGTTCTCCGCCATTTCCAGCCCGATGAAACCGGCACCGACCACGACGGCACGCTCCACGCTGCGGGCGGCCATGTAGGCTTTGAGGCGTTCCGTATCGGCCACGTTGCGCAGCGTGAAAACGCCCTCCGTGCCGAGGCCCTCTATGGGCGGGACGACCGGTTCGGCACCGGGCGAGAGGAGCAGCCGGTCATAGCGTTCCTCATACGTCGCCCCCTCCGCCGTCCGCACTTTCAGCGTGCGGGTCGTCGTGTTGAGCGCGACGGCTTCGTGGCACACGCGGACATCCACCCGGTAACGCTGCCCGAACGACGCGGGCGTTTGCAGGAGCAGCCGGTCGCGGCTGTCGATGACCCCGCCGATATAATAAGGCAGGCCGCAGTTGGCATACGAGATGTGCGCGCCACGTTCGAGCAGGACGATTTCGCCTGCCTCGTCCAGTCTTCTCAGCCGGGCGGCCGCCGTGGCACCCCCGGCCACGCCGCCCACGATGACGTACTTCATGTTTCTGTGTGTTTTTCTGGTTTGATGCGGCAAATTAAGGCTTCATTCCGGAAAGACAAAATTTCCGACAGGTTTTGTGCGCCGGTGGCCGCGCCGAAGGAGTCGCCGACCCGGCGCGACTGGTCGCCGTTCCCGTCAAAGCAGTCGCCGGATGCGCACGACGGGCAGGCGACCCGCCGCCCGGCGATTTCGGCCACGGGATTTCCCGCCTGTGGCCGGAAAAGCCTATCTTTGTGACCGGGAAAGCATACGAGCCGACCCGTGCCGACGGAGGGAGATTCCCCGCCCGACGGAGCACCGGGCGACACCCATAAACCCTGACGAATGAAGACCATCGCACGAAGCCTCATCCTCGTCCTCACGGCCTGCCTCGCGGGCGTGCCGTCCCCGGCTACCGCCACGCCGGCCACTGCCGACGACGACCCTGCCACGCCCGCCTTCCGGAAGGCGACGGCCATCGCCAGCGGCCGACGCTACCTGCTCGTCGTGGAGACCGGGGAACGCTGTTACGTGGCCACGCCCGTGGGCGAGGGCTACACCTACGGCTACCTCTACGCGGAAACGCCCGCGCCGCCCGACGCGGACGGCATCCTGCGCACGGCAGACACCGGGAACGCCTTCACCCTGACGGAGACGGCGGACGGATACACCATACAGGACAGCTACGGGCGCTACCTCTACATGAGCGGGAGCTATAACTCCTTCAACGTCGGCCCGACGGCGACGGACAGCTGCACATGGCGCGCCGAGGCGCAGGCGGACGGGACTTTCCGCATCGCGAACGCCGTGACGGGCGACTATATCCAGTTCAGCGCGGCTTACAGCTCCTACGGGGCCTATGCCGAGGCGCAGGAGGGCGGCGCGCTTCCCTGTCTCTACGAGGAAGTCGGCGGACGGGTCGTCCCGTCGTTCGGTTTCGTCGTGCAGGAGGTGACGGCGGATCTCTACAAAGCCTTCACGCCGCCCGCACCGGCCGGCACGACCGACGGGGCGGTCAGCTACGCCAGTTCCGACCCCGCCGTGGCCAGCGTCGACAGCGCGACGGGCGCGGTCAGCCTCGTCGCTCCCGGGACGGTCACCATAACCGCCAAGGCCGAAGCGACGGCGGCGTTCACGGAGGCGACGGCGCGCTACACGCTGCACGTCACGACGGTCTCCGCATACACCCGGACGGAGACCGTCGAGAGCGGGAAGACCTACGCACTCGCCGCCACCGACGGCACAACGCTGCACATGGCGCAGACGGTGGGGGCGAACGACACCTACGGCTGGCTGCGCGCCGAGGCCACCGGCGACGACATGATTTTCGAGGCCGCCGACCTGCGCTGCGGCTTCACCCTGACGGCCACCGACGAGGGCATCTATGCCATCCAGGACGGATATGGCCGCTTCCTCTGCGCGAGTGCGGACGACGCGACGCTCAACGTCGGCTACGAACTCACCGCTGGCGGCCTGTGGCGCGTCGAGGCGCAGGCGGACGGGACGTTCTCCATCACGGACACGGCGACGGGGAAACGCCTCCTGTACCTCCCGGAGCGGGACGCATACGGGGCGTTCGACGGGGCGCAGGAGGGCGGACGGATGCCCCTGCTCTTCGAGCGGGAGGACGGGCGGAGCGTGCCGACGTTCGGCTTCGCCGTGGACGAGGTGACCGCCGACCTCGAAATGGACTACGCTCCGCCCGCCCTGACCAGCACGACCAACGGGCGGATTACCTACGCCAGTTCCGACCCCGACATAGCCGACGTGGACGAGACGACGGGCGCGACCCTCCTCCTCGCCACCGGGACGGTCACCATCACCGCCACGGCCGAGGCGACGGCGGCCTACGAGGCGGCCACCGACGACTACACGCTGAACGTCACCACCTATGCCTACTACGCCCGGACGACGGACGTGGAAAGCGGCAAGACGTATGCGATAGCCGCCGGCGACGGCTTCGCCCTGTACGTGGCGCGGACGCTGAACGCCGGTTACGACTACGGGTGGCTCTATCCCGACGAACTGGTCGCCGACCCGCGCATCGAGGTCGCCGACCTGTTCAACGGGTTCGCCTTTACGGCGGTCGACGGGGGCTACACCATCCAGGACGGCTACGGCCGCTTCCTCCTCTCGGCCACGGACGACGACTACCTCTACGTCAGCACCGAGCCCGAAGCCGGAAGCGTCTGGGCACTGGCCATCCTGCCGGACGGGACAGCCATGATCACGAACACGACAACGGGGAAATACATCCAGTTCGCCACCGGCAGCGGCGCATACGGGACATTCGCCGAAGCGCAGGACGACGCGCTGATGCCCATGCTCTACGAGAGGCGCGCGGCCGCCACGGGCATCGAACAGGTCACGTCGCGCCGCAGCAAGGACCGCGTCTACAACCTCGACGGACGGCTCTTCAACCCGAGCGGCGGCAACATGCCCTCGGGTGTCTACGTCATCGACGGGCGCAAGACCTACGTGAAATAGGCCGCAAAGCCCCATCCCCGGAATTGCGGGGGCAATCCGTAAAAAGGGTAATCCTTTCCGTAATGCGTCTTATCGCAAGGGCGGCGGCAGGGTCTAACTTTGCAATAACGGAACGGACAAGCCATGAAGCCGCACAGCCCCCGCCACACGACGAAGCCCGCGACGGGACGGAGCCGCCTGCTCCGCCTGCTGGCCGGCCTGCTCATGCTCCTGCCCGCCGCCACAGCCTGCGCGGACACCCACAGGGACGGCGCGGGGCAAAGCGGCACACCACACACCGGAACAGCCATGGAGAACAACACCATCACCTTGAAAGTCGGCGACCACCGCTGGACGGCCACACTGGCCGACAACTCGTCGGCACGCGCCCTGCGGGACTTGCTCGCGAAGGGCGACATCACCATCCCGATGCGCGACTACGCCGGCATGGAAAAGGTAGGCCCGCTGGGCACTACCCTGCCCCGCAACGACAGGCCGACGAACACCTCGCCGGGCGACCTCATCCTCTACCAGGGCAACCAGTTCGTCATCTACTACGGCACAAACTCGTGGCCGCTCACCCGCTTGGGGAAAATCGACAACGCCACGCGCGAAAGCCTGCTCGCCGTCCTGGGAGACGGGAACGTCACCGTAACCCTTAGCCTACAATAAACGATGAAAGCAAAACAACTCCTGACAGCACTGGCCGCCCTCGCCCTCGTCGCGACCGGCTGCCAGAAACAAACGCAAGCACAAATGGAAACAGAAGAAACGCAAGGGGAAGTGCCGCAAATCAGTGCCTTCCCCGTGGGAGAGCCCAACACGGCCTACCAACAGTATTTCACCGGCCGCTCGTGGCTGGCACAGCTGACGGGAATGGACACGCTGCACGTGCCGGTGGCCAACGTGACGTTCGAACCGTCGTGCCGCAACAACTGGCACAGCCACACGGGCGGCCAGCTCCTCATCGCCGTGGGCGGCGTGGGCTATTACCAGGAAAAAGGTCAGCCCGCGCGGCGGCTCGTGCCCGGCGACGTGGTGGAGATCGCCCCCGACGTCGTACACTGGCACGGGGCAGCACCCGACAGCTGGTTCTCGCACCTGGCCATCACGTGCAACCCGGCCACCAACGTGAACACCTGGCTCGACCCCGTGACGGACGAAGAATACGCCGAGGCCGTGAAATAATCCGGTGACGTGAAGAAGCGCAAGCGTGCAGGAGACGGGACATCCCCGCCTCCTGCATTGCGTTTCGGGCGACGGATGGCGGCTGCGGAGAGGTCGCCGGAGCGTGACGACGGGCGGTGTCCCCGTTTCGCCTGTCAGCCGGATGCGCAGGACGGGACGGCGACCCGCAAAACGGGAATCCGGCAAAAAAAGCGACCGGCAGCAAAATGCAACTGCCGCCTCCTGTATCCGATAAAAGAAAAAAACGTAATTTTGCGCTATAAACTCTTTTTGTCAATCATATAACCTAAATAGACATGGAACAAATAGATTGGGGAAACTTATCTTTCGGATACATACCCACCGACTATAACGTCCGTTGCTACTACCGCGACGGGAAATGGGGCGAAATCGAAGCCTGCTCTTCCGAGACAATCAACATACACATGGCGGCCACCTGCCTGCACTACGGACAGGAAGCCTTCGAGGGGCAAAAGGCTTTCCGCTGCCCCGACGGGAAGATACGCATCTTCCGCATCGAGGACAACGCCGCCCGCTTGCAGAGCACCTCGCGCGGCATCCTCATGCCCGAAGTGCCGACGGAGCTCTTCGTGGAGATGACCAAGCGGGTCATCAAGCTGAACGAGCGGTTCGTGCCCCCCTACGAGAGCGGCGCGGCCCTCTACATCCGTCCCCTGCTCATCGGGACGGGCGCGCAAGTGGGCGTCCACCCTGCCGAGGAATACTTGTTCCTGATCTTCGTCACCCCCGTCGGCCCCTATTTCAAGGGAGGCTTTGCCGCGAACAACTACGTCATCATCCGTGAGTTCGACCGGGCGGCCCCGCTCGGCACGGGCACCTACAAGGTGGGCGGAAACTACGCCGCCAGCCTGCGGGCCAACAAGATGGCGCACGACGCGGGCTATTCCTGCGAATTTTATCTCGACGCGAAAGAGAAGAAATACATCGACGAATGCGGGGCGGCCAACTTCTTCGGCATAAAGGACAACACGTACATCACGCCCAAGTCGACGTCCATCCTTCCCTCCATCACGAACCGCAGCCTCCAACAGCTGGCACTCGACATGGGCATGAAGGTAGAATGCCGGCAGATACCGGAGGAAGAGCTGGCCACCTTCGAGGAAGCGGGAGCCTGCGGGACAGCCGCCGTCATCAGTCCCATCGCACGCATCGACGACATGGAGAACCACAAGAGCTACGTGATTTCAAAGGACGGGCAGCCGGGTCCCATCTGTCGGAAACTCTACACGAAGCTAAGGAACATCCAATACGGCATCGAGCCGGACATCCACGGCTGGATCACCGTCCTGGATTGACA
>CAZYHW010000007.1:24410-35153 GCA_964647405.1 uncultured Prevotellamassilia sp.
TCCAATACGGCATCGAGCCGGACATCCACGGCTGGATCACCGTCCTGGATTGACAGCCCCTAAGTAAGGACACACTTTGACAGACCAAATAAAAATAAGAAGCTATGAAAACCTATTCCGAACTCCGACAAGCAGGTTACGATGCCCTTAAAGGCAAATGGGGTTTATTCGTGGGTGTTACGCTCATCACGGATATCATCATAGGTGTCGCATCCATGTTTCCCATATGTCTTCTGATCATGCCACTCTTTGCTTGGGGATTCTCCATCCTCTTCCTGCACAATTACCGGGGCAAGGAATGTGCCATACAGAACCTGTTCGATGGGTTCAATGACTTCGTTCGCATCTTTGTCTCCTACTTGTGGATGGGTATTCTCGTTTACCTTTGGACACTCCTGCTCGTCATCCCAGGAATTATCAAGAGCTATGCCTACGCAATGCTCCCCTATATCCTGCACGACCATCCGGAACTGTCGGACGTGAAAGCCATCCACCTCAGCCGGGAAATGATGTACGGCCATAAGGGACAGCTGTTCCTCCTCCACCTGAGCTTCATCGGCTGGGGGCTCTTGTGCATCCTCACAATGGGCATCGGCTTCCTCTGGCTCGTTCCTTACATGCAATCCACGCAGGCTGCTTTCTACGAAGACGTGCGCGCCGATTACGAGGCACGGAAGCAGTCGCAGCCCGCATCAGCATAACCCCCGTTATCCGAAAAAACGACATGCAGAAAAAAGAGACCATCATCATCATCGTCGCGGCCGTCCTTGTACTCTTGCTGGGCGGCGGACTGTTCTACTTCTACCGGCAACACGAGAAACAGAAGCAGGAGAACGCCGACCTCGCCGCCCTGGCCGAGCTCGACAAGAAGGAGATGGAGAACGAATACGCCCAGTTCGCCCTGCAATATGACGAGCTGAAAAAATCCATCCGCGACGACTCGCTCATGATTCAGCTCGACCGCGAGCAGAAACGCACGGACAGCCTGCTGGCCGTGCTGAAAAGCGTCCGCAGCAACGACGCCGCCGAGATAGCCCGCCTGAAAAAGGAACTCGCCACCGTGCGCGCCGTCCTGCGCACCTACATCTACCAGGTCGACTCGCTCCAACGCCTCAACGAAACCCTGACCCAGGAACGCGACGAGGCACGCACGCGCTACTCGGAGGCCACCAACCGCATCACCTCGCTCAACACCGAGCGGCTGAACCTGACGGAGAAAGTGGCCATCGCCGCGCAGCTCAACGCCACCGGCATCACCATCGAACCGCAGAAGAAGAACGGCAAGAACGCCAAGCGATGCAAGGACATCAAGCGGTTCAGCATCTCGTTCTCCATCACCCGCAACGTCACCGCCGAGACGGGCAACCGCAACGTCTACGTGCGCCTGACCAAGCCGAACAACGAGGTCATCAACGCATCGGGCACGTTCGCCTACGAGAACCGCTCGCTCGAATACTCCGCCACCAAGGTTGTGGAATACACGGGGCAGGAGCTCGGCGTGTCGCTCTACGTCCCCGTCGAGGAGTTCCTGAGCAAGGGACGCTACACGGCCTACATCTTCTGCGACGGGCAGATGATAGGGTCGAGCAGCCTGGACATCGAGCGTTAACCGCCCATACGCCAGTACGATACGCCCTCCCCGACCCTGCGCCGGGGAGGGATTTTTTTGCCCGACAGCCGACCCGCCCGACCGCCGCGCACCCGCCCGCCACGGGTAGCCGGACGGGCGAACCGGGTCGCCGACCCGTCCGAAGCGTCAGCCCGACCGTCCCCACCGCCCCGGCGACCCTGCCCGCAACCCTCTTCCCATCCGCCGGACTGCCCCGCCGCTATCCCCCGCGCCGTGCCACCGCCCGACCGCCGCGCACCCGACCGCACGGCGCGGAAGGCGTTAAAAACTGAAAAATCAGGGAGATAATCCGGCATTTTTGGCATTTTTGTCCGACAATAACGACATGCGCGCGCATGTCCCTATTCTTTCCACGATGCGCCACCGCCTTTACGTCCTCTTCCTCCTCGCCTGTCTCGCGCTCGGCAGCCGCGCCGCGCTCCCCGACAGCCTCAGCCTGCACCTCGTCGGGCTGGCCATGCAGGGCGATGCACGTTCGCTCCGCCCCCTCTACGCCACCTACCGCGACTCGCTCTCCACCCTGTGCCGCCTGGCCTGCGACCTTGCCCTGGCACAGGACGACCGCGACGACCGACGCACGGTCGAGTGCATCGACAGCCTCACCCGCTTCTTCACCCCCAACATCCCGAAAGCCAACCGCGCCGCCTGGGACATGCAGAAGGCCGCCGCGCTCTGCCGCCTGGGGCGTTATGCCGAGGCAGCCCGCTTCTGCCGCCAACGGCTCGCCACGCTCGACCGCGCGGAACTCCAATCGCCCGTGGCCGACGCCCTCCGCCGCTACGAGGCCAAGGGACTGCGCTATGCCGACACCGCGAGCGTGCGGACGCGCCTGCTCGCCGCCGTCGACCGCCACGACCACGCGGAGCTCGTCCGCCTGCTCGCCGATGCCGACACGGCGAGCCTCGACCGCTATGCCCTCCTGCGCCTCCGTGCCGCCCGGGCGGAGGTGACGAACCGCCCCTACGAGCTGCACGGGGCGGCCAATGCGCTTTTCGCGGAATACCCCGACTCGCTCGAAACCGAGGAGGCGCGCGGCCTCTTCGACCTGACCGCCGCCGAGCTGGCCTATGCCGGGGAATGGGAAGCCCTCGGCGCGTTCTGTGAGGGCTATGCCCGCGCCTGTGACTGTGGCGACGGCTACGCCCGCCTTGCGCGCTACCGCCTGCTCGCGCAGGCCTGGGCGGGACAGCCCGCGACGAGCGTCGAACGCCCCGGGGGCACGCCGTTCGTCATGACCTCCTACGACTGGCCGCTGACGACCACGCTGGGGCTCAACGGCCACCGCCTCGCCGACGTAATCGTCGACACGGGCATGCCGTTCACCCTCCTGTCGGCAGCCGACGCCGCGGCCTGCGGCGTACAGACCCTCGCGGACACCGTGGAGGTGGCCACGCTCTTCGGGCCGGTGACGGCATCGACCGGCCTCGCCGACGAAATCAACCTCGGCGGCATCCGCATCCGCCACGTCTGCGTCCTCGTGCGCCACGACGGCGACGGCGAACCCGCGGGCCGGCCGCTGGCCAACATCCTCGGGCTGAACGAGCTGCGCCGCCTCGGGCGCGTGGAGTTCGCCAAGGACAGGCTCCTCTTCCCCACCCCCTCCCGCACGGGCGGGCAGGGCACGGAGTTCTTCCTCCTCGACCAGGAGATACGCTTCGCCGCCGCCCACGACGGCCGCGACCACCTCTTCGGCCTCGACACCGGGGCAGCCGCCCAAATCCTCTCGGAAGCCGCGTTCCCGGCAGCGGCGACCGACACGGCGGACTTCGTGCTCGACATGGGCGGCAGCCGGGTGCGCCTCCCCTACGTCGTGCTGACCCCGGGGCGGGCGGCGGGCTACGACGGCCTGCTCGGCATCGGCCTCGTGCGCAGCTGCACCCGTTTCGTCCTCGACTTCTCCGCCATGCGCCTCTCGGCTGTCCGCCCCACGGCCACGCCGTTCCGCCATCCCACGCTGGCCGACTGGTTCAACCGCCGCGACGGCTTCGGCCTCGAACGCAACGCCGCGTCGCTCTCCCTGCTCCAAAGCGACGACGAACGGGAGCTGACGCGCCTGCTCGTCCTCCTCGGGAAGAACCGCCCCGACACCCTCGTCGGCCTGCTCGACGCGCAGCTCGCCCACCCCGGCTACGACGCCTCCGTGCGGCTCTATTTCCTGCGGCGTAAGGAGCAGGCGCTCGAAGACCTCGGCCGCTACGCCGAAGCCTCCGCCGTCGTCGACGAAATAGCCCGCCAAGGGCGGACGGGCGAGAGGATGACCAGGGAAATCCAAGCCAAGAAGCTCACCCTGCAAGCCCTCGCGGGCGAACAGCCGCCGACATTCGCGCTGGCCGCACCCACGACCGTCGCCGGGGAAGCCGACGGCACGTATGCGGTCGAGGTGAACGGGCGGGCAGCCACGGCATCCGTCGACCTCGACCACTTCACCACCACGATGAGCGTGCGGGAGGCCAGGCGGAGAGGGGTGCGCATCGTCCTCAAACGGAAACACCTCCGGACGGGCAGCCGGATGAAAGTGGGCATCATCGACAGCCTGCGCGTCGGCGAGGCCGTCGTGCGCAACCTCGTGGTCAACCTCGTCAAGGGCAAGTCGGGCTCCATCCGGCTGGGCATGGACTTCCTCCGCCACGCCGGCGAGGTGCGCTTTGCCGACGGCACACTCACCCTCGCGCCCCACGGGTCGCTCCGTACCGCCGACGCGACCTGCCCCATCCGCATGGCCGAAGGACTGCCCGCCCTGCCGCCCGCGGCCGACCTGCCCGCCGCCTATCAGCCACGCGAGCTGCGCACCGCGCTCGACACGCCGCGCCCCGCCGCCTTCGTGCGCCGGACGGGCAGCCTGACACTGGACTTCGAACACATGCGGATGAAGTAGTCCCCACGACTGCCCCGCCGCCACGGACTGTCCGCCGGACACGGCGACCTCGACAAAAAACCGTATATTTGCGGACAGATATGGCAACGACGAAAAAAGTACTTGTCGGCATGTCGGGCGGGACGGACAGCTCCGCCACCTGCCTGATGCTCCGCGACGCGGGCTACGAGGTCGTGGGGCTGACCATGCGCGTGTGGGACCTGCCCTCGCAGATGGAGCCCGGCGGCGACCTGCCCCGCTTCATCGCCGACGCGCGCGAACTGGCCGGGAGGATGGGCATCGCGCACTACGTGGCCGACGAACGGGAAGCGTTCCGGCAGGGCGTGGTGCGCCATTTCATCGACGAATACCTGTCCGGGCGCACGCCAAACCCCTGCGTGCAGTGCAACCCGCTGTTCAAGTTCCGCGTACTCGCCGAGTGGGCCGACCGGCTCGGCTGTCCGTTCATCGCAACCGGCCACTACGTCAAGACGGAACGGCTGAACGGCCACACCTACATCCTCATGGGCGACGACGGGCATAAGGACCAGTCCTACTTCCTCTGGCGGCTGTCGCAGGAGGTGCTGGGACGCTGCGTCTTCCCCCTCGGCGGGATGACGAAACCCGCCGTGCGCGACTACCTGCGCGGCAAGGGATTCGACGCACAGGCCAGCACGAAAGAGTCGATGGAGGTGTGCTTCGTCGAAGGCGACTACCGCGACTTCCTCCGGCAGCAATGCCCCGACCTGGCCGCCCGCACGGCCGGCGGGTCGTTCGTGGACAAGGAAGGAAAGAAGCTGGGCGAACACGCCGGCGTGCCATTCTACACCATCGGACAACGGAAAGGACTGGGCATCGCCCTCGGCAAGCCCGCCTACGTGCTGCGGCTCGACGCGAAGAGGAACACGGTGACCCTCGGCGACGAGGCCGACCTGCTCACGACGGACTTCACCGTCGAGGGATGGCAGGCCGTGGACACCGCCGAACTGCTGGGGAGCGAAGAGCTCACCGTCAGGATTCGCTACCGGAGCAAGCCCGTCCCCTGCCACTGCGAACAAACGGCCGACGGCCGACTGCGCGTCCACCTGCACGAGCCCGCCGGTGCCGTCACGCCCGGGCAGAGCGCCGTGTTCTACCTCGGCAACCGCCTCGTCGGCGGGGGCTACATCGCCGCGCCCGACACCGCCGAACCATCCGCCTGAACATTCTCTATTCAACCCATTCCGTAACACCTCTCTATGAAGAAACTCACATTCATCGCCCTGCTGCTCGTGGCCGCCACGGCTTCGGCCCAGGACTTCATCCGGTTCGACACACCCCTCTATAAATACCGCGTCTACCTGACCGACAAGAAAGGCACGCCCTACTCCGTCAAGCATCCGGAGGAGTTCCTTTCGCAGAAAGCCATCGACCGACGGAAACGACTGAAACTGAAAGTGGACGAATACGACCTGCCCCTGAACCCCGCCTACGTGGACGGCCTCAGGGAGAAAGGCGTGCGCGTGGTCAACATGAGCAAGTGGAACAACACGGTCGTCGTCGAGACGGGCGACACGACGCTGGCCAACAGCCTCGTCGAGCTGCCCTACGTCAGGGAGATACGCCGCGTCTACACCCGCCCCGACTCAGTGGCCGCTCCCGATACGACCGACCGCCACACCCTCGTCACCGCCACACCCGAGGCGACCGACAACTACTACGGCGCGGCCTACGGGCAAATCAAGATGCTCAACGGGCTGCGCCTGCACGAGGCCGGACTGCGCGGGCAGGGCATGACGATTGCCGTCATCGACGGGGGATTCCACAACGCCGACATCCTGCCCGGCCTGAAAGACACCCGCATCCTCGGCACGCGCAACTTCTCCGACCCGTCGGCCAACCTCTTCGACGACCACTGGCACGGCATGATGGTACTCTCCTGCATCGGGGCGCAGTCGCCCTACGTGCTCGTCGGCACCGCCCCCGAAGCCTCCTTCTACCTGCTCCAAAGCGAGGACACGCCCACGGAGCACATGGTGGAGGAGGACAACTGGTGCGCCGCCGTGGAATACGCGGACAGCCTCGGCGTGGACATCATCACCAGCTCGCTGGGCTATTACCTCTTCGACGACCCGGCGGAGAACCACACCTACCGCGAGCTGGACGGGCAGACAGCCCTCAACAGCCGGTCGGCCTCGCTGGCGGCCAGCCGGGGACTGCTCCTGCTCAACAGCGCGGGCAACGCGGCCCTCAACCGGTGGAAGAAAATCGGCGTGCCGGCCGACGCGCGCGACATCCTGACCGTGGGAGCCGTGGACAGCATGAGGCAGAACGCCCTCTTCTCCTCGCTGGGCAACACCGCCGACGGGCGCATCAAGCCCGACGTGATGGCGCAGGGGCAGGACGCCGCCGTCTTCGACATCGACGGCTCCGTCAGGCGGATAAACGGCACGTCGTTCTCCACGCCCATCCTGTGCGGCCTGGTGGCTTGCCTCTGGCAGGCCTTCCCCGACCGCAGACCCGTGGAAATCATCGAGGCCGTGCGGCAGTCGGGCGACAACGCCGCGCATCCCGACAACGTGTTCGGATACGGCATCCCCGACATGTGGAAAGCCTACCAGCTCCTCGAAAAGCACTGACCGGCGATGGAAAGCCTGACCCTCTTCGAACTGAACAACCTCGTGCGCTCCGTGCTCGACGCCACGCTGGAAAGGAGCTACTGGCTGAAAGCGGAACTGAGCGAGGTGCGCGAGAACAGTAACGGCAACTGCTACCTGGTCTTCGTGCAGAAAGACCCGAAGAGCGACAAGCTCGTCGCGCGGGCCAACGGCTACATCTGGCGAAGCACCTACGCCCTGCTGCGCCGCGACTTCGAAGAGGCCACCGGCCAACGGCTCGCCCCGGGCATGACCGTGCTGGTGGAGGTCGGCGTGCACTTCCACGAATACGCCGGCTACTCGCTCACCGTCACCGACATCGACCCCACCTATACCCTCGGCGACCAAGGGCGCAAGCGCCGCGAGATACTGGAACAGCTCGCGAAGGAAGGCGTGGCCGACCTGAACCGCGAACTGCCCTGGCCGCGCCCCGCACTGCGCATCGCCATCGTGTCGAGCCCGACCGCCGCCGGATACGGCGACTTCTGCCAGCAGCTGAAAGCCTCGCCCTACCGCTTCGTGACGCGCCTCTTCCCCGCCGTCATGCAGGGCGAACGGACGGAGCGCAGCCTCATCGCCGCACTCGACGAGATAGCCGCCGCGCGCGACGACTGGGATGCCGTGGCCGTCATCCGCGGCGGAGGAGCCGTCAGCGACCTCCACGGCTTCGACACCTACGACCTGGCCAACAACGTGGCGCAGTTCCCCCTGCCCGTGTTGAGCGGGATTGGACACGACCGCGACGAGACCGTCATAGACCTCGTGGCCTACAAACGGCTGAAAACACCGACGGCGGTGGCCGACTACCTCATCAGTCAGGCGGACGCGGAAGCCGCCCGCCTCCGTCAGGACGAGGAACGGCTCCACCAGGCCGCGCGGCAGCGGATGGAGGGGGAGAAAAGGCGTTTCGCGCAAACCACGCACCGGCTCAGCCAGGCCTTCGCCCTCTACGCCTCGCGCGGACAGGAAAGGGCGAACCGCCTGCTCCACCACGCCGTCGCCGCCGCCACGCGCCAGTGGAACATCCATAACCTGCAAACGGAAAAGGAAAGGCAACGCCTGCTGCGGCTCGCCCGCGAGAAAGTGACCGCCGGGATGCACCGCCTCGAAGTGATGGGACAAACGGTCAAGGCGGCCGACCCGGTGCTCGTACTGCGCCGCGGATACAGCATCACGGTCAAGGACGGGCACGTGGTCACCTCGGCCACGCAGCTGCGACCGGGCGACACCATCACGACCCGGCTGGCCGACGGAACAGCCAGCAGCATCGTCACACAGCCCCAGAAACAACACAGCACATGACAGCCACCAAGAAACTGACCTACGAAGCCGCCATGCAACGGCTCGAAGACATCGTGCGCCGCATCGAGAACAACGAAATCGGAATAGACGGCCTGACCCCGGCACTGCGGGAGGCGCAACAACTCATCAAGCAGTGCAAGGAACAACTGTACGCCGTGGACAAGGAAATCCGCGACCTCCTCGAAGCGGAGGAGCAGCAAGATTGAGCGCGGCGGCACGGGCAACGCCGCCCGCGCCCCCCGCACCTTTGCACAGCCGCCCCGTGGAGGGCGAACGACCGAAAGACAAAAGGAAATGGCAAAAAACAAACTGGCAAAGTTCGCCGACATGGCTTCCTACCCGCACGTGGTCGAAGCCCCGGCACACGAGCGCGATGTCAAGCCGTCGCCCCTGAGGGGCCGCTGGCGGCAGGACTTCTTCAAGAACGACAACCCGATTGTCCTCGAGCTTGGATGCGGGCGCGGCGAGTACACCGTAGGGCTCGGCCGCCTCTTCCCCGGCAAGAACTTCATCGGTGTCGACATCAAGGGGGCGAGGATGTGGACCGGTGCCACCGAGTCCCTGCGCGAGGGCATGACCAACGTCGGCTTCCTGCGCACACGCATCGAGTTCATCGACCGTTTCTTCGCCCCCGACGAGGTGGACGAGCTCTGGCTCACGTTCAGCGACCCGCAGATGAAGAAGGTGAGCAAACGCCTCACCTCGACGTTCTTCCTCGAACGGTACAGGCGTTTCCTCGTCGACGGCGGAACCATACACGTCAAGACCGACAGCAACTTCCTCTTCACCTACACGAAATACGTCGCCGAGGTGAACCGCCTGCCCGTCGACTTCCTGAGCGACGACCTCTACCACACCGTGCTGGCCGACGACGGCGACGAGGAGACCAAGCGAATACTGGGCATACAGACCTATTACGAACAGCAGTGGCTGGAACGCGGCATAGCCATCAAGTACATGAAGTTCCGCCTCCCCCGAACCGGCACGCTGGCCGAGCCCGACATCGAGATAGAGCTCGACCCCTACCGCAGCTACAACCGGAGCAAACGTTCCGGACTGACCCAATCAAAATAACTCATCCACCCGAAAACATGACCTTATACCCCCAACTCATCACCGATGCCCTCCGACAGGTGCGCTATCCCGGCAGCGGGAAGAACCTCGTCGAAGCCGGCATGGTGGAGGACGACCTGCGCATCGACGGCATGGACGTGTCGTTCTCGCTCATCTTCGACAAGCCGACCGACCCCTTTATCAAGTCGGTGGTCAAGGCCGCCGAGGCCGCCATCCACCTCCACGTGGACAAGGCCGTCCGCGTCGACATCCACGTCAAGACCATCCAGCAGGCACGCCCCGAGCCCGGGAAGATGCTGCCCGGCGTGAAGAACGTCATCGCCGTCAGCTCGGGCAAGGGCGGTGTCGGCAAGAGCACCGTGGCCGCCAACCTCGCCGTCGCGCTGGCACAGGCGGGCTACGCCGTCGGCCTGCTCGATGCCGACATCTTCGGCCCCTCCGTCCCCAAGATGTTCCACCTCGAACAGGTGCAGGTGTTCGGCGAGATGCGCGACGGCCGCCAAATCATCATCCCCGCCGAGAAGTACGGCGTGCGCATCCTCTCCATCGGCTTCTTCGTCAATCCCGACACGGCCACCCTCTGGCGGGGCGGAATGGCGTCGAACGCGCTCAAACAGCTCATCGGCGACGCCGCATGGGACACGCTCGACTACCTCGTCATCGACACCCCGCCGGGCACGAGCGACATACACCTCACCCTGCTGCAAACGCTGGCCATCACGGGAGCCGTCATCGTCTCCACGCCGCAGGACGTGGCCCTGGCCGACGCCCGCAAGGGAATCGACATGTACCGCAACGAAAAGGTGAACGTCCCCATCCTCGGCCTGGTCGAGAACATGGCGTGGTTCACGCCCGCCGAGCTCCCGCAGAACCGCTACTACCTCTTCGGCCGTGAGGGTGTCAAGCGGCTGGCCGCCGAGCTGGGTGTCCCCCTCCTGGCGCAGATACCGATAGTGCAGAGCATCTGCGAAAGCGGCGACACGGGCGAACCGCCCGCCGTCAATGCCGCCACCGCGACCGGCCTCGCCTTCCGCCAGCTCGCCGAGGCCGTCGTCCGGGAGACCGAACGCCGGAACACGGAACTCCCTCCCACGCACATCGTCGAGACGCAGAAATGAACGGGAAGCGCAAGCCGCGGCGCGCCTTCCCATCAGCCTGATAGAAAAAACGGTCAGCCGACCCGTAAAACGAGTAAGCCGGTTTGTAAGAACTGCCCATAACGCAGTTCCTGCAAACCGGCTGGTTTT